>NZ_CAXUPU020000004.1:0-361052 GCF_964252755.1 Caballeronia sp. LjRoot29 | reverse complement strand
AAAAATTAAGTGTCCACAGCGTGCAGTTTTTATTCATTGGTACCCGAAAAGCACGGTGCTCGCCAGAACCACCGATGTGTGAAACCCTCCTTCTCCGAACACCGATACCCACACGCTTCGCCACCAGTGATTGAACCCGCCCAAGGGACACCCCGCGCTATCCGCGTGAACCATCCACCGAATTTGTATGCACGTCAAGCCACGCCGCCACCCACCTCAAAACAAGGCCGCCAAAATTCGTTTGGCCGTAACCCCCAAAATAATGGCGCAAACCGAGCAGCCAACCCGCTAAGAACCGGAGCGGAAAATACCCCCGAAACCGTACGAACTCCTTGTTCTGAGCGACATCGACGTCGACCCTATAGCAACTAACGGCGTTCCATTATCTAAGGGCGGGTTCGCTTGAAGCCGCCCTTAGCCGCATGCGAGGCTCTGTGAAAATTAGACGCGTGCGTCTTATACCGGGCAACGCCCCCGCACGCATTTGCGATTGTCTTTTGCCAGCGCTGCGCCGAGCAGATCGGGGAGGGCATCCGGCGCCCGGCACGCTGTATCCGATGGGGGAGGGAGTACCGTTGCATGACGCAGCCACGCATTCCAACTCCGGAGCCCCACGTGGTCGCGACGCCACAGGTGTAACCATTCGTAAGCGCTATGTGGGGTCGCCCACATAGCGCCGGAGCACTCGCAATTATTATGGCCTCGCTGACCGACAAAAAGCGCCCAACGATCAAAAAAACGAATATTCAGAGGCAACAGGTCAGCTACGAGAGAAACATCATCGAGGCGGTAACGGGGGTTCCCGCTTCGATTTAAAGGCCCGGCATCGTCCGGGCCTTTTTCCATCCGGCGCTCGCCGATATTCCACCGAAGCAGGTGCGTCTTAACGCACTTAACTCCCTTGGATCATCGCCGGCGCGTCTTCCTACGCCCCTTCGCCACCGCCACCGCCACCGCCACCGCCACCGCCACCGCCACCGCCACCGCCACCGCCACCGCCAGTTCCCGCGCGTCCAGCACGTAGTCCGAAGACTGGGCCAACCGCTCCACCGTCAAGTCGATAAACGCCCGCACCCGCGACGGTTGCGCCGCGCGGCTTCCGTAGTACACATGCACGCTCATATGGTCGGTAACGTGGTCCGTGAGCAGCGGCACAAGCCGCCCCGAACGAATCAGAGGTGCCGCCGACAAGCCGGACAACAAGCCGATCACGTGACCCGACAGCACCGCCTCGGTCTCGAGCTGGGCATCGTTGGTCAATCACGCGGGCGGCAAGTCGTGGGAGATCACTTCGCCTCCGACCTTGAGAAGCCAGAGCAGGATTCGGCCGGTGCCGGGATGCCGGAACACGCTGCATCGATGCGACGCCAGCTGTTCAATCGACTTCGGCGCCCCATGTGCCGCAATATAGGCCGGCGCCGCACAGACGATCAGTTGCATGGCGAAAAGACGCCGAGCAACGAGGCCGTCCTCAGGCGCGGAACCAATGCGCAAGCCAACATCCACACGGTCCTGCACCCATTTGCCAATCCGGTCATCGAGTTTGACATCGGGCTGAACTTCGGGATGGCGGCGGCAAAACTCATCAACGAGAGGCCAAAGTATTGGCAGGAACGAGTACTTCGGGGCGACGATTCGCAACGGCCCGGCAATATCGTCCTTCGCCATGCGAATGCGGTCCACCGCGCGCTCCAGTGCGGCCGGCGCGGGCTGCGCGGCCTCGAGAAACTCCTGTCCCTCGGAAGCGGCGCGATGCTCTTTGTCGTGCGATGCAAAAGGCGCACGCCCAGCCGCTCTTCAAGCGCCGCGAGCGCCTGGCTCGCGGCCTGAGGACTGACGCCCTGGGCCGCCGCCGCACGCCGGATGCTGCCAAGTTCAATGGCCTTCGTGAAGGTCTCAATTGCGCGAAGTTCGCTAATGGGCACGCAGTGCTCCCCAATATTGTGAGTGGACAGTATCAACATGTCCTTGCTACTGGATCAAGGCTTGGCCCGCTAGTGGCTTGACACCGTGAAGTCTGCAGTCAAGTTCCACATCATCAGCAGGAGGGTTTCATGAGCGACCAGATCAACGGCAAAGTGATCGTTATTACCGGCGCCAGCAGCGGCCTGGGCCTTGCGGCCGCACGCCTGCTGAGCGCGCGTGGCGCGTGCGTCGTACTCGGCGCGCGGCGTATCGAGCGCTTGCAGCAACTAGCCGATGAATTGAACCGCACGGGACGCCGGGCGCTCGGCGTTGCCACCGACGTCACCGTGCTCGACGATGTGAAGCGTCTCGTCGATACCGCCGTGCAGACCTTCGGGCGTATCGACGTGATGATCAACGACGCGGGCCTCATGCCGCTTTCGCTGCTCGGGCGTCTGAAGGTTGACGACTGGGTCGAGTCCTTCGCGCGGGCGGTGGCCTTCGCTATCGACCAGCCGGACGACATGGACGTGAACAAGATCCTGTTCCGGCCCACGCGTCAGGTCTCTTGAGAATGAGGTAAGCCCCCGGACGCCCCGCCTTTCGGCTCATGGTCAAGCAGAAGCCATGCGCTGATGGCGCTTGCGAGCGCGAGACCCGATGCGATCAGCACGATCACGCGGAACCCGAAGACAAAGGACTCGCGCGCGGCCTCCATCACGCGGGCGTCCGGATTGACCGCTGCACCAAGAAGCGCGCGCTGCTCGTTCACCTGGTTCTGCGCGGCTTGAGAAAGACCAAGCGGTACAAGGTGCATGTCGAGCGATTGATTAAATAGCATTGTTAGGACAAGGCCGAAGACCGCGACGGCGAGTAGCCCGGCGACTCGCGAAATCGCGTTGTTCACCCCGGATGCAACTCCCGACTGATTCTCCGGAACGGCGTTCATGACCGACGTGGTCAGCGGGGCGACGCAAATCGCCATGCCCAGGCCAAGCACGATGACGGGCGCGAAGAAGGTGTGTAAGTACGGACCGCCAACTCCAGGCCATGCCAACAGCGCATATCCCGCAGCGACGATGACAGAGCCCAAGGTGAGTGGCACTCTCGCGCCGTAGCGTGCGACCAGTCCGCCGGTCCATCGTGAAAGCACGAAGATGATCAGGATCAACGGCAACAGCGCGGCGCCGGCCTTGGCCGCAGAATAATGATGGATCTGGATAAGGGTGAATGGCAGGAAATAAAGTATTCCCCCCAGTCCGGAATAGAGAAAGAACGTAATCAGGTTTGCGCCCGCAAATGTGCGCGACCTGAAAAGTGCCAATGGGACCATTGGAGCGCGGCATCGGGCCTCGCGAACCAGGAAGGCGATGAGTGCTATCACGCCGACCGACCCGGCAAGCAGAACGCCCGACGCCTTTTCGGAAGCCTCGATCAGTGCGTACGTGATTCCGGCGAGTCCTATCGATGCTAAGAGTGCTCCTGGCCAGTCCAGTGCTTTATCAAGTTTTTCGTTTTTGCTTTCATTGACTCTCCATAGCGCGATGCCCACGACGACTGCCGCTAGCGGCAGGTTGAGCAGGAATACTGATCGCCACGAAAGGTGTTCGACCAGCCAGCCTCCAAGGACGGGACCACCTGCGCCCATCATTGCTGTGAATCCCGACCAGGTGCCGATCGCGCGTCCGCGCGAGCTTGCCGGGTAGGCCGAGCTGATGAGTGACAAGCTGCCGGGCACAAGGAAGGCGGCACCGATTCCCTGGACTGTCCGGGCAGCGATCAATCCTTCGATAGAACCCGCGAACGCGCACCATGCCGATCCGGCTGCGAATAAAACCGTACCGAACAGGAAGACCATTTTCCTGCCGTAGCTATCGCCGAATGAACCGCCGACGAGCAGCAGCGACGCCAGCGACAGGGCATAAGACTCAACCACCCACTGAAGTTCTCCCGAGGTCGCGTGAAGCCCGCTCTGTATTGCAGGCAGCGCGATATTGACAACCGTACCGTCGATAAACGCGAGGCTCGATCCAAGGATCGCGGCGATCAATACCCAGACGTTGCCCTCAGGTGCGCGCTGATAGGAAGGTTTCATGAGGCTTAAAGTAACACGTCGGCTCACGGCACTGGGACATCAGAACGCCTCGAATACTCTGGAAGGATTGCGTGCCTATCGCGGGGCAAACTTGGCGGTGACTTTCTCGTCGAGCTGATTCACCGCGCCCAACGTGGTGGTGAGTACTGCAGGCCGGCTTCCTCGCAAGCCAGCTAATGTTGGACGGCCGTCACGGACGAACGTGTAGAACCCGGTCACGAGATACACGCCCATGGCGTCGATGTATCGCGCCTGTTCGCCCAGTACTTCCTTGAACGTTGGAGATGAAAACAGCGACTTTGCCGCTAACGGGCTGGCGAATGCAATTTCCGCAATCGCCAGATTCAGTCTGTCAGCTTCAATCCGGCGAACACCATTGGCAAGAGGCCAGGAGTTCGCGTAATGGTCGCGGTCGAAGTGCTGTTGAACGTAGAAGTTGAGTTCCGGCAAGCGCGAGCAGAGCGTTGAATGCACGTCGCGCCAGTAATTCGAAAAGGCTTCTTGAGGGAGACCGTCCCGCCTTCTCACGGAAGCGTAGACGTTATGTTTGACGACCTTGTCACGAGCAGAGAAATCGGGCTGATTCATCAAAACTCCCGAGCGATGGTGGCGCCTTGGTCAAGCGTTACGCGACTTTGTCCAGCAGCACCTTTGGATCGAAGTAAGCCACAAGTAGCCGATGCGCCTGACCCTCTGACACATCCCAATGCTCGGAAATCAGAATTGATTCGTCAGTTCCCTGGACGCCAATCCGGATCAGGGCCACGACGTGTTCACCCTGTACGGTCAGGCTCTCGTACGACAGCCTCACGGCATCGAGTGTCTTTGCCACCTGGGGAAGAATGGACACGTACCCGGCTTTGTCATATTGACCACCCCAAGGAAGATAGTCGGGAACGAACAATATGAAGCCCTCAGCGGTGTACTTTTCGAAGTCCACGATCCGGCCTTCAGCAGCGCCTCGATAAAACGTTTTGACAACCGCCAGCGCATCCGCCTCTTTGGTAGCGAGATCGTGCATGTTTGCGACTCTCCCCGTGACGGATGCCTGACTATACGCTCGTGTTGCAACGTAAATATTAGCCTTGGCCGCTTGAAGCGAATAAAAGTCCAGGCGCCACGCTCGCGTTGAGCACCTAAGTCAGGATTACCGATAGCTCGGGCGGGGAGTGCCATGCAAACGCCGGGTGAGGAACCAGTTGCTTACTTGCGTGGCTGATCGTCCGCCATCTGCACCGGTTCCTCGGCGACGACCGACGTCAACACAGTAGAAGGCAAGTGCCGCATGTCGCTCGGGCTGACCTTGCCGGCGAACTTCCAGCCGCCCGGCAGCTTGACGAAGGTGAAGCCGGTTGGCTTGTCGACGAATACGTCGAAGTTTTTCGCGGGCGCCGCAGCCGCCTGTGGGCTGGCTCCGGGAGCCGTCTGCGCGAAGACGGTGGTTGAGGCCATTACGATTGCGGCAGCAACCAAGGTGCGAAGTACGGGTTTCATTTTGAACTCCATTTCAATTGAGGAAGGGCAGTGCCGACGACGGTACTGCCCGATCGTCGCATAAATTCCCTATATATGTGTCGATCGATACAGAATATTAAACCTCAAAAATTGATCCGAATCCAGATTTTCGTTATGATCGTTACAAAATAGCGATTCAGGATCGTGACCTGACCGGAGACTTGGAGAAATATGATGAATAGCTCAGTTGATGAAGGAGCTTCGAAGAGGCGCGGCAGGCCCCGAACCTTCGACCGCCAGGCCGCGCTGACATCCGCGATGGAAATGTTCTGGCTGAAGGGTTTCGACGGTTGTGCGATCAGCGACCTGACTGTCGCCATGAACATCAACTCGCCAAGTCTCTACGCCGCATTCGGCAGTAAGGAAGACCTGTTTCGTGAAGCAATCGACCTCTACGGGACGCTTGAGGGCGAAGCGACAAGGTTTGCGTTAGCTGGGCCACGCGGCATCCGGGAAGCGCTCAGCGCGATGCTCAAGCGTAGCGTTGAAATGTTCACGCGCGGTCCGCAGCCACGCGGTTGCATGGTGATGCTTGGCGCGCTGAATGTGAGTGCCGACCAGAAGGAGCTTCGCGCGCTGCTGCACAAACGGCAGAAGCAGATTGTCGACTTGATCTGCAAGCGCATGAAGCTGGCGGTCGATGATGGCGAAATCGCGCCGTCGGTGGACATCGATGCGTTGTCGATGATGTGCGCAGTGTTGTTTACCGGCCTGGCCGTCCACGCTCATGATGGAGCCGGCCGCGCGAAGCTGAATTCGGCGATCAATGCCTTCGTCGCTACTTTGCCGGTGACAGGTAAGTCCAAGACGGTGCCGCGCGTTGCGGCTGGAAAAAAGGCGTCGTAATAACTGCCGGTGGATGATGCGCAAAGCGGTCGTCCACCAGGATCATTGCCCATCAGCTTTTGGTGAGCGGCCGCAACCGGTCATTCGTCAGCGCCCGCAGATTGCCAACAATGCTAATTGTTCAAAAAAATAGAGTTGACCAGGTAATGGACAAAATTGAAACCGGAGCGATTCGAATAGAGTTGAACAATGTGATTCTTCGAGATTTTCGGCCCGCGGACCTGATCCAATATCAACAACTCAGAAGCGATCCGAAAATGCATCGTTTCTATAGCGAGGATGACTCCTCGGAGCAGCGTGCGGGCCAACTGCTGCAGATGTTCATCGAACAAGCCGACAGTCTGCCAAGGACCAAATTTCAATTTGCCCTGGAGTCAGGAGGGGAACTCGTCGGTACTTGCGGCATCCGCTTAGAGTCACCTGGCGATGCTTCCATCGGATGCGAAATTGGCCGGCAATGGCAATGGTCCGGGCTAGCTCGAAAGGCTGCTGCCGGAATACTTGAATTTGGCTTTGGCACGCTGTGCGTCGAGCGAATTTATGCGGAGACGATCTCCGACAACCGCGCCGCAATCAAGTTATGCAACGCTGTCGGAATGACTGTCACAGCAGAGCGCATTGGGGATCGAACGTTCAAGGGCCGGACGTGGAACACGACAACTATGTCTATTAGTCGGGAAGCATGGGACGGTAAGCGAGCTTAGGCGTTGTCGTCAATGAAGAGGGAGTTCGTTTGCAAGTTTCCTCACCGGGGTTCCGCTCTACGGGTAATTTTCTAAACAGGCACCCAATCAATTTTCTGGCTCGTCACTAGACACGCAGCGCTCAATGGTGGAGCACTAGGCAAGATTGCGCTCGCCCATCAGCGCTTAACGCCGGGATTTCCCCGAAAATAGAAATTCACCCTTGCGGAGAATGCGCTTAATTATGAGCGACCGCTTTCCTACAATGGCAATGGATCGTATGTGTCGAAATTCCAATTCAATTAAGGAGACGGGGTCATGAACAAGGCAACCAGTACATTAATCGCGGCCGTCGCTGCACTCACGTTGTCAGGCGGCGCTTATGCACAGAGCAACAACTCGCTGGCGCGACCAAGTGTGACGTCGCCGGTCGCTGCAACGGGCGGCGGCTATGGCACGCCAGGGGACGCCAACTCGGACAGTGGCCACGCCGCTGCGTCGTCGAATTCGGGCACGCAAAATAGCGCTAATGGATCGACGCCTGCGGCTACTGTTTGGCCGAGCAACAATTCACTGGCGCGACCGAGCGTAGTATCGCCGGCTGCAGGCCAGTAATAGCTGATAGCGATGACAATTTCGCCTGGAATTGTCATCGCCAATAGATTCTAAGCGGGTGACCGATCGTTAATGCATGGGTAAAGCATTAACGAGTAGACGCTGGGCAGTCTTAACGGCTTAGTTCAAGAGGGCTGACCGACCTGACATGTTGTACTTGTGCTGTACTCGCCACGCTGAGCAGGTTTGTCGGCGTGGAGCAACGCGTGCATACACGTCTCGCACTGTCCCTATCGCGGCCTTCGCAGCGTGATCCTGATCCTGATCCTGTTAGGCCGGCTTTTCCGTCGAGACACGGATCCGATAGGCCCTAGGCGAGCAGCCATGGATCTTCTTGAATGCAGTGCTAAATGAAGCTTCGGATTCGTAGCCAACTTCATCTGCAATTCGCGCGAGGCTAGTTTCCCTATCCGTAAGCCGATCGACGGCGATCTGCATTCGCCATCGAGTCACATAGTCCAATGGCGTGGTTCCCACCGCCTGCCTGAACTTCGCGGCGAAACTCGAACGGGACATGCCGGCTATTCCTGCCATGTCAATTACCGTCCAACGATGACGAATATCCTTGTGCGTCGCATTGATAGCGGCGCTCAACTGCGGATCATTCAACGCGGAAAGCCATCCATGGTTCATGGTTTTTGTTGATGCGAGATGCAACCGCAAAACCTGAATGAGCATGATGTGCGCGAGATGCTCAGCAGTCAGCGAATGACCTGGTTGATTGTTCCGCAGTTCTTGCGCGAGAAAATCGAGTGACCATCGAAGCACTGACGCCTCGCTCGACGCGGCGCTCACCGGGACCACCGCGGGGAGATATTCGAAAAGCCTGTCGATACCACTTCCCGCCAACGAAAAATGCCCCGCGACCAAAAAACAATCGGCGCCTGTCTGGCATCGTGCAATGCCTTGCGCATCGTAAGACAGCGCGTCCAGATAATTCACCGGCGGAATTGAAGGGTCGCTGGCAAGCACGAATGACCGGCCGCTCGTCAGTAAAAAGCAGTCTCCTTCGACAAGACGATAGGGTGCGCTTTCTCCATCGGAAAGAAGCCAGCATGAGCCCTTCAAAACCATGCCCTTATACAGAAGTCAGGCATCGTCTTCGCGAAGTGCTCGAATGGTCGAGGCGGCATCCATGGTTCGCTGCATGCCAATCCAGAGGGTTTTCGCACCGGGTTCACCATCGCTCTTACGGCCCAGAAAACCACCCAGTGAAGCATTCAGGCGAATGATTTGATTAAGTGTGATGGGAGTTTTTGGTCGCGGCTTCTTGGCCAGCAGGAAAGCACCGCGTATCTCATCGGCGTCGAAGAACAACGAGGCATCCATCTCAGGACAGGTCCTGCCCAAACGCATCAGCCGGGCAATGCGCCATGCCACCACCATGTACAACGCCAGAGCCCGCTCCACGCGGTCGATTTGCGAGAGTTGGAGCGCTTCTACCTTGCAGCCGTTCTTCAGAACATGGAAGAACATCTCGACCTCCCATCGCGCTCGATACCAGTCGATGAGCTCGACCACGGCATCAATGTTGTCTGCTTCCCGGTTCGTCAGCAGGCGCCACACCACAGGCCTCATGCTCGCCGGCGCTCCAATTTCCTGCGCCAGCACGCAGGTGACAGTGGGCCCGCTCGCCCCTGGTAGCTTCACGCGTTGGGCTCGTAACGTCTGTGTGACTTCGCGCGCCTTTTGGCCCGCGCGTCCCGGTAGGATGAAGCTGATCTCGCCCAGCACTGCGCTCGCCTCGACCGTCTCCCACAACCGGCTCGCCTCGCTCACGGAAGTGACGACTTCCTCACGCGACTTGCGTGCCTTCGGAGAGATGCTCAGGCGCCGATGATGGACCATTCGAGCCAGCAATAGGCACGGACAATGCCGGCGGCGCCGCATATCCGGAACACTTGCCTCGTGAATCGTGTTTGCCACTCTGCCACTCTGTCCCGAAGACGATACATGTTGCGCACTGCCATGCCTCCCCGGGCGTGTCGGATTGAATGGCATCGTCCTTGCATGCTACGAATCCTTGGTGTCCAACTAAGAAGGAGGTCGGCAATGAATCTCGATTTGACGTTCCGCACAGGCGAAGCCACGGTGTTCGCCGCACCCGGCCAAGTGACTGACGCGATGCCCGAAATCCTGTTAGGCCGTGTTGACGGACCCGCCGGTCACGCGTTCGCCAACATGATGGCGCAGAGCAAGGGGCACACGGCCATGTTCGCGATCCGCGCCTGCAATCAGATGGTGCGTCCCGCCACGATGATCGTCCCCAAGGTGACGCTCAGGGACATGACCACCATCGAGCTATTCGGCGGCGTGGTGCAGTCGGCGACGGCCGATGCAATAGTCGATTGCCTGATCGAAGGCATCTTGCCGAAAGATCAGGCCAACGAGTTATGCATCATCAGTCTCGTGTGGATCGATCCGCGTTGCGCCGCGGAGACGAACCTCGACAAGAGGGACATGTATCGCACGAACTACGAGGCGACCAAACTCGCCATTCAGCGGGCGATGAACAACGAACCAAGTGTCGACACGCTGATCGCCAACCGGCACAGCATCAAGCACGATATGGACGACTGGAGCTGAAGCGCGTTCTTGCGATGCACAGCTCAATGATGTGATCTTTTGCAACGGCGTAGGGTTGTTGGCACAGGCCCACCCTACTTGGGATCATGTTTATTATTCCGGTAGCATTTGGATTCCTAACGGTTAACCTCGCTTCCCGACGTTCGTCCTTCATCACGCCTGCGTCTGCTTGATCGCGTCAAATTTCTTGTCATGCATCATATTTCGATTTACGGAATGGATTGATACGTTGAGCCTATCAGGAGTTGGTGAATCAGGAAGGGCGTTTTCCAACCTTCAACATGGTGATTGCTTCAAAGATCTATAGCGATGCCGGTATCGTGCAGATCTCGCCGTCGTCGACCAACCCGGGTTATACGCAACAAGGCTTCAAGACAACATATCGTGTTGTGGCAACCGATGCACAACAAGGTCCGGCACTTGCCATGCAGGAGGAAGCGACCGTTTCACGCTCAGATGGCAAAGCGTGACGGCGCAAAACCTCGGTCGTGCCCGCCACCTTAACAACCCACGAAGTCCGATCGCAGACACAACGTGTCCCGCATGCTGTGACAGTGTGTTTCTCTGTCGCTCACAACTGGCTGATTAAAATCCTCACTGACAAGTCTCCGAACAATAATTCATCGGCTACTTAAACTCGGTACGACTTTTGCATTCCCTCGTTCCGGCGCGTTGTTTCCTTTCATCGTGCCGCGATGCAACAGGAGACCTGGCCGATGGCTTTCGAGGAGCAACTACAGGACTGGCGCGAGAGTGCGTTACGGGTGGAACTGAGCGTCACAAACGCCGTCGCCGGCCAGCAGGACATCATCCGCTTGATCAATGTCGCGCTGTTTGCGCGCGGTCACGTGCTGCTGGAAGGGGGCGTAGGTGTCGGCAAGACCACCGTGCTGCGCGCATTTTCGCGGGCCATTGGTGGAGGCTTCGGGCGCGTGGAAGGCACCATCGACATGATGCCGGGTGACCTCATCTATCACACGTATGTGGACGCCGAAGGAAGACCCCGGATCGATCCCGGTCCTTTGCTGCGTCACGGCGAAAACCTGACCACGTTCTTCTTCAACGAGATCAACCGGGCGCGGCCGCAAGTCCAGTCGCTCCTGCTGCGGGCGATGGCCGAGCGTTCCGTTTCGGCGTTCGACCGCGAATATCACTTCCCTCACATGACGGTGTTCGCCGATCGGAACAAGGTTGAGCGCGAGGAAACGTTCGAGCTGGCATCGGCTGCACGCGACCGGTTTTTGTTCGAGCTGAACATGCCGACGCCGACAGATCCCGAAGTCAGACGCGCGCTGGTTTTCGATCCTGTTTTCCACGATGTCGACGCGTTGCTCGAACGGGTGACGCCGGGCGTGGTCCGATGGGCGGAGTTGAACGATATCGGCGGCAGCATTCAACGCAACGTGAGCGCCAGCGCGACAATCGAGCGCTACGTGCTCGACATCTGGCGCGCGACTGAGAATCCGCAGCAATTCGATATCGCACTTGACGGCGTCGACATGGAGCGCCTGATCCTCGTTGGCGCGAGTCCACGCGGCATGAGCGCGCTCTTGCGGGCGGCGCGCGTGGTCGCGTGGCTGGCCGGGCGCACGCATGTGGTACCAGAGGATATTCACGCTGTGCTGTTGCCCGCGCTTGGGCATCGCGTGTTCTTCACGCCAATCTACGAACTGCGCCGGCAGGAACTTGCGGAAGCGTTAGTCGCGCAGATCATGGCGAGAGTCGCGGTGCCGTAATCTCATGAGGACATCATGAATACGCTCAGCGCGATGCCAGAGTTTCACTACCGGTTGCCGATGTGCGCCGGTGGCTCGCGACCCGGATCGCATCCCGGTTCGAGCTTCGGCGCGGGTCAGGCATTCGCGATGCACGCGCGTCTTTTCGATCATCCGGATCCGCGCCGTATCGATTTACGCGCAAGTTTGCGGGCCATTCCCGCCGAGTGGCTCGTTCGCGTTCATCTGCAACGCGTGTCCGTACCGGTCTATGTCGTGATCGACGTATCAGCGTCGATGCACTTCGGGCAGATCAAGTCCAAGCTCGACGTTGCGGCGGATTTTGTCGCCGCGCTGGGGTACAGCGCATTCCGTGCGGGCGATCAGGTCGGCATGCTCGCGTTCGATGCCGCCGAACGTGAGGAACTCTATTCACCGGCGCGCTATGGTCAGGGTGTAGGCGACGTAATGGCGGCCACCGTGCGCCGTGCGGCGCAATCGCCCGGCGTGGCAGGTGGTATCGATGGGCTTGAAAAATCGGTCGCGAAACTTGCCGGGCGGCAGGGCATTGTCTTCATTGTCTCGGACTTTCATTGGCCGCTGCAACGGCTGCCGAAGATACTCGACACGTTGACCCATGCGTACGTTATTCCGATGGTCGTATGGGACCGCGCGGAAGTGGAGCCGCCGGAGCATGGCGCGCTGCTAGCCATCGACGATGCCGAAACGGGAGAACGCCGGACATTGTGGCTGCAAGGAAAAACTCGTCGAGATTGGCGCGACGCGGCCGCGCGGCGGCGTGCCGAAATCGACCGGCTCTTCGATAAGCGCGGGATTCGGCCGTTCTACCTTCAGGGTGAATTCAATGCCGAATCGTTGTCGCGATACTTCCTGGAAGCGGTCGCATGAGCCCATTCGCGCGTCCGCCGATCCTGGTCATCATGACAGTAATCCTAAGCATGACAAACGCTGCGATAGGGGCGCCTTCATCGGCGACGGTTGAGCAACCGCGCGCATTCGGCTACACGGTCGGCGATGTGCTTTCGCAACGCATCCTGCTTCCTTCGGGCACGGCCGGTTCAGGCAGTGACGATTCGAGCGCCGCCGCGACGCCATCGACTGGGCGCATCGGCATCTGGTTCGAGCGCCGCCATCCGCGCATTGAAACGGATGGAGAAGGGCGGCGATGGATGGTCGTTGACTATCAGATCGTGAACGCGCCGCAAACGCTCATCACTATTGCTCTCCCGGCCCTGACTTTGGGATCGCTACAAGTGCCGGAATGGCCGGTGAGCGTGAGTCCGCTCACACCAAATACGGCATTCGGCATGGGCGAGCTCCAATCGCTGCGCCCCGACCGGCCGGCTCCGCTACCCGCGATTGCGCCGCTGCGCAGGCAGACCCTTTGGGCGCTCGGCTTGCTCGTTTTAACGCTTGCCGCATGGTTCGGCTGGTGGAAATGGCGTAACACACGCGAAGCGGCGAGCTTGCCGTTTGCCCGCGCATACATGGAGATGCAGCGCCTTGCGTCATCCCAACCTGATAAAAACGCGCGCGGGTGGCTGTGTCTGCATCGTGCATTGAACGAGACGGCGGGGCAGGTCGTGCATGCCGGTTCATTGCCAGGCTTGCTTGCAAGAGCACCGCATTTGCAAGCGCTGCAGCCGCAACTCGAACGCTTCTACCAGCAGTCCGGCGAGCGTTTCTTTGCTTCGGGTTCCGCCGATGAAAACTTTCCCTTGCTCGACTTGAGCCGCTCGCTTTATCGCGCGGAGAGGCGTCAGCAGCAATGACTTCCCCTATCGACTTCGCGCATCCCTACGTGCTTGCCCTACTGCCGCTCGCGTGCCTTCCGTTGCTGCGCCGACGCAGCGATACGCTGAGCTTTTCATATATTGGATGGCTGCCGGTCGATCGGATTGGACGTACTGTCGGAATGATATGGCGAGGCTGCGCGGTCCTGGCGATACTTGCCATAGTCATCGGTCTCGCGGGCCCAGGCCGTTCCAATATGCAGGTTCTGCACACCGGCACCGGCGCCGAAATTCTCATCCTGATGGACCGGAGTTCCAGCATGGACGACGCCATGGGGCGACAGCCCATCGACTCCCGGGGCATGTCGAAGAATGAAGTCGCTCGCCGCGCAATAACCCGTTTCGTCGATGATCGTCCGAACGACCGGCTCGCATTCATGATGTTCGGCATCAGCCCCATACCGGTCATTCGCTTCACGGAAAATCACAAGATTATTCAGGATGCGATAGCCGGCACGGGCATTGGCCGGGGCATGGCGGACACGCAGCTCGATCGCGGTTTGCGCGCGGCGATCGGACAATTTGACGGACGTCGTTACGATGGTCATCGGGTAATCGTACTTGTCTCGGACGGCGGCGCAAGACTCGACGCACAAGCGCGTCGCGACATAGAAGAAGGCCTTGAGCGCAATCAGATCGACTTGTATTTCATCTACTTGCGCAGTGGCGTGTACAGCCCCGACCTGCGGGCGGTCGCCGCGAACGATACCTCCGCCGAGGCCGAGCTGCACCGGTTTTTTCTGACGTTGAAGTCGCCGTATCACCTCTATCAAGCAAACGATGCCGATGCGATGGCCGCTGCCATGAACGATATCAACCGGCAGCAAAAATATCAGGTGTCGTTTGTCGAGCGGTTGCCGAGACAGGACCGCAGTCCTTATTGTTTTGCGGCCGCGCTGGTCTTCTGCACGTTCCTGTTCGCGTTGCATCTGCTTCAGGTCAGGAGTTGGGCATGAAACGCTCCTGGGCTCACATCGCGTTTGGACTGGTTGCGCTGGGTTGCGCGGCGGTGGCTATGGATGGCGCATTACGCATGAAGCATGCTGAAGATGTGCGTCAGGCTGTTGCCCAAGCAGGCGTCTTGACGAGCGCGTCGTCCCATCTCGCCGATCTACCCGAGGCTCAGTTGACCCGTGCGATGGCGCTTTCGAAGGCGGGCGCTTACGCTGACGCGCAGAGGCTCTATGAGGCACTGATACAAGACGACGCCAACAGCGAGTTGGCGCATGCCGCGGTTTTTAACCTGGGCAATATGTATCTGCGTCAAGCGACGGGCGAGGGAAATCCCGGTCCGGTCAAATCCTTGCCTTTACTGGAACAGGCGAAGCAACGATACCGTCAGTTGCTGCGCGTTGCGCCTGGCGACTGGGACACGCGCTACAACCTCGAACGTGCGTTATGGCGCGCTCCGGAAGAGACCGAGAGTGCCGACGAGCCAGACATCAAGGAGCAGCACGACGTCAAGTTGCGCGGCGCGCAGGCCGAGGATCTGCCGTGAAAATTGCCCTAACCGGACGAAGCCTCTTCAGCCGGCAACAGTGGCCGATCGTGCTCGCGCTGCTGTTGCTGATCGCCGCGCTTGCAATGCCGCCTGTCATTTTGCCGCGCGATACCGCGCGTTACATCGTCACCTTCGATATTACGCAGAGTATGGACACCGAGGACGTGGGTGCGAGCGATGCGCCGTTGAGCCGGCTTGAATTCGCCCGTGCCGCCACGCGCGAAACGTTGGGGAAATTGCCTTGCGGATCGAAGGTCGGATGGAGCGTGTTTACCGGGCAGCGCACGTTGCTGTTGTTGCCGCCCGTTGAAGTCTGCAGCAATTTCGACACGCTGCTGTCGTCGTTGAATGAAATCGATGGGCGCATGCGCTGGACCAACTGGAGCCGCGTGGCCGAGGGCGGCATCTACTCGGCGGTGCGGACAGCGCAGCAAGTCGGGCCGGATACCGCGGTGATCTTCATGACCGATGGTCAGGAAGCGCCCCCTGTGTTGCCATCGAATGACCGGGTGCGCGAAATAGCCAGCGGGAAGGTTCATGGCTGGCTTATCGGCGTGGGCGGGGACCAGCCCGCCAATATTCCAAAGACCGATGCCAACGGCAACAGGGTGGGGTTCTGGCACGCCGACGATGTGATCCAGGTCCCGACCATCCCCGGCAAGCCGGCCACGGCAGAAAGCCACGAGGAGTTATCGCAACTGCGGGGGGAGTACCTTGCCTCAGTGGCGTCACGGATTGGCTTCAAGTATCAGCGGTTGCTTGGGGCCGAAGCGTTGACCCATGCCATGCTCGATCCGCAGTTGATGCACCGGGAGCCGGCGGCGACCCATCTTAATTGGTGCCCCGCGTTGCTTGCGTTGCTGTTGTTGACGTGGCGATTTCTTCCGTGGCGGAGCCTGCGGGGTTTCCGTTCAAAGCGGCCGCAGACGGTGAGCAGTTCAGCGTCAACTGCCAGCCCTAAACGAGCGTTGACTGGCTAGGAGTTGCGGCATGGAAGATCGAATCATCGACTCGTGGATACCAGCAGCCATGCTGCAGTTGCCAAGCGTTTTACATCATGGAGCACGGCGCGCATTGCGCGTTCTGCGTGGCGTCGCGCTATGTCTTGCAGCAACAACTGCCGGATCGCATGCGATGGCTGCGCCGCGGTCGATTGCTGTGATCGACTGCACGCTTATCGACGATAACGCTTCTTACAACGACGCCGATACCAACCGTACGCAACAGGCTCGCATTGTCTTGATCAGCAATGACCTGCGTGCCCAGTTGCGTGACCGCCAGCTTTTTCGCGTCGCCGATAACGCCCCCGCGAGCGCCATGATTACGCAACTTACAGCGGCGCAGAATATGAACGCGTGCAACGGTTGCGAGCGGGAAGTTGGACGCAAACTTGGCGTTGAGCGCGTCGGCGTGTGCTGGGTGCAGAAAGTCAGCAACCTGATCATCAACATCAATCTTCGCGTGGAAGACGTGACGTCGGGCAAGACCCTGTTCGAGCGCTCGGTCGATATCCGCGGCAACACGGATTTGTCATGGCGCCGCGGCGTCAAGGCGCTGGTCGATCGTCTCGCCGACGACCCCGACGCAACGCGATAGACCCGCGGACGCGCTGTCGAAAAGACGCTTTCGGGAGAATCTCCCGCCCCGATCCGTTGTCAAGTACCGCCTTGATGGGCTAAGTTGGCCTTTGGGTCCGCGACGTCCGAAGACATCCGGTGTACCTTGCAAAGAACAATAGGCGGAGACGAACATGCATTTGAAAAAGGCGACGGCGTATCTGGCGCTCGCATCGGTGGTGACGACCGGTATCACGTTCGGCGCGAGCGCCGCGTGGGCGGCAGCGCCGACTGCTTACGTAACGAGCGAGACGGCGGGGGTGGGTGTGATCGACCTCGACCAGATGACGCTCGCGAAGACATTCGCGTTCGGCGACGATGGCCCTCGCGGCCTGAGCCTGACGGCGGACGGGCGCCGGCTGCTGCTGGCCAACAAGAAACCAGGCGATCTGTCCGAAGTCGATACAGCCACCGGCAAGGTATTGCGGCGGGTGAAGATCGGCAAGAATCCGGAGTTTGTCCGCGTGCACGGTAACTACGCCTACGTGACCTACGAGCCGGGCGAGGACGGCGGGCCGCCTCCGGGCGTGTTGGGAGCATCAGGAGCATCGGGAGGGCCAGGAGCCGCAGCAGGAGCCGATAAAGGCGGTCCTCCGGGCGCAGGAAGGGACGACGACGCGAGTGAGCCGCCTGCGGAGATCGCGATCGTCGACTTGAAGACTTTGCGGGTGATCCGTTCGGTGAAGAGCGGGCACGAGACGGAAGGCGTGGAGTTTTCCGGCGATGGCCGGGAAATGCTGGTGACCAACGAGGGCGACGATACGGTGTCGGTGTATCACGTCGGTACCGGCGCGCCGCTGCGCACGCTCAAGCTGGATCATGGATCGCGCCCGCGCGGTATCAAGCGAACGCCTGACGGCAAGCAATATGTGGTCACCCTTGAGAACACCAACAAGTTCGTCGTGCTGGATGCTCAGAGCTTCAAGGTGATCAAGACTGTCGATACGCAGTTGGGACCCTACGGTGTCGCGTTCGACCCTGCCGGCAAGCGCCTGATGGTTGCGGCGGCGCGCGGCAAGATGCTTCAGGTATTCGATGCCAAGACCTTCGATCACCTGACCGATGTACCGGTGGGCCAGCGTTGCTGGCACTTCAGCTTCACGCCCGACGGCTCGAAGCTGATGCTGGCATGCGGCCGGTCGAACGCCGTGTATGTCTTCGACGCCACCAGCTACCAGCCGGTCAAGCAGATTGAAGGATTGCCGCTCGCATGGGGCATCGTGACGTATCCGCACAGCGCAGGGTCAATCGAGTAGCACGCCAGTCTTGTTCGCACCGGGGTTCAGCTGAGACAGTTGCTCCCCGGTGCGAAACAAAATTTACTTCCACGCATACCTCAGCCCCACCCATGCACCGCGCGGCGCCCCGATGCCAAGGAACTGTTCATTGGCAGGATTGGCGCCGTTGAAGCTGTGGTTCGGACCATCGAAGTCATTCTCGCCAAGGATCGCGAAACTTGCATAACGTTTGTTAAGCAGGTTCGTGATGCTGGCGAATACCTGCAGCTGCTTCGTGATGTTGTAGGTCGTGTCGAGGTCGATCAGGAAATAACCTGCTACCGACCCGTTCACGTCCTGGTTGTCTTCGTCGCCGCGAGCAAAAATGTTGCCGCGATACGTGAGGTTAGTCCCTACATTCCATTTCGGCGTGGCTGCATAGTCGAGCCGCAGCTTGACCGTGTTCTGCGGAATGCCGGGAATACGATCGCCTGGCTTGACGGTGATATTGCCGTTGGCATCGGCGCTCGAATTGCTGGAACTACTTTCGGTCCACGTCGATTGATAGGTTGCGTCTACGTAGCTATAACTCGCTGCCACGCCCAGTGGTCCGAACTGCGTGTGCCCGGCCAGTTCTACTCCTTGCCGGCGCGTCTTGCCCACGTTCTGGAAAAAGCCCAGCGTGCTGGCTGCGCCGTTGCTGCTGACGAACTGGATGTCGTTATCGAGCGTGGTCCGGTAGAGTGCCGCGCTCCATGAGGTTCCATGTCCGAGCTGGCCACGCGCGCCGATCTCGTAGGTTTTTGAAATCACCGGTTGCAACGACGGGTCCGCAATGAAATCGTTCGGCAGGGAACAGGGTGCGGCCGGATCGGCACAGGCGAGTTCGATCGCGGTCGGCGAGCGCATGCCTTCGTTGTAGGTGGCGTAGGCGGTGAACGTGGAGGTCGGGTTCCAGTTGACGCCCACCGCCGGGTTGAAGCGGGAGAATGTATGGCTGCCGTCAAGCAGCGGCTGCACACCGCTTTCATCGCCGATAACAGACTTGGACCAGTTATAACGCCCGGCCAATGTCATGGACCACTGTTGCGTGATCGACAACGTATCCTCGAAATACACGCCATAGTTCGCGTTGCGCGTCTTTGCATCGGTTTGAGACTCATAGGGACCAATGCCTATGGTCGCGCGTGAATCGGTGAACTGCGCGTCTTGCGAAGCCTGCGTGAAATGCGAGTTGGCGAAGTCGCCCGCCATGCCCGCGACGAACTGGTTTTCCATCCCGGCCAGCTTGTTGAGCAGCGTCATTTGCAGGCTCGCGCCGTAGCTGTCCGTGACGATCACGGACTGTACGTTGGTCGCCTGGACCGTGTCGACATTGCCGTCGTCATCGACCTGGCCGAAGTCGTCGTTGGTGTTGCTGCTGGTGTTCACGTTCCGGTAGTGCCGGTAATACACATTGCCGCTGATCTGCAGGTTGGGGCTGAAATAATGCTCGCCCGACAGCGTCAGGTATCCGACCTGATTCTGGTTCTGGTCCGGGAATGTATAGGCCTGCTTGTAGTTATCGAGGAAGGAGCGGGGGATGGTCTGCGAGCCTTGCAGGTCGTTGTCGGCGCCTCCCATGGACAGTGAAATCGTGGTGTCCGCGTCGGTGTAGCGGAGCTTGCCGAACGCCTGGCGCAGTCGGCTGGAATTGTGGTCGGCCCAGCCGTTGTCGTTGGTCGTGTTCGCGGTGAAGTAGTAGTCGAGGTTCTGGCCGATCACGCCGCCTTGCTCGATCTGCGCCGTCTTGCGGCCCCACGAACCACCGGAGACTTCAGCTTCGCCGCCCGGATTGCTGCGGCCGTTTTTCGTCGTGACGGCAATGGCGCCGCCCAGCGTGTTGAGGCCGAAGGTAGGGTTGGAGCCGGGGATCAGCTGGATCGTGTTGATCGCGGCTTGCGGGATCAGGTCCCAGTTCACTACGTCGCCGAACGGCTCGTTGATGCGCACGCCGTCGAGGAACACGGACAATCCCTGCGGCGTGCCGAGCAGCGGCGACGCGGTAAAGCCGCGATAGTTGATGTCGGTCTGGGACGGATTGCCCTGGGCTTCGTTGATGTCGACACTGCCCACGTTCTTCTCGAAGTAGTCGGTGAGCACCGAACGATGTTGCGCGTCGATCGCGCTGCCCTTGATGGTCTGGACGTTGGCCGGCACCTTCTCGAGCGGTGTGCCGATACCCAGCAGCGGGGTGGTTCCCACCACCACGATCGGCGCGAGCTGGATCAGGTTCGGCTCGGACGCAGCGACCGGCGGCGAGGCTGCATCTTGCGCCCAGGCCGCGGCGCTGAGGCCGGCAAGCGCGCTGCCGAAGCACACGCGCAAAGCGAATGGAGGCCTGCGAGAAGGGTGATGGGGTGCTTGGCTCATGATCGTCTCCTGCTGGGTGTTGTTATCGGTATGACTTCGGTATAACGTTCGGGCGCAGCAAATATCCGCGCCGTTGCCATACTGAAAGCGTCCCACAAGATGCGTGTCGTGCAACCGGGAGGTCTTCCCGATTACAGGGGGAAGCATTCCCAACCCGCCCGGTTTGCACGCGACGCAAGCACGCGTGCTGAGTAGAATGAGAGAGCCATGCCACCCGATTCCACAAACTCCTCCGCGCCAGCGCCGGCATCTCATGCGAGTTCACCTACGAGCGTGTGGCGCGACCTCGCTTGCGTGCTGGCGGTTACGGTCATCGCTGCCGTGGTTTGCATGCGCCTGGACGTCGGCGAGCTGACCTACGCCCTCACGCGCCGGTTCGAACGCTTCCAGATGGACGAATATCCGCCCACGCTGGTCGTGCTCGCCTTGGGCCTGGCGTGGTTTGCCTGGCGCCGCTATCGGGAATCACAACGGGAATTACTGCATCGCCGCGTGCTTGAAGAGCAAGCCGAAAAGCTCCTCGCCGACAACCGGCGTCTTGCCAGCGAAAGCATCGGGGCGCAGGAAAACGAGCGCCGCCATCTCGCGCGCGAGTTGCACGATGAACTCGGTCAGTACCTGAACGCCATCGCGCTGGATGCGGGACGTATCCGCGATCTGTCAGTGCAAGGCGAGCCCGAAGTCCATCGCTTGTCGCTGGCGGTCATGCAGAGCGCCAGCACGGTGTATCGGCAGATAGGAGGCATGATCCGGCGCTTGCGGCCCATCGGACTCGATGAATTCGGCTTGCCCAGCGCACTCGAACATTGCGTTGAAAGCTGGCGTGAACGTCTGCCGCAGGCGTCGTTTACACTGACGGTAGACGGCGACTTCTCGGATCTGGCGGATGTGCTGAACATCACGCTCTACAGGCTGGTGCAGGAAGGGCTGACGAACGTGTCGAAGTTCGCGCGCATGTCGCGAGTGGAAATCTATCTGGTCCGGACTGCGGATGATCCGCACGCTGAACGTGAACGCAAGCAGCGTGACGAGATCGTGGTGACCATGACCGACGACGGTCCGGGTATCGATCTGACAAAACCGCGTGCAGGTCTGGGGCTGATCGGCATGCGCGAACGGGTGGAGGCGATCGGCGGTGAGTTCCATATCGCCAGCCAGCCGGGCAGCGGTTTCTTGTTTTGCGCGCGCGTGCCGGTTCAGGCCGGATTGCCGGAGCTGAACGAACTCAGCGAACCCGCCGAGTTGGCGAAATCGGCGAAATGAAGGCCCAGGCGGTTTGCCATCTGCGCAAGCTGCACGCCATTGTCCGCGCCGAACTTCTGCCGGATCACCGATTGATGGTTGGCAACGGTCTTCTGGCTCAGGCCGAGTCTTTCCGCGATGCTCGGCAGCGTATAGCCCTGCACCAGCAGACGCAGGACCTCGAATTCCCTCGCCGATAAATGCCGACCCGGCGGCCCCTCCTGGAACGTGGCCCGCAGCGCGAGTGCGTGCGACACGTCCGCGCTCAGGTAGCGTGCTCGTCCCGCGACCGCGCGGACCGCTTCGACAAGGACGTCGGGCGCGCTGGCCTTGGTCACGTAACCTCGCGCGCCGGCATCGAGCGCGCGGCGCACGAAGATGGTTTCTTCGTGCACGCTGAAGATCAGCACATGGGCGTCGGGTTCGCGGGCGAGCATGCGACGCATTGCTTCAATGCCGCTCGCGCCCGGCAACGCCAGGTCCATCACGACCACGTCCGGGCGCAATGCGCAGAAACGCTGGTACGCCTGCGCGGCGTCGGCGGCTTCACCGGCCACGCTCACGTCGGGACTCAGTTCGAGCAGGCGCCGGTAACCTTCGCGCACCACGGCGTGGTCATCGACCAGAAGGACACTGATGTTGGCGATGGTCATTTGTGGACTCCCGCAAGATCGGTGACGTTGCGATGGTTGGGGTCGTGATCGTCGGACGCGGCCGCCAGCCGGCGCGAATTGCTGTCGTCGCGAAACAGGATCGGCTGCTCGTTTGGCTCGCGCTGAGCGGGTTCAACGTGTTGAGCGGCCGCCTGGCGTACCACGTTGATCACGGCTTCGTGATGAGGCGATTTATCGCAGACTGGATCGGCACTGGCCGGGTCGCCGGTCAGCAGGTAGGCCTGGCAGCGGCAGCCGCCCGCGTCGATGGTTTTTTCCTCGCAACTGCGGCACGGTTCCTTCATCCAGTCGAAACCGCGGAAGCGATTGAACGCGTCGCTTTCATACCAGATCTCGCGGATCGAAGTCTGTTTCACATTCGGGAAGGTGAGACCGGGCAATGAACGCGCCGTGTGGCAGGGCAGCGCCGCGCCATCCGGAGCGATGCCGAGGAACACCGAGCCCCAGCCGTTCATGCATTTCTTCGGCCGGGTTTCGAAGTAGTCCGGCACGACGAAGAAGATCTTGCAGCGATCGCCGATCTCGCTTCTGTAGCGTTCAACCACGGCTTCCGCTTCTTTCAACTGTTCAGCGGTCGGCATGAGTTGGGCACGGTTCGCATGCGCCCAGCCGTAGTATTGCGTGTTCGCGAGTTCCAGATACTCGGCGCCCATGGCCAGCGCCATGTCGATGATCTTGTCGACGTGAGGCAGGTTGTATCGATGCAGCACGCAGTTGAGCACCATTGGAAAACCATGCGCCTTGATCGATTTCGCCACGCGATTCTTGAGGTCGAAGGTGCGCGTGCTGCTCAGGAAGTCGTTGAGTTCCTGGGTCGAGTCCTGGAACGACAACTGGATGTGATCGAGCCCGGCGTCTTTCAACGCGTCGAGGCGCTTGTCCGTCAAGCCGATGCCCGACGTAATCAGGTTCGTGTAAAAACCGAGTTGGCGTCCCTCGCGTACGAGTATTTCCAGGTCGTCGCGCACGAGCGGTTCGCCGCCCGAGAACCCGAGTTGCGCCGCGCCGAGCGCACGCGCTTCGCGCAGCACGCTGAGCCACTGATCGGTGGACAGTTCGCTCGCGTGGTCGGTGTAGTTCACGGGGTTGTAGCAGAACGCGCAATGCAGCGGGCATCGGTACGTCAGCTCGGCGAGCAACCACAGCGGCGGCGCGATCTTGTTCATGTCGCTCATGTCAGTCATGTTGCAGCCTCCGCAGTTTCCAGCCAGCCGCGGCGCCCGGCTTCGGCAACAAACAAGCGGACTTCATCGCCAATGTCTTGCGCGTTGAAGGCTTGCTGCAGGTCCGTGATCAACATGTCGATATCGCGCGTGCCGTCGCAGCGCTTGAGTATCTCGCCCGCGCTTTGATTGAGCTTCACCATGCCTTCGGGATACAGCAGCACATGCGCTTCCTGCGCCGGTTCCCATTGCAGCCGGAAGATTCCCTTGAGCTTGAGCAGTGGCGATGTCATTGGGGGAAGGCCTTTTCGATGGCATCGAGCATTGACCACAAGATGTCGAGCTTGAACTGCAGTATCTCGAGCGCGCGTTCCTGCTGTTCACGGGTTTTGAAGTAATCGAGCGTGACCTGCAAGCCGTGTTCAACATCGCGTTGTGCGAGCGAAATACGCGAGCGGAAATACGTCAATCCGTCGGGCTCGATCCACGGATAACACGACGGCCACGTTGCAAGCCGGTCCTTGTGGATCTGCGGCGCAAAGATCTCGGTGAGCGATGAACACACCGCCTCTTGCCATGGCGCGCGGCGTGCGAAATTGACGTAGGCATCGACGGCGAATTTCACGCCCGGCGTCACGTGTTCGAGCGACCAGAGTTCGTCGCGCGAGAGACCGACCGCATCGCCTAGCCTTGCCCATGTTTCGATTCCGCCTTCGTCGTCGCCATAACCGTCGTGATCGAGAATGCGCAGCACCCAGCGCCGGCGCGTCTCGCGATCAGGGCAATTCGACATCACGGCCGCATCTTTCAGCGGAATATTGATCTGATAGTAGAAGCGGTTCGCGACCCAGCCGCGAATCTGCTCGCGTGAACAGCCGCCCTCGTTCATCTTCACGTTGAACGGATGATGAATGTGATACGCCGTGCCCTTCGCGCGAAGCTGGGCTTCGAACGCTTCGCGAGTCCAGGCCGTCGTGTTGTCCGTATTGTTGTCTGTCGCGTGGTTGCTAGTCATCGGAGTGGGGCCGTTCACTTGCTTGCCTCCCGTAAGCGCTGCTTAAAGTTCGAATGCCATCCCATCGAATGCAACTTCAATGCCGTGTTCTGCGAGCCGCCGTCGTTCGGGACCGTCCTCAACCAGGATCGGATTCGTGTTGTTGATGTGGATGAGGACCTTGCGCACGCCGTCACGTTCGATCGAATCGAGCACGTCGATCATGCCGCCCGCACCGGTTTGCGCGAGATGGCCCATATCGGCGGCGGTCTTCTTGGAGAGCCCCAGTTCGATCATTTCGTCCGGTGTCCAAAGCGTGCCGTCGACCAGCAGCAGGTCGGCCGCGTTCATCGCTTCGAGGACGTGCGGTTCCAGCGCACCAAGGCCCGGCGCATAGAACGCACGCTTGCCCGAGTGTTCATCGATGAACGTCAGCCCGATGTTGTCGCCACGCTGCGGTGCTTCGCGATGCGGCGAAAAGGGCGGCGCCTTGCTCGACAGCGGCAGCGCTTCAATGCGGATGCCCGGCAGCGCGGGAACGGCAAACGAAGATCCGTCGAGCGGAATAGCATGGCGTTCGACGCCGCAGTAATGCGCGAGTATCGATACAACCGGCAAGCCGGTGCTCAGGTCTTGCAGGACGGCGTCCGTGACATACAGCGGCAACGGGGTGTCGCGCTCGCGCAGCATCAGCAGGCCGGTCAC
Source organism: Caballeronia sp. LjRoot29 (assembly GCF_964252755.1). Lineage (NCBI taxonomy): Bacteria > Pseudomonadati > Pseudomonadota > Betaproteobacteria > Burkholderiales > Burkholderiaceae > Caballeronia > Caballeronia sp. LjRoot29. The sequence goes on along the minus strand of NZ_CAXUPU020000004.1, from coordinate 335,754 downwards.
GTGATCGATCTGTGCGTCCATGGTGATGACGGCGGCAATGCCGCTATCGCGCACGCGTCGCGCCGGCTGGAGTTCGGGATGGGCCGCGATTTGCGCCAGCAGGTCCGGCGACGCATTAATCAGCAGCCAGTCCTCGCCGTTCGCACTCACGGCAATGGACGACTGCGTACGCCGCTGTGCCTTTAGCGTACGGTTGCGCACGCCGTCACAGTTGCGGCAGTTGCAGTTCCATTGCGGAAAACCACCGCCCGCCGATGAACCGAGTACCTTGATTTTCATGCGACGTGACGCTGAGCGCGTCCCTCTATAAAAATTCGATTAGGCCTTGTCACGGCAGCATCCTTTCCATCAGCCGGTCTCGGTCAATCAACTGATGTTTGAGCGCGCCGGCCACATGCAGCAGGATCAACGCGATCAGGATCCAGGCCGAGACCGTGTGCACCGTGAAAAAGATTTTCCTCAGGCCGGGATCGTCCCACGCCCACATGGGCAACGAGATACCCCAGAAGCGCGTGCCGAACTTGTTGAATGACGAGCCGAGATAACCCGTCAGCGGCATGACGATCATTGCCACGTATAAAAGACCCTGCGTCATGCTCGCGGCGGCGCGTTGCCACGCTTGCATCGGAGGAAGCGGAGGCCGGCCTGCAACCAGGCGAACCACGATGCGAATCAGCACAAGCAGGAAAACGGTCATCCCAAGCGATTTGTGGAAGTTGATCAGGGTCGACTTGAAAGCGAGGCCCTTCGGCAGTCCGACCATATAAAGGCCAATGCCGAGCATGACGATGATTGCCAGCCCGATCACCCAATGCAGCGCGATCTGCGCGGGTGAATAACGCGGCACGCCTGCGCTCGCGTCGGGCGACGCGGCGGATGAATGCGCAATGTTCATGGTCGCCTCCTTCAGGTTCTATGTGCGCCGCTTGCCGGCTTTAGCTCGTTCGTTGTTCGACCGGTTGCTCCACCGGTTGCTCAACGGGTTGCTCCACATTACGCCGATTGGTTTCATCCGACGAGCAGCAGTTCCCCGCGTCCGTCCACCGCGAGATCGCCGGTAAACCGGCGCGGCAGCGAGCTGGCTTTCAGCGTCGAAAATGGTGCAATTTCGGCGGCAAGCGAGCGGACGAGAAGCGACCAGAAGACATCGAAGCCCTTGCCGCCGGCGGTGAACGTCGGCGGCAAACTGGCGGGCGCCTGAACCAGCAACAGCGTGCCGCGCCGCATGCCATAGCCGAAGTGCGGCGCGAGCTTTCCCGCGATGCCGATCGTGCCCGCCACGAGCCGCGATGCCGCGCATTCGCCCGCGTCTCCGCCGACCAGTACAACCCCGCGACGCATGCGATCGCCAAGCCGCGCGCCGGTGTTGCCCTGGATGGTCAGCGTACCGCCCGTCATGCCTTCCATGTCGCCGGGCAGCGGCCCGGCCGTAAAGTCGCCACTATTTCCGCCTACCGTCAGGCGGCCGCCGCTCATCTGGCAGCCGGTGAAGTCGCCGGTGTCGTCGTCGATGCGCAATTCGCCGCCTGCCATGCGAAAACCCGTGTGGCTGCCGCTGGAACCGTGGACGTCGATACGACCCTCAGCGAGATGCGCACCAAGACGGTCAAGCCATGCCACATCGCCTTCAATCACGAGCGCGGCGCGATCCGTACCGTCCCCTTCCGTACGCGAAATATCGAACAGTTCGCCAGCCTCGCAACGCTCGTTACCCGCCGGCAGCACGATACGTCCGATCTCCGCTGGCGAAAGCGCGGTGAGCGCAGAAGGCAGCAATCCGGCAGCATCCACACGAAACCCGGGCGCGCTCCTGAGCCGCAACGTAGTCGTGCTCATGCGCGCCTCCCGTCCACGCCGGCCGCAAGCTCGCGAAGATGAAAGTGATAGGGACCGAGTTTGCCGCCGTAGTTTCCCGCCGATATCCGCAGCACGCCGCCCGCTCGCCCGAGTCCGGCCGCGGCCGTGATTCCCGCGGTCATCGCCGCGCCGACGTCGCTATCGGTCAGCCCATCGATCACGATTTCGAGCACGCAACCGACCTCGGCATCCAGTTCGCTTTTCGGCGACAAGCCGATGAGCGTCGGGCAAAAAGCGTCGTTCGTCGATGCGGGTGCCGCAGCATATTTCGAGCCTACTTTAGAGCCTGAGCGCACGACGCCGCCGGGGAACGGCATGATTACGTTCGGCAAGCGCCGCATTGCGTGAACCGCGCTTTCGGCCACGCGCAGCGCCGCGTCGGTGTCCGTGGCGAGCAGCAACAAATTGCCCCCGCCGACGGCCTTCACCGTGACGGTGCTCTCTTCGGCGACGAACTCGCCATCCATCACGGGCACGCGCCAGTAGCGCGTCTCGCCGAGCATCTTGCTGATCTGCCAGCCGTCGCCGAAGAAACGCAGGCTGCTGCCGAGCGGGGCGTTATCGGAGAGAGGGGCGCGGCTTGTCGCCGGATCGATACCGCTGAAGACCGCCGTCGTCGGACAGGTCAGCACGCATTGCCCGACACGCCGCTCGACTTGCTTCGCCAGTTCTTTCGTCGATACCGCGAACAGCAGCACCGCGACGCCCGGGCGGCCATCGGGTGTTTCATGCGGGCCGAGTTCGCGTTCGATCCCCGCTTCGCACCCGCAGCCGATAACCGACGTGGCGAAGCCCGTCAGCGACTGCGCCGCGTGGTTAGCCCAGACCGGCGTGTGCGCGGTGATGACGAGCCGCGTCGCTTTCATCGGGAAGGCTTCCGCGAAGGTGTCGTCGATGAGGGTGTCGTTGATCTGCATGGTGCGCTTTTCGCTCACTTCGCTCACTTCGCTCACTTCGCTCACTTGGCTCACTTGGCTCACTTGGCTCACGCTCCGGCGTTCAGGCACGCAACCGGCAATAGCCTGCCGCCGCGGCAGCAGGCGCAGATTTCGTCGTCGCTGATGGCCGCGTGGACCGGATTACCGACCAGGTTCGCCGCGCTATACGCTCGCAGGGTCTTCTCGATGCCGCGATCAAAATCGGGCGAAACGTAGTGGATGCCGCCTGTGGGCGTGGCGACCAGCACGCCGTCGCGCGCGACCAGTTGTCCGTCCTTGAACACATACGCCGGCGACGTGAACATCCGTTCCTTGTCCGCGTGATCCCGATACACCGCAATGTCCGCCGCCGCGCCCACGCCCAGATGGCCGCGATCCTTCAGGCCGAGCAAGCGCGCCGGGCCTGCGCGCGTGATGATCGCGATGTCGTACAGCGAGAACTCGCGTGTGAGTTCCGGCAGCGCGCTGGCGACCTGCGCTTCGGGGTTCAGCTTCGCCAGTTGCTCGTCGCGAAAGCGCTTGTCCATCAGCAATCGAATCAGGTGCGGATAACTCGTGAACGGTCCGCCGTTCGGGTGATCGGTGGTCATCGACACGCGCCACGGGTCGTCGACAGCCAGGAAAATCTCCAGCCCGATGATCCATTGCAATGCGTTTACGTAGCTCTGCTCGCGATATTTGAACGGCACGATTCCGCAGCCTGCATCGCATTCGATGTCACCGGCTATCCACTTCTTCGGTGTCGCAAGCGGCGCGTTCCTGAACTGCATCATGGTGTCGCCCGACGCGGTGACGGTCTGCCCAAAGATGATCTGACCGACATCGATCGACACGTTCGGCCGCGCATTCACGGCGTCGGCAATCGTGCGCGCGCCCGATGAAAACTTGCGCGGTCCTTCCACGCCGTAGCTATGAAACTGGATATGCGTCAGATGAATGGGCAGGCCGTCGGCCGCATCCATGGTCGCGATCGTCGATTCGATGTTGCCCGGAACGCCAAGGTTGCTCGCATGCACGTGCAGCGGATGCGGCACGCTTAGCTCGGTCAGCGCGCGCGATAACGTTCGCAGCACGTCGCGCGGCGTGATGCCGTAATGCACATGCGGCTCGTCCACGTCCAGCGAGCGCTGGTTGAACTTGAACGCGGAGATGCCGCCGGGATTCACGACCTTGACGCCGAGCGCCTTGCTTGCGTGCATCGTCCAGCCGACGTAATCACGCAGGCGTTCGAAGCTGTCGCGCTCCGCGAGAAGCTGCAGGAACAGTTCGTCGTTGCCGAGCATCACGTACGCGCCGTGATCGATGATCGGCGTGTCCCCCATTTCCAGATGCGTGTGGCGCGCGTTGGACGGCATCATCGCGGGCTCGAAGGCGGCGGTGTACCCCATCTCCGCGTATCGATACCCCGTGGCGAGCGTGCCGGGCGCGCACGTACCGCATGACGGCAGCCGCAAGTAGCGGCCATTTGCATCCAGCGTTGCGCCATCATTTGCGCCGCCGCGATGATCCTCCGGCAACAACAGGCGTGAGAGGTTAGTCTTGCCGCCGCCAATGTGCGAGTGCAGGTCGATACCGCCCGCCATCACGACCATGCCGGTCGCGTCGAATTCCTCGTCGACGGGGACGCCGGGATCGGCCGCGACAAGCCGGCCGTCGCGCATGGTCAGGTCGCGGCGTTCGCCGTTGATGCCGTTGGCCGGATCGTAGAGCGTGCCGCCTTTAAGCCGCGTCAGGCTCATGGCGGGCTCCTTGAATCGAGCAAGCCGGTCAAGCGTTCCGCGATGGCCGCGACCGTCGGAAGTGCAGAGGCGCGTGCGGCGCTCAGCGGGGCGACCACCGAACCGTCAACGCGAAACAGGTGGCCGCTGCTATCTACGCCGGGTGTGGCTACGGGAATAAATACTGTCGGCGCGGTGCGCGTGCCGAGCATCGATCGCATCGCGGAATGGCCGAGCACGATGGCTGGGACGTTGTCGGCGAGACCGGTTGGCAATGGCTCGGGCTGAAAGCTCGCGACCCATAACAGCGCATCGGCTTCATGCGCCGCCAGCAGGCGTTGCGTCCTGTAACGATGGGAATCGTGATCGAGCGCTGGTTGATCGGCGAGGCGTGTGGGCATTGAGACGCGGGTGCGCAGCGGCAACCCCGATAGCCACGTGACGGCCTGGTTGACACTCATCGCGCCATCGTCGCCGCCAAGCGCAAGTGCGCCGGCGCGCGTGGTCCGGTTAACGGCCTTGACGATCCGGTTCACCGCTTCAATCAGCAACGCCGAATGCGGACCGGGCAACGCGGCGGGTTCATACACGACTACCGCATACCGGGCGGCGCTTACGCGTGCGGCCAGATCCGCGAGCGCATGGGCGATGGTGTTATTGCCACCAATCGACGCCACTGTGCGGCCTTCGGTTATTGCGGACCAGATCGCCAAAATGTCGTATGGATCGCCATCCTTGAGGATTGAATGCGTGCTCGTGTTTTCAACGCTATCCGCCGCAGGATCCACTTCGCAGCCCACGAAGATCAGCTCGCGTGAGTGATCCGTTCCACCCAGCACGCGCTCGTAAAAACGCGGATAACGCAGCGACGGCTGGCAATCGAAAATGATCAACAGGTCGGCGCGTGAACGCACTTCGGAGAGCGTAGTGAAAAACGCGCCGCGATCTTGCAACGCAGCCGTCGATGCCGCCATCGCATCGCCGTGCAGATGATCGAGGATTGCGCCGCAGCCGGCGGCCAGCGGGTAGAGCGCCCGGGCACCGGCGACGTCGGTCGCCAGTCCGCCGAAGAGCGGCCGGGATGCGCCTTTGAGGATGTCGGCGGCGCGCAGCAGGGCGGATTCCAGGTCGGTGTCCTGATCATCGATAGCGGGCTGGCTTGTACCGGGCGCACTGAACCACGTCAACGCTTGGGTGAGCCGCGGGCATTCCACATCGGGGGCATCGAGCGCGCCGTCGGCGTGCACGATGGTCGTGATGTCGTCGCAGAGCAGGGGACAGAACGGGCAGGTCCAGTCGCGCACGCCGGATGCGGGCGCGGGCACAGCGGCGGACAGCGGCGATGAAGCCGCGGCGCGCACGCTTGGCTGAGCGACACTCGACGAAGAGGCGGACGAAAGGTGCATGAAGCCGTTAGTGCAAAGTCCATGCCGGTTTTTGAAGCATCACGCGTGATGGTTGCACCGCAAGCCTGCCTCCTTGCACATTCGATGCACATGCGGCGTGGACGGCGAGCCAACGCGGCACTCATCCCGCCGCGGACATGTCCGCCCATGCCTTAAACGGCACCCCGCTGCGCAGCACAGTATGTGCGGCGCTGGAACACAGTGTCACCCGCCGCGCACAGCAATTGCAGTTCCTTGCCAAACGATTACAGGCAAAGGCAAGGCGTCCCGCTTGGCATGGATATTGTGTATTCGCCTAGGGTTTGGCGGCAGGGAGACCGAGTCGCCGGTCATGAAGGGCGGACGCCACGAGCCATGCAGCGGCGCCACTCTCGGCTGCGGCGGACAAGTCGGCGGCATGGCGGATACCGCCGGCGCCGATAAGCTCACGATCGCCGGCTTGCGCCCGAATGTCCGCGAAGGTGTTGAGGTCGGGGCCTTCGTATGAACCGACGTGATCGAGCGTCATGACGATCACGCGCGATGGCCACCATGATGTGTCCGGCCCGGGCTCGCCCGCCGACGGCTCGGACATCAGCCGGCCAGCGCGGTGATCGAGCGAGAGCAGCGGCGCAAGACCGGCAGCTTCGGCCTCGCGCAGGGCATGGGGAGTGTGCAGGGTCTCGGTGCCGAAGACGGGCACGAGCGTGGCGCGGCGAGGTGGCTGAATGCCATGGACACAACGAATGGAGTCGATGCGATCGAAGAGCGTTTGCATCGAAGGGAAATCGGTGAAACCCGCGTCGAGCCAAATTTCGACGCCGTGACTAAATGCATCGAGCGCATCGAGTGAATCGAGTAGCGCTGCAAGGTGGCTGGCGTGATCGCCTTGCTTCAGGATCGCGCCGAGATCGGCTATGTAGAGCGTGCGGGCGCCTGTCGCGGCCAACAGTGCGTGCGCGACGGCGAGTGGTTCGCTAGTCGCGCACAGTGAGGACTCGATCGGCTTGTAGCGGGCGCGCTCGCCGCGCACCGCGCGTACTGCGAAGCCATCGAGCAGATCGAGTACTGGAATCACCTGCATCACCGGCATGGAAGGGACCCTTGACCAAGTTATTCGTGTACGAGTATCTCACCGGCGGCGGCATCGATCCGGCACTGGCCGGCGAGGCCAGCTTGCTCGATCTTAGCGCGCTCATCGTGGAAGGACGCGCGATGCGTGACGCCCTCGTGAAAGATCTGCTCGACCTCGGCGGCGTGGAAGTGACGTTCGCCAGTTCGCGTTTCGAAACCGTTGATCCGGCACGCAGCCATTGCAAGGCGCTGCCCGGCGAATCGATCACGGCCTTCGTGGCGCGTGTCGCCCGGCAGCACGACCGGGCGTGGATCATAGCGCCCGAATGCGACGGTTTGCTGCTGCATCTGCATGACTCGGTTGGTTCGGTGCGCTGGCTTGGATGCTCGAAGGAAGCCATCAGGATTGCGTCGAGCAAGAGCGCGACAGCGGCGTGCCTGGAGGCGCACGGAATTGCGGTGACGCCCTCGCTCGAACCCGGCGATATGGCGACTGGCGACAATCCGCACGCGCGCTGGGTCGTGAAGCCCGACGACGGCGCGGGCGGTCTGGACACGGTCGCCTACGACAATTTCAGCGATGCATGCACCGAGTACGACGCGCGCGCGGCGGCCGGTCGCAATCCCGTCCTTCAGGAGTGGGTCGACGGCGAGCCGTTGAGCCTTTCGCTTATCTGTGGCGCGCACGATGTGGAACTGGTCAGCATCAACCGGCAGGTGATAGGCCTGTCCGACATGGCTGCGTCGGGAAAGAAGGAGCACGTGGTCGAATTCAGCGGCGTGGAGGTCGATCAGATTGATCGGCACAGCGCGCAGGGGAAGGCACTGGAAGTGCTGGCGCGAAAGGTCGTGGCGGCGTTGCATGGCTTGCGCGGGTATGTCGGGATCGATCTGGTGTGGCATGCAGAAAGAGGGCCAGTGGTGATCGAAGTGAATCCCCGGCTGACGGCGGCGTATGCGGGGTTGTCGGCGCGACTCGGGCGCAACGTGGCCGGCGATCTGCTGAAGGCGCATGGCGTGCCGTATGAGTGTGGCACGTGCACATCGGGAGCGCGTTCATGAAGACCGCCGCCGTGGTGTTCGGCTGGGATGTGGGGGGCGCGCACGTGAAGGTGTCGATGGTGGCGGCATCCGGTCAGATGCTCGATATCGCGCAATGGGCGTGTCCGCTATGGCAGGGGCTCGGGCATCTGGAGAAGGTGATTGATGCCGTATTCGACCGCTGGCCGGCTGCTCGCGAGGCAGGGGCGCATCATGCGGTCACCATGACAGGCGAGATGGTTGATCTCTTCGCCGACCGCGCTGAAGGCGTCAGCGTTCTCGTCGATACGCTTGCGCGGCGGCTTGGACCTGACACGCGGTTTTTCGCGGGCGCGGCGGGCTGGCTTGCGGCCGCAGAATGCATCGATGGCTGGCGCGATGTGGCATCGGTGAACTGGCGTGCCACCGCGCAATGGGCCGCAAGCCGTGTCAGCGATGCGCTGCTCGTCGATATAGGCAGTACCACTACAGATATCGTGCCGATTGTCGGAGGGCAAATCGCGGCGGGTGGATGCAACGACGCGAGCCGGCTTGCCAGTGGCGAGCTGGTGTATCACGGCGTGGTGCGCACGCCGTTGTGCGGCGTATCGCATCGAATTGTGTTTCGTGGCGAGCGCGTTAACGTGATGAACGAATGGTTCGCGACGACTGCGGATGTCTATCGGTTGACGGGGGAATTATGGCCGGCGCACGATCAGCATCCGAGCGCCGATAACGGACCGAAGACCGAGGTCGCGAGCCGCGCGCGGATTGCACGGATGATTGGCCTCGACGCTCGCGACGCCAGCGACAACGAATGGCGGGAGTTCGCGCAGACCTGGCGTGACGAGCAGTTGCAGGTGTTGGTTGAGAACCTTGCCCGCGTGACCGACGCGCATCCGGTACTTGCACGCGCGCCGCTGGTGGGCGCGGGATGCGGGCGGTTTCTGGCCAATGCGCTGGCGCAGCGGCAAGGACGGAGTTTTATCGATTTCACAAGCCTGGTCGATGCGCCCGCCGCGGGTCCGGACGTGCCGGAATGGATAGCAACCTGCGCGCCGGGCGTAGCGGTCGCGTTGCTTTCGTTGCAGGTGTTGCACGAGCCTGCGGCCACGGCTTGATGCAACGTTAGTGCAGCGTTGATGCAAATCAAAGCGAGGGACATGTCATGTGGGTGGTGAAAATCGGGGGAAGCCTGAGTCACGACCCGTCGCTGCGCGAGTGGCTTACCCAGCTTTGGGAAGTAGGCGGCGGGCGGGTCGTGATCGTGCCAGGCGGCGCGGATTTCGCGGACACGGTTCGCCAGTATCAAAGCGAGTGGCAATTTGGCGATCTGGCCGCTCACAACATGTGCCTGCTCGCAATGGCGCAGTACGCCATCTTGATGCAAGGGGTCATGCCGGAACTCGTGCTGGCATCGAACGAGAGCCGCATCCGGCGAGCCTTGCGCGATGGCCGCGTGGCCGTGTGGGTGCCGACCGATTTGATGCGCGACACGCCCGATGAAATGACCAGCTGGGACACGACGTCCGATAGCCTCGCCGCATGGTTGTCGACCACGCTGAACGCCGAGCGGCTGATGGTGGTGAAGTCTTGCGCGGTGGAAGCGGGGACGCCGTTCGAGGTTTTGTCGTCGAAAGGGATAGTCGATGCCCGCTTCGCCAAGCACGTCGCCGATGCAAACTACGTGGTCGAGATGTTCAACAAGGGCGACGCCGGTTTGATGCGGGAGAGGTTGTTGCACATTCCAGTGGCTTGAAACCTGATGCGAAGATCAGGTCCTTGTTAATGAACTACTGCACTCCGGTGCAGCGCATCGGCCCATCGCGCGACTCTTGCGGGGTCCAGACGTCCTGCACGTCCTCCCTCGCACAGTGCGGTGCGAAACCCCGCTATATCCGGCGCCAACTCGCGAATCTCCGCCAGTTGTTCCCAACTTAGCGACCCCGCTAACCCGGTCATTGAACCGTTCTCGCCGGCCGCTCGCAAGCAGGCTGCCAGCGTGTTTTTATCGACGCAATCAAAGAGCGTGCGCCCGTCCTTGTTGGCGGTATCGAAGACGATTCCCGCAAAGCCCAACCCGGCTGCAAAGCGCGACAGTTCCACGTCCATTCCCGCATCGCACAAAAGCACCGGCACGACCGATGCGGGCAAGTTCGCCAGCTCGGTCAGGCATGACCGGGCCGCGGCCCCGGGTGTCACGCCGACCTTCACGTAATCCACCCCCGTATTGCTCACGTCGATAACACGCGCTGCGATTTCATCCGTTGCCTCAGTCGCAATATCGCCGATGGTCGCGCTGATCGGCTTGACCGGGTATATCGAGCGCAGCACGGTCACGATCCGCGTGATCTCGTGCAGGGACACGCCGCCCAGCGCCCCGGCGGCCGGTTCCTTCAGATCAATCAATTCGGCGCCCGCTTGTGCTGCATCGAGCGCTTCTTCAGACGAGCGGACGCTCGCGAGCAATGCGGTCATGACAACCTCCGGAATGATTCAGTGCCGCTCGGACAGCGGCGTGTTCAATGCGTGCGCGGCGTACGCGGGAGCTTCAGCGGCGCGATGACGCGCAATGGCAGCCAAGATCCAGTCCCACGCAAAACGCTCCTGCTCGCCGGCGGTTTTATCGATGGCGATTTGCAGGTAAGCCACTTCATGGTCGACTTTTTCCGTCGGCAGCATGAACAGGCGGCTGACGAGAATCGCGCCTTCGACCACGGCAGCCTGCGCGCGATTAAAGCCCGTGAACGGCGCATGCGTTTCCTCATGCACGCTTCTCATGCGCAGCACGGGACGCTGCGGGTCGTCGTGGAATGTATCGAGCTCAAGCTCTGTGTGAGCGAGCGAATTTCCCAGCCGCACGCTCTTCACGCGTGTGGCGGCGAGTGTCGGCCAGTCTCGCGCGTAGCCCGTCACGCAGCCTGCGAACACGCGCACGTCAGTCGTGAAATTGATCACGGCTGCGCGCGTGGCAAGAATATTGTCCAGTGTTGTGGAGGGGCGAAAAGGCGCAAGAATTGCCAAGCCGTCCTCGAAGCGGACGCCCATGGGTGCGATGTGGGGCCGGCCATCGTGCGCCGCGGTCGTGACGATCGTTTCGTAAATCATGGCGGGGAACGCTGGTCAAGGCGACGCACTGGGAACCGGCGGGTTAAAACAACTACAACTCAAGCACACTCCAACTCAGGCGCCATCGCTACCTGTGCTTGTACGGCAGGACGATCACGCCAAGCCGCACGTCAGTTGCCCATGCAAAAACCATGGGCCGACGGCGGCGCCCGGCGCTTAACGCGTTGCGATATACATCGTGATTTCGAAACCAAAACGCATATCGGTGTAGCTCGGTGTCGTCCACTGCATAGTCGTCTCCATCAAGTTATCCAACGGAATGCCAGTATCGCCTTCGTTGCCTTTCCTGCAGCTTTCGCAACGACGGGCAGCGCCAGCAAGCACACCCTCACGCAAGCAGCGTGCCAAAACGCACGTGCCGTGTCTGGAGCACATACGGAACACGCGGACTGGGTGACGCAATGGCGAATGCGCCTGACTGTCGCGGAACCTGAGCAAAGTGTCCCACGTCGCCGCGGCACACGGCTTTAGGGAGTACCCCACGTTAACGGATCGCTTAACCCTGTCGAAGAAAATCGTGAATTCCCTTCGGAACCGCTGGCGCTTACATTGATTTCACAGCGCAGGCCAGTTCGTCATCGGTTCACTACCTGGTCACGAGGCGCTTTTTTGAAGCTTGTACAGCGCGTTTTTTACTTTCGAGGCAAACGCAATGAACGATTTCACCAAGGCAGCCGTCGAGCCGGCATCCACCGCGTCGGCCCCGCGTTCCCGCTATTCGGCGGGCGTCATGAAGTATCGCGAGATGGGTTACTGGCAGCCCGACTACGTACCGCAGGACACCGATGTGATCGCGCTCTTCCGGATCACGCCGCAACCCGGCGTCGAGCCGGAGGAAGCGGCGGCGGCAGTGGCGGGGGAATCGTCGACGGCGACCTGGACCGTGGTCTGGACCGACCGCCTTACCGCCTGCGATATGTATCGCGCCAAGGCGTATCGCGTGGATGCCGTACCGTCTTCGAGCAGCGCGGAGCCGCAGTATTTTGCGTATATCGCGTATGACCTGGACCTGTTCGAGGAAGGTTCGGTGGCAAACCTGACGGCATCGATCATTGGCAATGTGTTCGGCTTCAAACCGTTGAAAGCGCTGCGGCTCGAGGACATGCGCATGCCTGTTGCTTACCTCAAGACTTTTCGCGGGCCGCCGACGGGCATCGTGGTCGAACGCGAGCGGCTCGACAAGTACGGCCGTCCGTTGCTTGGCGCCACGGTGAAGCCGAAGCTGGGACTCTCGGGCAAGAACTATGGACGCGTGGTGTACGAAGGCTTGAGAGGCGGTCTCGATTTCTTGAAAGACGACGAGAACATCAACTCGCAGGCGTTCATGCACTGGCGCGACCGTTTCCTGTTTTCCATGGAAGCCGTGAACCGCGCGCAAGCCGCTACCGGTGAGGTCAAGGGACACTATCTCAACGTCACGGCCGGGACCATGGAGGACATGTATGAACGCGCGGAATTCGCGAAGGAGCTGGGCTCCTGCATCGTGATGATCGACCTGGTGGTCGGCTGGACCGCGATCCAGTCGATGGCGGCCTGGGCTCGCAGGAACGACATGATCCTGCACCTGCATCGTGCGGGACACGGCACTTATACACGGCAGCGCAATCACGGCATTTCATTTCGCGTGATCGCGAAATGGCTGCGCATGGCAGGCGTGGATCATGCACATGCCGGTACGGCGGTCGGCAAGCTTGAAGGTGATCCGCTTTCGGTACAGGGCTATTACAACGTGTTGCGCGAGTCGCGCAATCCGGTGGACTTGTCGCGCGGCATCTTCTTCGATCAGCCTTGGGCGGGATTGCGAAAAGTCATGCCGGTAGCGTCAGGCGGTATTCACGCCGGGCAGATGCACCAGTTGCTGGACCTTTTCGGCGATGACTGCATCCTCCAGTTCGGCGGCGGCACGATCGGCCATCCCGCCGGTATCCAGGCGGGCGCTGTCGCCAACCGCGTGGCGCTGGAGGTCATGGTGAAGGCGCGCAACGAAGGCCGCGACATCGCGAACGAGGGGCCGGAAATACTGGAGGGCGCGGCGCGCTGGTGCACGCCGCTCAAGCAGGCGCTGGATACATGGCGCGACGTGACGTTCAACTACGCGTCGACCGACACGCCGGACTTTGCCGCCACGCCCACGCCGGCTTGATGTTTTGTGCGTGGCGCTTAAGAAGGTTCTTCAGACAAGAGGTTAGTCATGCGAATCACACAAGGTACGTTTTCATTTCTTCCCGAACTCACCGACGAGGAGATCGGCTTGCAGATCGACTACGCATTGCAACAGGGCTGGGCCTGCTCGGTCGAGTTCACTGACGACCCGCATCCGCGCAATACCTATTGGGAAATGTGGGGCCTGCCGATGTTCGACCTGAAGGATCCCGCCGGCGCGATGCAGGAAGTCAGGGCTTGCCGAACCACGTATCCGCAGCACTACATCAAGGTCAACGCGTTCGATTCGGTGCGTGGCTTCGAGACCATGCGGCTGTCATTCATCGTCAACCGGCCGCAGGACGAACCGGGCTTCCGCCTGGAACGCCAGGACGTCCAGGGCCGCGTGCAGCACTACGCGATCAAGTCTTATACGAATGATCAGCCGCCTGCGAACCGCTAAGCACCTGAGCCACTGGAGAGACGACGATGACGTTAGCCGAAGCGGATCCGACGGTTCACGAGCCGGCCGAAAAATCGCCTGAACATTCGCCTGAACATTTGCTAGAACATTCGCTAATCAAGCCGGACATGCCGAGTGTCGATCTCGTCGCGCTGTTCCGCGAATCAGCGGTGGGCGATGTGCTGGCGGAACTGGATCGCGATCTGGTCGGGCTGACGCCGGTAAAGACGCGTATCCGCGAAATAGCGGCGCAATTGCTGGTTGAACGGGCGCGTGAAACGCTTGGCATAGCGAGCGGCGCACCTACATTGCATATGTGTTTCTCCGGCAATCCGGGCACGGGCAAGACAACGGTCGCGTTGCGGATGGCGGAAGTGTTGTTCAGGCTGGGGTATATCCGCCGCAAGCATCTGGTGTCGGTTACGCGCGACGACCTTGTCGGCCAGTACATCGGGCACACGGCGCCCAAGACACGCGACGTGCTCAAGCGCGCCATGGGTGGCGTTTTGTTTATCGATGAAGCGTATTACCTGTACAGGCCGGAAAACGAGCGCGACTACGGGCAGGAAGCCATAGAGATCCTGTTGCAGACCATGGAGAACCAGCGCTCGGATCTGGTGGTCATTCTGGCCGGTTACGAGTCGCGCATGGAAACGTTTTTCCAGAGTAATCCAGGGTTTCGCTCACGGATTGCGCATCACGTCACGTTCCCTGATTACGACGTCACGGAACTGATTGCGATTGCGGAAGGCATGCTCGCGCGGATGCACTACCGGCTCGACGCAGAGGCACGTACCGCGTTCGAAGACTATCTCGCGCGGCGTATCAGCCAGCCGAATTTCGCGAACGCGCGCTCGGTGCGCAACGCGCTCGATCGTGCGCGGTTGCGCCAGGCCAGCCGTCTGTTCGCCGAAGCGATGCAAGGCGGTGGTCCATCCGATACCGCCACGCTCACCCTGCTATGCGCCGCCGATATTCGCGCGAGCCGCGTGTTCGATACGCCGCCGCAGAGATCTGCTTGATCACGCTTGAATCTCCCAGGAGTGCGCCATGCTGGATGGACGGACCACACTTTCAAAGTTCCTGATCGATACCCTCGATCGCGATCCATCGCCGGTTCAGGCCAGCGGTTTGTCGGCGCTGCTGGTCGACGTAGCGGCGTCGATCAAGACCATCTCGGCGCAATTGACCAAGGGGGCATTGGGCGGCAACTATGGCTCGGCCGCGACCCTCAACACGCATGGCGAGGAACAGAAGAAACTCGATATTGCGACCAACGACATCTTCCTGCAGCACTGCGAGTGGGACGGCCTGCTGGCGGGCATGCTGTCTGAAGAGATGGAGGACGTGTACACGATTCCGCCCGCGTATCCGCGCGGGGAATATTTACTGGCGTTCGATCCGCTGGACGGCTCCTCGAATATCGATATCAACGGTGTGGTCGGATCGATCTTCTCGGTGCTGTGCGCGCCCGCCGGGTTGCAGGGCGGCCCGGGTGAAATTGATGCCGCATTTTTGCGGCCCGGTCACGAGCAAGTGGCGGCAGGTTATGCGGTGTACGGTCCCTCGACCATGCTCGTTCTGTCAGTGGGGAATGGCACGCATGGCTTCACGCTGGATCGCGAGGTCGGCAATTTTGTGCTCACGCATTCGGATATTCGTATTCCTGACGATACCTGCGAGTTCGCCATCAACGCGTCGAACGAGCGCTTCTGGGAGCCGCCCGTGCGCCGTTATGTGCAGGAATGCAAGGACGGCCGCAGTGGTTGCCGTGAACGCGATTTCAACATGCGCTGGATTGCTTCGATGGTCGCCGAAGTCCACCGCATCCTGATGCGTGGCGGCGTGTTCATGTATCCGCGCGACTTCAAGACGCCGGCCATGCAAGGACGCTTGCGCCTCTTATACGAGGCCAGTCCGATGAGTTTCCTGATCGAGCAGGCGGGCGGCATGTCGACCACAGGGCGCGAGCGGATCCTCGACGTGCAACCCCGGGCGTTGCATGAACGAGTGCCAGTGATCCTGGGTTCAAAGAATGAAGTGGCGCGCATTGCCCGCTATCACGCCGACTACGACCGTGGCGAAGACAAACCTTTCACGTCGCCACTTTTTAACAAGCGATCGTTGTTCTTGCCTGAAGCGCCGGTCTGAGAGCGTCGCCTGATCGAATTCGATTACGAGAACCAGGAGACACATCATGTCAGTCAAACATCCGGTCATCGCGGTGACCGGTTCCAGCGGTGCGGGCACGACAACCGTCATGAAAAGCTTCACGCATATTTTCAGGCGGGAGCGTATCGACGCGCAGATTGTGGAGGGCGATGCGTTTCATCGGCACGATCGGCTGGGCATGCGCGAGGCGCTCAAGCAAAGCGAGCGCGACGGCATGCGCAACTTCAGCCATTTCGGCCCCGAGGCCAACCTGCTTGAAGAGCTTGCACAACTGTTTTCGGACTATGGCGCGACAGGTACCGGACAGGTTCGCCACTATGTCCATGATGACGCGGAAGCTGCGCTCTACAAGCAGGACTCAGGCACATTTACGCCATGGGAAGCCGTCACTGCCGGCACGGACCTGATGTTTTACGAGGGGCTGCACGGTGCGGTTGTCACCGACAAGGCCGATGTCGCGCGTCACGCGGACCTGCTGGTGGGCGTGGTGCCGATCATCAACCTTGAGTGGATCCAGAAGCTGCATCGCGATCAGACCTTGCGCGGCTATTCGCACGAGGCGGTGGTCGACACCATCCTCAGGCGTATGCCGGACTACGTGAACTACATCTGCCCGCAGTTTTCGCGCACGCATGTCAACTTCCAGCGCGTGCCGACCGTGGACACATCCAATCCGTTCACCGCGCGCGAGATCCCGCATGCGGACGAGAGTTTCGTCGTGATCCGGTTCGCGCGGCCGAAGGGAATCGACTTCCCGTATTTACTCACCATGCTGCATGACTCGTTCATGTCGCGTCCGAACGTGATCGTCGTACCCGGCGGAAAGATGGGGCTCGCGATGCAGCTCATCTTCACGCCGCTGATCCTGCAGTTGCTCGATCGGCGTGCGCGCGCCTGAGGTCCGGTCTTATCTATTTTCATTTTTGATTGAAGGAGGCATGCGATGAGTGCCGTCACTGATATGTCCACCGAAGTGTCTGCGCCGCCAGGCGTCCGCGCTGAAACTCGCTTGATGGCGAATGCGTTGCGTTTTCTTGCTGTCGATGCGGTCGGCCAGGCTAAATCCGGTCATCCCGGCATGCCGATGGGAATGGCGGAGATCGCCGTCGCCTTGTGGAGCCGGTACCTCAAACATAATCCGCGCAATCCCGATTGGGCAGACCGCGACCGGTTCGTGTTATCGAATGGGCATGGCTCCATGTTGTTATATGGGCTCCTGCATCTGAGCGGCTACGACCTGCCGCTCGATGAACTGAAGCGCTTCCGTCAACTGCATAGCAAGACGCCGGGGCATCCCGAAGTAGGGCTGACGCCGGGCGTTGAAACGACGACCGGACCCTTGGGGCAAGGACTGGCGAACGCGGTTGGAATGGCGCTTGCCGAGGCGCTGCTCGCGCGAGAGTTCAACCGGCCGGGGCATGTGATTGTCGATCACCGGACCTATGTTTTTGTCGGCGATGGCTGCTTGATGGAAGGCATATCGCACGAGGCCGCTTCGTTGGCGGGTACGCTCGGATTGAACAAGCTGACGGTGCTCTACGATGACAACGGCATTTCCATCGACGGCCACGTGGACCAGTGGTTCGCCGACGATACACCCGCGCGCTTCAAGGCCTATGGGTGGCACGTAGTGCGCGAGGTGGATGGTCATGATGTCGATGCCGTCGACCGCGCATTGCGCCATGCGCGCACTGCCGGAAAACCGACGCTGATCTGTTGCAAGACGGTCATTGGAAAAGGCTCGCCGTCGATGGCCGGGACGCACGACGTGCACGGTGCGCCGCTTAGTGCTGAAGAGGTGGCCGCGACCCGGCGTGCGCTCGACTGGCCTTATCCGCCCTTCGAAATTCCGTCGAAGATCCGGAGCCTGTGGGACGCTCGCGAGCGCGGGGAGACGGTTGAAGCGGACTGGACCGTCCGGTTCGCTGCGTACCGGCGCCAGTATCCCCGCGAAGCCGCCGAGTTCGAGCGACGTACGCGCGGAGCACTGCCAGCGCACTGGCGTTCCGCGGCGCTGACGCTCGTGCAGGACGCCAACCGCGCAGGCCAGTCGATGGCAACGCGCAAGGCATCGCAGCAGGCCATAGAAGGACTGGCTCGCGCGTTGCCCGAACTGCTGGGAGGATCGGCGGACCTCACTGGTTCGAATCTCACGCGCTGGAAGGAAGCGGTGACGGTGGAAGGCGGGCGTGACGGTCCGCAGGGCGGCAACTATGTGCACTTCGGCGTGCGTGAATTCGGCATGAGTGCGGCGCTTAACGGTATGGCGCTGCATCGCGGATATCTGCCTTTCGGGGGGACTTTCCTCACGTTCTCCGACTACTCGCGTAACGCGTTGCGTATGGCCGCGCTGATGAAGGTTCGCACGGTGTTTGTGTTCACGCACGACTCCATTGGTCTCGGCGAAGATGGTCCGACGCACCAGTCGATAGAGCATGCCGCAACCCTTCGCATGATTCCAGGTCTGGATGTATGGCGTCCGTGCGACACCGTGGAGACGGCGCAGGCATGGGTGTGCGCGGTGGACCGCGATCGTCCTTCCTGTTTGTTGCTGAGCCGTCAGACCTTGCCGTTTGTATCGCGCGACGAAGAACAGATCGATGCGATTGCCAATGGCGGCTATGTGCTGCGCGACTGGGCGGCGCCGGCGGGTCGTGTGTCGAAGCGCGTGGTGCTGATTGCGACCGGGTCGGAGATCGCGCTTGCGCTGGCGGCAGTTGAGCCGTTGCATGCGCAGGGCGTGTTTGCCCGGGTGGTGTCGATGCCATCTACGACCGTGTTCGACCGTCAATCGCGGGCGTGGCGTGACAGGGTGTTGCCGCGGGATGTACCGCGTGTCGCGATTGAAGCGGGGGTGAGTGCTTTTTGGCGGCAATATGTTGGGCTGGACGGCGGGGTGGTGGGAATCGATAGTTTTGGCGAATCCGCGCCGGCCGAGGCCTTGTTCGAGCATTTCGGGCTGACGGTAAAGGCAGTAGTCGATGAGGCAAGCAGGGTTGCTCGCTGAGCACATATGTTTTTAGGGAACTGCTCATAACCTAAATATAACGGAGTCCGAAATGTCATTTATCGCATTGCGTCAGCTGCTGGATCATGCAGCGGAACATGGCTATGGCGTGCCCGCGTTCAACGTGAATAATATGGAGCAGATCCAGTCGATCATGCAGGCCGCGGAAATGACGCGCAGCCCGGTGATTCTGCAGGCATCGGCGGGGGCGCGCAAATATGCCGGGGAGCCGTATCTGCGTCATCTCGTGTTGGCTGCGATCGAGGCGCATCCCGACCTGCCGGTCGTTCTGCACCAGGATCACGGGGCGAGTCCGTCGGTGTGCCAGCAGGCGATCCGGTCCGGCTTCACGTCCGTGATGATGGATGGATCGTTGATGCCTGATCAGAAGACTCCCGCTGATTACGACTACAACGTGGAGGTTAGCCGGCGGGTCGTGGAGGCGGCGCACGCGGTGGGGGTATCGGTTGAAGGGGAGTTGGGGTGTCTGGGGTCGCTCGAAACGGGTCAGGCCGGCGAGGAGGATGGCGTGGGGGCGGAGGGCCGCTTGTCGCATGATGAATTGCTCACCGATCCTGGGCAGGCGAGGGAATTTGTTGGAGCGACCGGTGTGGATGCGCTGGCTATTGCCATTGGTACTTCGCATGGCGCTTATAAGTTTAGTCGTCAGCCGGATGGGGATATTTTGGCTATTGACCGGATCGTGGCGATTCACCGGTTGATTCCTGATACCCATTTGGTGATGCATGGGTCGTCGTCGGTGCCGCAGGAGTGGTTGTCGATTATTCGTGAGCATGGTGGTGAGATACCGGTGACTTATGGGGTGCCTGTGGAGGAGATTCAGCGCGGGATCGCCAATGGTGTGCGCAAGGTGAATATCGATACGGATATCAGGCTGGCAATGACCGGGGCGATGCGGAGGTCGCTGGCGATGGCAAAGGGTGAGTTCGATCCGCGTCATGCGTTGAAGGCAGCGACGGCTGCGGCGAGGGATTTATGCGTGGCGCGGTTTGAGGCGTTCGGATGTGCAGGGCATGCGGACAGGATCAGGCCAGTGGGGTTGGATGTGATGGCACGGAGGTATTGATCGGGCGGAGGTGGTCGATGGCGGTTGGGTATGGATGGTCGGGGTTTGGGGGTGGGGGTCGGAGTCAATGCCGGGTTGCTGCTTTCCAGGTCTTCGCGCGTTTTACGTTAGCTGATTTCTTTATCACTATTAGCCACTGCGCGTGGCGGCGCGTCATTTCTTTGTCCAAAGCGACAAAGAAACGAAGCAAAGAAAACGCTTTCACCTCTCTAAAAATTAAGTGTCCACAGCGTGCAGTTTTCATTCATGGGTACCCCAAAAGCACGGTGCTCGCCAGAGCTTAGGATGTTTGAACCCCTCTTTCTCGCGAATCCTGACAGTAAAACGCTTCGCCCCGTACGCTCTCGGGCTAGCACCAGTGCCCCACGTTCCCGCACGGCCTCACGCGTATTTGCCGCTGTGGTGCTTCGCGGGTTAGCTATTAGTTTGCATTGTTATTTGCCGGTTTTAGGCCTTATGCATTCTGCAGGTGGTTTAAAAATGGTTCGGCATGCGTACAAATTGGGTGGAAGGTTTTCTGCGGATAGCGCGGGGCGCTTCTTGGGCAGGTTCAGTCGCTAGTGCTAGCCCGAGAGCGTACGGGGCGAAGCGTTTTACTGTCAGGATTCGCGAGAAGGAGGGGTTCACACATCCTAAGCTCTTGCGAGCACCGTGCTTTTGGGGCACCAATGAAATGGAACTGCACGCTGTGGACACTTAGGGTAGAGAGGTGAAAGCGCTTTCTTTGCTTCGTTTCTTTGTCGCTTTGGACAAAGAAATGACGCGCCGCCACGCGCAGTGGCTAATAGTGATAAAGAAAACATCCAACATAAAACGCGCGAAGACCTTGAAAGCAGCAACCCAGCAATGAACCAGACCACCAACGCGAGAACCCGTGCAACCCAGCAATGAACCAGACCACCAACGCGAGAACCCGTGCAACCCGGCAATGAACCAGACCACCAACGCGAGAACCCGTGCAACCCGGAAAAGACTCAGACCACTAACGCGAAGAACAAGTCCAACCCAAACCCCAAAAACAAACCGCCAGCAAAACAACCCCCTCACGAACGCTTCCGAGTACTCCCCGGCGCCGCCCAGCACTCAAGATCCGCAGTGGATCTATCCACCTCCACCTGGCATCCCCAGTCCAACGCCTGATCCTGATCGAACCGCTTCCCCAGCTTCCAGGCAATCTCCGCACGGGCCAATTGCACGCCCATATAAAACGCATGCCCTCCATCGGCCTCCAGCCCAAGCCCCGGATAAAGTGCGAACGGGTCTCCCTCGACAGCATGCCCGTCGCGGTTATAAACGTGAATGCCATCAGCCGCGACCTGAACCCGAAAATTCGGATCACGCACCGCCTGCGCAATCACCGCAATCTCCGCCGCGTCATAAGGGAAAGGCCGCTTCGCATGCAACGCCGACAAGTCGCTGGAAATCCCCTTCGGCAAGACTTGCGCGTCGCGTGCTACATGCATGATCCGCCGCGCAACATCGGCCTCCTTGACAGCGCGCCGCGCATGCAAACTAACCGATGTAGTCAGCACCGCGCTAACCCGCAATTCCGCAGCCATTCCCAGCAACACCGCATTGATTCCGCTCGTATCGGCTTCGGTCAGCTCCGTCACATTGCCAATGCCCATCATGATGCCGATCTCCGGATAGCGCGCCCGCAACCTGACATACCGCGCAATCGATTGAGCCAGTCCAAACGGAATCGGATCAAGAATGGGATCGGCGAGAAAAGATCGCCCACGAGCCAGAAGCACATCGATCGCTGCATCGAGCGAGCCTGGATCGCCCGGCTCCCGCGCCACGAGAATTGGCACGGCGGGAACTTCATCAGCAATCCATAGGGTATCCAGATTAAGACTCATCAGGTAGTCCGCACCGGCACGGCCGCCCCGCACAAGCTCCTCGGTGCGCATGGAATCCACGCTCACCCGATACCCACGTTCCTTCAGCGCACGCACCGCGTCTCCCAGATGCGGAAAGGGTGTTTCAGGCAGGCAGCCGACATCGATGACATCGGCTCCTTGAGACGCATACACGGCAGCCCGCGCGACAATGCCGTCGATATCGAGTCGCGGCGCATCGACGATCTCAGCGAAAATCTCGGTCTCGTATCGGGACAAATCGAAGTGGCGCGCCTCACGCCCGAAGAACTGCGGCAAATCCTTAACCTCCTCCGGACCGCGTTCGACCGGCACGCCGAAGTGCGCGCTCAACGCGTCGAGATCGCCACGGCATCGTCCCGGCACGATCATCCGCGTGGCTGCAAGCGGCACAGGGACGCGCCGGCGGATCATGTCGGCGGTCATCAGCGCGGCTACCTGAAGTCCGATCTCACGGATCTCCCACGTGAACGGCGTGGGCGCCATGCCCTCGAGCACCCGTTGCAAACTGTGTTCAGCAAGCCTGCCAGTCAGGAAGACGATGTGGTCCATGCGAGCCCGAGCGTCGACAGCCGTTGATCGAGCGCTGCCTTCAACTCATCGAGCGAGCGCGCCACCGTCGTGTATTCGATCAGCGCCAGTTGCTCCACATGCCGGAGCTCGACACTGCGCGGCCGCACCTCGACCCATTCATGCGGGCTCTGGGTGATCACGCTCGGCGCCGTGTCACATGCGAAAACAATGCCCGGTATGCACTGTTTGCCCGCTTGCGCATACAAATTGGTGGGCAGCGTGTCGGAAATCCCCAACACACATTTGGCGACCGTGTTGCTCGTCGCGGGCGCGATCACGACCGTATGATATTTGCCTTCATAGAGCATGCCGACGGGAACCCCGCTCGCACTGTTGTCGCGAAATACCCGAAAGTGCTCGCGTAGCTTCGGCAGCGGCCATCCATACAGCGGCAACACTTCCTCTCCGGCCGACGACAAAAACAGGTCCACGCCCGGCAGCTTGCAGGCAAGCTCGACGGATTCCTCGATCATGTGCCCCGAGCCGGTCACGCACCACGCAAAACCCGCGTCGGGTTTGAACTGGTCAAGCCTGCGAGCGGGCAAAGGCGAGGGCGAACCCGAACCCGCGCTCATGAATTCCACGGTGTGGCGGACCCGTCATGCGATAACCGGATATGCAGGCGATGCATCTTCCGATACAGCGTATTACGGCTGATACCGAGCCCTTTCGCTACGCTGCTGACGTTCCACCGATGCTCATCCAGCAGTTCCAGTACGGTCTCGCGCTCCTTGACCTGGATCGCGTTGAGCTCGGAGGTGTCGGCATCGTCGGCGCCATGCGGGAACGGTCCGGTCACGGGCGTGCCGCTCATGCCGGTCGCCAGTCCCAGGCGCGCGGCAGGCGTTGTGCCCGCATATTGCACGACCTCGGGCGGCAGATGCGAGCAGTCGATCTCCGGCCCGTCGCACAGCGCTATCGCCATTTGCAGCACGTGGCGCAACTGGCGGATGTTGCCGGGCCATGCATAGTTCAACAGCGCATGCCGCGCCTCGGCGCTAAGCGCCGGCGGCTCATCCGGGTCCGATTCATTGGCAAGCAAATGATGGATCAACGCGAGCGCGTCGGCCCGTTCGCGCAGCGGCGGCAAGTTGATCTCGATGCCGTTGAGCCGGTAATACAAGTCTTCGCGGAACGCGCCGCTCTGCACCAGTTCCAGCAGGTTGCGGTGGCTTGCACTAATCAACTGGAAATCCACCTTGACCGTGGTTTCAGCGCCGAGCGGGGTGACTTCATGCTCTTCCAGCACGCGCAGGAGCCGCGCTTGTAATGCCATCGGCATGTCGCCGATTTCATCGAGAAAGAGCGTTCCCGCGTTCGCCTGCACGATCTTGCCCCGCCGTCCTTCACGCTGCGCACCCGTGAACGCTCCCGCGCGATAGCCGAACAATTCGCTCTCGATCAGGTTCTCCGGTAACGACGCGCAGTTCACCGCAACAAAGCTGCCGCCGCTATTCGGGCTGATGCTATGGAGTGCATTGGCAAAGACTTCCTTGCCGGTGCCGGTCTGGCCCCGCAGGATGATCGGGATCTTGCGCTGGATTACCCGCACAGCAAGCTGGATCTGCGACGCCATGCGCGGATCGCCGAACTCAAGGTGCGAGAGTTTCTCCAGCCGCCCCGCCTGGCCGGGCACTTCCCTGGCTGTTCGCGCGGGCCGGGCGGCACGCGCGGCGGTAGACACCGCGCGGCTCGTGGGGTCGTTCATGAAGATGCGGGTCGCGCTGGTCGCTGCATCGCGCGGGGTCTGGGCGATCAGGAAAAAACGGTTGTTTGCGCTGGCGCTATAGACGGTCACCGGATGGAACGAGCCGCGGATACTGCGGGCAATCATGTCCTCGAGCGACACGTTGAACGCTTCCTCGATGCGTTTGCCGCACAGCTCCGCATGCGAGCGGAAGTCGAGCTGGAACAGCGCGCTGCGGCTGGCCGCGAGCACGACACCGTCATCGCTGACGGCAAGTTTTCCGGCATGCAGCGTGCCGACAAATTCGGGCCGACTATGGAAGTGGATCATGTTCGCGTGCCGATACCGCGCGTCGATCAGGCGATTCTCGATCATCTGTCTCGACATGCCCACCAGCACCAGCGAATGCTGCTGCAGCAGTTTCGAACGGCTGGTTACGTCCAGCACGCCGGCCACTTCACCGCGATCATTGAAGATGGGCGCGGCCGAGCAAGTCAGCGATGTATAGCGCGGATAGAAATGCTCGTGTTGGTAGACCGCGATGCATTCGCGCTCGGCGAGGCACGTTCCCATGCCGTTGGTGCCGGCTTCACGCTCGCTCCATAACGCACCTACGCGCAGCCCGTCGGCGGCGATGGCTTCCCCGAACGGCACCGACGCCACCTGATGCACGATCACACCGTCGGCATCGACGAGTACAACGGCGAGTTCCGGGTCGGCGAGTTGCTGGTAGAGCGTCGTCATCTCGAGTTTCGAGCATGCGATCAGGTCGCTGGCCGCTTCGCGCCGCGCGGTGAGTTCGGGCTGGGTCAGCACCGGCGGCATCACGAAACGCGCCGGATCGAGCCTGAACTCCTTCAGGCAACGCGTCCACGATTGCGCAACGGAGTCGCTTGTCGGGCGAGTCGGCAACTGATTATTGACGATGTTCAGTACTTCCCGGACGTGCACGTTACTGTCTGCAAACGACGACATGGGGCTTGTCTCCGGGGCGTCCGGTTCGTGCCCGCGAGAATTCGCAGGTCACTGCGGCGCCGTATCTATGGTGTTCCCCTGCGCTGCGTTTTTCTGGGTCCGCATGCGCGCGAAGCGATACGTATTGACGTTTTATGAACTTAACCGCGTCGGCAAAACTTTACCTCCTATGGCGCCAGGGTTCAATAAGTAGTCGCGTAAGTGTTAGCCGCTGCGCCCGATTTTTGCTTGCGACTTGCAGAAACCGCGGCAACAGGCCCGCGTGTGCATGCGTGTGAGCGCCTGACGGAAAGCCTCATGCCAGGCGGTACAAAACGCTCACACGCTGTATCGATTCCGCGACACTCATTGCTGCGGCTATCTGTTCGTCAATGGCACGCCCACAGCCCTTTCCCTGCAATCGCCAACGGAGGTTATTCATGGAGCTTTTCGATGCGGTTCGACCCACACGTTCTTCGCCGGGCACGCTGCAGAGCGCGCAAACGGATGTGATTCCCCACTTTCCCTCCATCGATACCGCACCACAAGCTGCCACCGATGTGCCCATGGACATCGTCTACATCAAAGGGTTTACCGGGAGTACGGTGATCGGTATCGACGTCAGCGAATTGCGGGACCCGCAACCCGTGCGTATCAGCCTCACCATTGGCGTGCCGTCGATCCGCGCCTGTGCGACGGATCGTATCGAGGACACAGTAAATTATGCGGCCGTCCACGATGCACTGCATCAATTGCTGGCCTCGCACGGCGTGCAGTTGCTCGAACGTCTTGCCGAGAAAATTGCTCAGTTGGTGATTGCCGATTTCGGGGCGCATTGGGTCCGGGTATCGCTTGCGAAGCCTGCAAAGTTTCCCGATGTGGAATCGGTCGGGGTTCTAATTGAACGCAGGCGTCAGCCGGTCAGCGCGCAGGCCGTCACCTGCGCTTTCCTCGGGAAAGGGCTTATCCCGAACTGATCGTCAGGACGCTTAAGGGACGCGCGAAGCTTCGCGCTTTGAAGTGCTCGCCACTCTACGGGTGCTTCACTTGGTTGCGGCAGCGGACTTTGTCACGCCACACGCGCGAAAAGCGTCGGTCTGAATCGAACGAAAGTTCTTCGTTTGGGCTTTGGCCCGATCCACGCGAAACTCGTTGCCGCCTTCGCCGCCGAGCGTCGAATATTTCGAGAAGGTCATTTGCTCGACGTAGTCGTCGTAGGGAAGAACCGCCGCGATATGGTCGATCGCGCAAGAACACTTATATACGTTGGCGAAGTCGTGACCGTTGTCATCCATGCAGCCGAGCACGTATTCCACGCGGCCCTGAGTGGGGTAATCGTGGCCTTGTGCCGGATTGCCGGCGGCCGGAACAACGGGATCGGTCGACGGGTCCGCCGCCCATGCAAGCGGCGATGCAAGTGACGGTGCGAGCACGAGACAGGCAATCAGCAGCCGCGTGCGACATCTGGAGGTCATGCCGGAGCCTCTCCAAAAAAAGTCATTCCTCGGTTGAATGAAGGACTGGACGGGCCGCTTGTTGTCGTGAACGACTCATGAATAACGCATGAGTAACGCACGAATATCTTGAGCGGCCGCGTCCAGACCCGATTTTTTACACCACGCCATAGAACCGCGCCGCGCTTCAGTTGGCCGCGAACGGATGCGCGACGGAAGCTTTCTTCGCGACTACATCGGCTGCGCTCGGTTCTCCGGCAACCGCGCGCTGGATCGCTTCGCGGGTAGCCTTGTAGTTGTATTCCTGGATCTTCTTGTCGTCTTCGGCTTCCCAGTGAATGAACACGCCCACGCAAACAAAAACATCGTCGGCTTCGTCCTTCGGAATCGTGCCGTCTTCAACGCTATCCGCTACGGCGAGCGCGACGGCGTGCTGGGCAGGACCGAACATCTGCACGGCCTGCTTTGCGCCCTTGATGGTTACCTTGTTGAACATCACCGTATTCGGACGGGTGATGAGATTAGGCGCGACGACCGCCAGAAGCGACGTAAAGCCGTCCTTGTTATTAGTCAGGGCATTGCAGAACGCGGTCTCGACAGCAGAGCCGCGCGGTCCAATCAGCAAGTCGATATGAGCGACCTCGTTGCCGTCGCCGACTAGCGACTCGCCTACCATGACGCGGTTGATTTTGGCCATGCTGTTCCTCCAGTGATTGGATATTGAATGTGCCCGCTTGGCGGTCAGCCCGCGAACGGCGTGAATCGACGCCGCCCGGAGCCGGTTGAGAACCATGGCTGTTCCTATCATGTTCCGTGCCAATGGCGGGTTACCGTCGCAGCGTTGGGCGGCACCGCGTGCCTCAGTGCGCTCAGATGCCGTCCGGAATGCCGTCCACGACACCTGCGACAAACAGCGTAGCGACCGTGAGATCCGCGCTCGTGCCCGGATTGATGCCTTGTGCCTTGAGTTCAGCGTCCCACTCCCTGAGGGCATGCAGTTCATTTGCGACGCCGCCGCGGGCCCGAGCGCGGTGTATCGCGTCCTGGCGCGCGCGCGCCTCGCGCGTGACACTCTGCGCCACGAGCAGGCCGTGCTTGCGCACAATGTGTGAATCGGGCCAGCCGCTCAGGAAGACCAGGAACACCTCGAGCGTGATCGCCGTGGCGGATTGCGAATGTCCCGAACGATGATCGCGGCGTACGGTTTCCAGGCCCGTTTCGAACACGTCGCGAAATCCGTTCGCGTATTGACGCGCGATGCTGTCGCGATCGGCAGCGAGCGCCATCGCAGTGCGAAGATCGACGCTCGGCAAGTCGTGGACCGATTGTTCGGGCGCGTCGCCCAAACCGCCGGGATTCGCGAGCGCAATTGCGCGATAAGCGGCGCGGGTATCGTCGATATCGAGCTTTTGCAGCACCTGTTCCGTTGCAGTGCGGTACGCGGTGACATTCGCGTCGGTGCCGTGGATTTCAAGCGCCGCGGCGAGTGGGGCGACCAGCAAAACGATGCCGAGGTTGGTGTTGCAGCCAGCCGTCTCGCGGGTGCGGCTGACGGCATCGAGAATCCGCGTGCCGACCGTCGCGGCGGGTGCGAACAGCGCATCCGCCGCGACGTCCGCGCTCGCGATGAATTGCGACGCCGTCATGCCGTGACCGGGGTCGTCGATGCTCACATTGCCCGGCTTTGCGGTCTCCACATCGAGCCGGCAAGCCCTTAAAAAGGCTGCTCTTGCCGTTGCGAGAGGGAGGGGGCTATGTGGGGGCATCGGCGGTCTTCAGAGGCGCGTGCGCCGCGAGCCTGCGCGCTAGCAGGTCGTCAACGAGCGCGGCGGCTATGTCAACATCCGTCACCGATTGCAAGCCGCGCCACGCCGCCACGCCGTTGACTTCGAGCACCAGGGGGCGATGTGCATCGCCGCAGTTGCTGGACGCGCGCTGAGGAAGAATCAGGTCGACGCCCGCGTAGTCGAGGCCGAGTGCACGGGTCGCCCGCTCGGCCGTGTCGGCCAGGACGGGATCGAGCGGCGCGCGCTCGCATTTCGCGCCTCGCGCGAAGTTGTGAATCCAGCCTTTGCCGCCCACGCGCCGCATGGCCGCGACCGCCCGGCCGCCGATCACGAGGACACGCCAGTCGAAGCCCGGCCGCGCGGTTTCCACGTAGCGCTGCAGATAAGCGACTTGCCCCGATGTCCGCAACGACGGCAACGGGGCGAGCGACCCGTCGCGACGGTTGGCGCCCAGCCGTCGCAACCCCTTGCCCTGCGATCCGAACAGCGGCTTGAGCACGACCCGGCGGTTCGCGGCCGCCTCGCGCATCAGCACCCGCTGCGCGAAGGCCGCCGATTCTCCCGCCCATGTGGCGGGCGTTGGCACACCATGCAGGTTGAGCAGGAAACTCGTCATCGACTTATCGACGCTGCGCTCGATCGCGCGTGCGTCGTTATATACCGGCACGCCGCATTCGCGCAGCGCGTGCAAGATGCCGAGCCGCAGCGTGACCTGCTCGAACGTCCCGCCCGCGATGCCGCGTACGAATACCGCATCGGGCAGCGCGTGACCAAAGCCCGGGATCGCGAGACCGTGCGGCGCCCACGTGGTATCGATGCGGCATTGCGCCAGATCCACGCAGCGCGCCTCCACGCCACGCGCGAGAAATGCTTTCTTCAGGCGCCCGGTGTGCCAGCCGGTTTCGTCGGTCATGATGGCGACCCGAAGCCCCGGGCTCATGGCGTCTGCCCCGCGCCGGATTGCGGCGTTGATGTGCCCGAAGTGCCTGAAGTACCGCTCCATTGGGCGTCTAGCAGCGCCATGTCGAGCTTGCCGCCGTGATAGGTCAAGCCGCTTTCGAGGCTGCCGACCCACACTTCGGCGGGCGCGAACAACGCGGCGTCGATCTGATAAAAATCGTAGTTGAACGATGTGAAGATATCGGCGAAAGGACGCCCGTAATCACGCGCATTCGATGACGGCAATTCTGCCGCGAGCCGTTGCGCGACGGCATCGCTTTTCACGGTCAGGTGCACACGGCCGCCGTAGAGAATGGCGTCGTTGGTGCGGCCCATCGCCTGGATTCCGTCGGGCGCGGGCGGTGGCAACGGGGCCGTGCCGCTGCCCTCGATGATCTCGTTGAGGTCCACGCCAAGCACATGCGTCTTGTGCAGTGCAACTTCGACCACCCGCGCGACGACCTGCACCGTTCCCGCGACAGAGTGTGTCGGCGTCACGACCAGCGTGAGTTTGTCGGGCGCCAATGCACAGTCGCGCAGGATTTTTTCAATCACGACGGGCGGCGGCAAGCGGTCCACTTCGAGCACGAGCGCACCGCGATCGTGGCGGTCGCGATAGCCGAGTTCATCGAAGAGTGTTTCCTTGCCCGCGAGCGCGCGCGCCGGGCCTGAGCCGAGCGAGAAAAATTTCTTGCCGCCGGTTTGCTCCTTCGTCGCCGACAAGCTCCACCCCGCGTACTGGCTACCAAGGCAGGCGAGCACGGGTGACGATGTATGGACCTCGATCATGCTCGGCCAGGGCGGATTTGCGTCAAGACTCGAGCGCACGGCGACCCGTCCGAGACCGCCCATGCACAGCCGCGCGATCAGCACGCCCGCTTCGATGCCGCCCATTGCGTCGATACCCGCGTCGACAATTGTCGTGCCGTGGGGCGTGCGCGAAACGGCTATGCGCAGCCGCGCGGCGTGGTCGACGAGCCGGGTGGCAAGCCGTTCGCTCAGGGCGTTGACGCTGAGTTCAGGCGGAGGAAGAGATGACGGCATCAGTGTGCTCATGACAGGTTTCGATGCGTTGCAAAACGAGCGCTTCGCGGCGCCCGAGTTCGTCTCGGACGGTGGAGGTGGAGGGCTGCGTGACGACGAGCGTGCAGACCGGCTCGCCCGCGCCGATTCGCATGCCTGGATGCGGTACGTCGTGGCACGCGGGGTCGGTCAGGCAGGCGTCGCTGAAGGGGCCGGAGACGATAAGACTGCGCGGCGCGAACACCACGCGCTGACCGGCTTTGGATCGAGTCGAAGCGGGAGATGTTCGCGTTGGCAGACGTCCTTCGAGACACGCATCGAGGTGGCACGCGATCAGGCCACGCGGCCATGCTTCGGGCGCGGCGGTTTCGTAGAGTGTCATCGTCGATGAAGGGCGCGCGTTGATTTCGAGGACCTGGAACGTGTCGCCGTCCAGCAGGAAGTCGATACTGTTCAGCCCCACGAGACCCGTGTTCGCCACGATCGCGCTGATTGCCGTCGTGACGTCGTCCATGATTTGCGGCGGGATGTCGGCGGGCCCGATCGACCCGGTGTGCAGGAACGGCCGGTTGCCCACGGACTCGCTGAGCTGCTCTGCAAAGCCGATCACGGACGCTTTTCTCCGTGCCGCGACAAACAGCGCGGACATCGAACGTCCTGCGCTCATGCGCTGGAAATAGCCGTTAGCCGCCGGCGTGTTCGATGTCGAATCGAGTGCTTCTATATGTGTCCCGCCGCAGCCGTCGGCGCGTTTGAAAAGCCAGCCGGCGGGATCCAATGGAGCCGCGTGGCAGACCTCCGGATGCGCGATGCCCAGCCGATCCAGCAGCGCAAAAAACCGGCGCGGCTCGCGCACGGCAGCGCTTGCGCCGGCGCTATTCCCTATCAGGCGCGGCAATCGCAGTGCACTGCACAAATCCTGCATCAGCGGCTCAAGCCCGCTGCCCATCACGAAGCCGAGCATGCGTGGCAACCGAGCCGTACGTTCGAGTGCATCGAAGAGACGCTGAGCGTCGATCGACAAACCCTCGCCGCCGATATCGAACCATAGCGGCGCATAACGCCGTGTATCGCGGTCGCCGAAGATATCCAGCGCGGCCACGTTCAGCCCCGCGCGACGCGCGGACTGGGCAAGCATGCGCGCTGACAAGCCGACGGCCGCGATGTACGGAGCTTGCGCGGAACGGGTGCCGGGCGTCATGAACGAACGATCCATCAGGTGGTGTCGCCAACAATCGCGCGAGCCTCGTCGAACGCTTCGGGAAAGCCGAGATAGACCGGCTTGACGCCGGTGCGCATCCGCAGGAACAGCCGATGTTCGACCTGGTATTTGACGTTGCCGATCGCGAGCGCCCCGATTGCGAGCGCGTCCTCGCGAACCGCGCCGGCAAGCGGTTTGCCATCGTCCATGACATGCACGCCCGCGATACCTTCGGGCGGCACGGCGTTGACATCGGCGGCGATCAGCAGGTGTTTGGCGACCGCGACGT
Source organism: Caballeronia sp. LjRoot29 (assembly GCF_964252755.1). NCBI lineage: Bacteria > Pseudomonadati > Pseudomonadota > Betaproteobacteria > Burkholderiales > Burkholderiaceae > Caballeronia > Caballeronia sp. LjRoot29. The sequence continues at coordinate 303,975 of NZ_CAXUPU020000004.1, read as the reverse complement.
CGGCTGCGCTCATGACCTGTACGCCCGCGACGGCCGTTGCCATCACGACCTCGGCGCTCGCGAGCGCGTGATGCAATTCATCGCGCGTGTGGACCGAAACGCCGGTGGTCGCGATATCGAAACGCTGGTTGACTTCGTCGCTCACGCGGGTCGCGCGGGCGATGTCCGAATGGCTCGCTATCAGGACCTGCGCGCCCAGCGATGCAGCCATGGCGGCCGCCACGCGTCCCACCGCGCCGGTGCCGCCAAGAATCAGCACGCGCTTGCCGCCGAGCTCCGCGCCGTGGGCTGCTTTCAGATGACGTTCGACGAGCGCAACGAGCGCGGCGGCGGTCGTGTACGAGCCGCTCGGATCGGCGAATACCGATACTTCGAAGGGCGGCACCATGGCGTGGCGCGCGGTGTCGAGCATATCGGCGGCGAGCATGACGTCACGTCCGCCGATGAAGATCCCCGTGCGCGACACGCCTTTCGGACCGCGCGAAAAAATCGCGTCCTGAGTCAGCGTGACGACGTCGTTCGCACCGACATTGCAATAGGGAACGATGACCTGATAACCGGCATCGGCGGCCATGTTGACGTCGAAGGGACTCATCTGCGGCGTGGCCGTCAACATGTGCAGGATGTAGGGCCGTTCTGTGGCTTCGGGCATGGGAATGGACTCGTTTCCGGTGGTTAGTGGCTCGATTCGCGCGGCGCTTAAGCGGGACCGCTGTGGCAGCGTTGCAGGCCGACGGCATGGATGGACGCGCCGCGATTGCTTCCCGCCGCTACCGAACACACGACGCCGGCTATGCCGCGCGTGACGTCCGTCGCGGCGGCCAGCGCGCGTTCGGCATCCTGGGCGTTCTGCACGAACGCGAAACCGGTGGGTCCCCACGACGTCTGGCCGATGCCCGCGCGGTGCTGCGTGGCGGCTTTGGCGGCGTTGATCGCCGCGGCGACCGTGGGACTTGAGAATACGCCGCCTTGAGCGGGCGCGAAATATTCGCCGATGGTCTGCTGCAGTTCGCTAATCCCTTTCGCGAACGCATCGAAATCATGTTCTGCAATGCCGGGCAGCACGAGCATCAGCACGAGGTGACACAGGTGCGCGGCAAGCTCTTTCGGGAAGGGAGCAAGGGTCGCGAGCGCTCGCCGTTCCTCGTTGCCGTGAAGGCCTTCCTGACGGGTGTCGTCGACGAGCAGGATGCGCCATGCGTCGGGAAACGGCAGGCGGGTCAGGATCGATGGAACGTGAGGTTCATGATGCGCCCCGGAGCGAGCAGAGGACCCGCTGTCCACGATCAATCCGCCGTGATCGAAACCGAGCGTGCCGATGCCGGAGCGCGCGCCGCGTCCGAGCAGCCGCGCGAGTTCTGCTGTGGAGGCGGTCCGCCCAAGCAACCTGACGAACGCCGTACCGACCCCCAGCGCGAGCTGCGTGCCCGAGCCGAGGCCCGCGTGTGCGCGGGGAGCACGCCGGACATCGATCCGAACTGGCGGGCCGCCGTAAGCGTCGTGCAGCAAGCCCAGATAGTGCGTGATGCGCTCGCGTTGTGCGTCGGCGTGGGCACCGGTCACCTGCGTCTCGCCGGCATGATCGGCATGATCGATATATTGCGCGGTGATCCGCGTACCGGGTGCATCTATCGTCAATCCGACGCTGCCGAACGCGCGTCCCAGTGACCCGCTTGGGTCGAGAAAACCCAGGTGCAGGCGCGCGGGGGCGTCGACCGTTACAGTCGAAAGCGGCGACGCGGTGTCCGATTCGTGGTCCGTTCGTTGGTCCGATTCATGATCCAGGCGAAGCTGCATCGCGAGTGTCCCTGGGTTCGATGTCGTGGTCAAAGCCGTGGCCGTGAAGCCGGGTGCGTGGCCTTCAAGGCAAGAGCCGTACCAACGGATTCGCGACCTTGCTCAGGCCTTCGGTGCGTCGTACTTGATATAGCGGAAACGCTGGTCGTCGCGCGGGGTGCCTTCCAGCGCTCCTCCTTCCAGCCCGGGTTGCCACTGGATCACTTCCTCGATCTTGGTCGCGAGCGCGATATCTTTATCGGTGATGCCTTTGGCCGAATGCGTCTTCAGCTTCACGGTGACGAACGCATACGACACCGTCAGGTCCGGGTGGTGCCACGCCGCTTCCGCGAGGTGCCCGACGGTATTCACCACCATCAGCGTGCCTTTCCATCCTTCCGTCTTGATCTTGCGGCGCAGCCAGCCGTCCTCCATATACCAGTGCTGGAGCGGGCCGGTGAGACGCTGCTGGATCTCATCGTCGGAGTAGACCCTCTCGGGTTGTGTGCTGGTCATGGCGATCCCTCCCACGCTCGTTCGTAGCGAACCTCAACCGGGGTTCAACTTGGAGATGCTTTGCAAACACCGCGCCAGCCTGCATGAAGACCGGGCCTCGCACTTTGAATAACAGCCTCGCGCCACGGCCCTTGCTGCAGCGCACCGCCCGCTGCTGGGAGCACTGGGCTTGCAGCGCCTTTCAGATTGGAGTGTGTATCGCGGATTTGACACAGTATGTGTCGTAATCCGAATGAAGCGTCTCATCCTCGCGCCATCGTGATGCTATTCGTCCCCTCGGGGTTTTCCCTTCGCATGGACGCCCGCAGCAATCGGTGCCACGCCCTGCCGATCTCCGTCAATCTCAGTCGCTCTCCAACGGCAGATTCGACAACGGGAGAAATTCCGGCATGGAATATGCAATTCGTCTTCGCAAACAGCAGCCCGGCATTTGACCGGGCGGAACTTCAGCTCGCTGCCCGCACCGGTGAAGGCGCGCCCGGGGCATAGGCGGTGGGGTCATCCCTGAGTCGGACGGCAACACATTCTGGAGGAGACATGAAATTACGCACCCTGGTTCTCGGACTGGCGGTGGTTGCGGTAACGGCCCTCAACTCTTTTGTTGCACAGGCCGATTCGCAGCTCGACGCCCTGATGAAGAACTCATCGAACTGGGCCGCTCAAGCAGGTGATTATTCCAATCACCGCTATAGCCCCCTTAAGCAGATCAATGAAAGTAACGTGGCGAAGCTGCAGGTCGCCTGGACCATGTCGACCGGCGTGTTGCGCGGTCATGAGGGTTCGCCGCTTGTCATCGGCGACACGATGTATATCCACTCGCCATTTCCCAACAAGGTTATTGCGATCAACCTGAAAGACCAGACGTTCATCTGGCAATACGAACCGAAGCAGGACGCGCAAGTGGTGTCGGTGATGTGTTGCGACACGGTCAATCGCGGGCTTGCCTACGGTGACGGCAAGATCTTTCTTCAGCAAGCCGACACGAAACTCGTTGCGCTGGATGCAAAAACCGGCGACGTGAAATGGACCGCGCAAAACGGCAACGCGAAGGCGGGTGAAACCAACACCAACGCGCCGCACGTATTCGGCGACAAGGTGATCACCGGCATTTCAGGCGGCGAGTTCGGCGTACGCGGGCGGCTGATTGCCTACGACATCAAGACCGGCAAGCCGGTCTGGACCGCTTTCAGCACCGGTCCGGACAACGAAATGCTGCTCGACCCCGACAAGACCATGACCTGGGCCGACGGCAAGATGGTGCCGGTTGGCGCGGACTCATCGCTCAAGAGCTGGAAGGGCGATCAGTGGAAGACAGGAGGCGGCACGACCTGGGGCTGGTATGCATGGGATCCGAAGCTGAATCTTGTGTACTACGGCACGGGCAACCCCGGCACCTGGAATCCGACGCAACGGCCCGGCGACAACAAATGGTCGATGTCCATCTTCGCCCGCGACCTGAACACGGGACAAGCGAAATGGGTCTACCAGATGACGCCTCACGACGAGTGGGACTATGACGGCGTGAACGAAATGATTCTTGCCGACCTGCCCATGAACGGCAAGAAAGTGCCAGCCATCGTCCACTTCGACCGCAACGGTTTTGGCTACACGCTCAATCGCGAAACAGGACAGTTGCTGGTTGCCGACAAGTACGACCCGGCGGTGAACTGGGCTGACCGCGTGGACCTGAAGAGCGGCCTGCCGATTCGCAACGCGGCTTATTCGACTCAGGCAGCAGGTCCGGACCATAACGTGAAGGGCATCTGTCCGGCGGCGTTGGGTTCGAAAGACCAGCAACCGGCTGCGTTCGATCCGAAGAGCAACCTGTTCCTCGTCCCGACCAATCACGTGTGTATGGACTACGAACCGTTCGAGGTTGAATACGTGTCCGGTCAGCCATACGTGGGCGCGACCTTGTCGATGTACCCGGGCCCGAACGAGAAGGGCGCGATGGGCAACTTCATTGCCTGGGACGCCAGCAAGGGAAAAATCGCATGGTCCAAGCCGGAGAAATTCTCGGTATGGTCAGGTGCGCTGGCGACCGCGGGCGGCATTGCCTTCTACGGCACGCTCGAAGGCTACCTGAAAGCTGTTCGCATCTCGGATGGCAAGGAGCTTTGGAAGTTCAAGACACCTTCCGGAATCATCGGCAACGTGTTCACGTATGAGTACCAGGGCAAGCAGTTCGTCGGTGTCTATTCCGGCATTGGCGGATGGGCGGGTATCGGCATGGCGGCAGGCCTTGAGAAGTCCACGGAAGGTCTGGGCGCGGTTGGCGGTTACCGCGAACTCGCGAAGTACACGGCACTTGGCGGCACGCTGTTTGTGTTTGCCATCCCGAGTTGACGGGGGGCGCAGCTTCAGCCTCTTCCAGTCGGTCGTCGAGCTCCGGGAAAGCTTGACGACACGTACCGGCCGGCCTTGCATGACCGAGGCGGCCGGGCGTGTCCCGGACCCGGGACACGGCACACATCGTTTCAACCCTGCGCTCTTTGCGTGCAAGACGCATGACGCAGCACGTTCAAACCGAAGGAGACACGTGCAATGAAAGGCCGAATACTCTTGCCGCTGGCGATAGCCTTGGCGACGTTACCCGCTTCATACGCCCAGACCGATCCGGCGCAAATGAAGCCGGTTGCCTACCAGGTTGTCGATGGCAACAAGGTGGATAACAACACGTTGCAAGGCTGGCGAACCTGGCGCGCGCTTGCCTGCGAACGTTGTCACGGCGCGCAGCAGCAGGGCATGGTGGGGCCGTCGCTGATCGATGCGTTCAAGACCATCGATCCAGCGGAGTTTCATCGGACAGTGTTCGGCGGACGTCTTGACAAGGGTATGCCCGACTTCAGCTCCAGCAACATGATGCAGAAGAATTGGCAGAACTTGTTTGCGTATCTGAAGGGGCGCTCCGACGGCAAGATCAAGCCGGGCGACCTGCAGGTGATCGATGCGAAATAAGCCCCGCACTGGACATCCGCGCTGCCCGAGCGGCGCCGACGTTGGCGCCTGTATCACGCCGCCTGTATCACGCTTTACCGGAGGACTGATGTCTGACGCTTATGTTGTTTATGGCGTTTGTGTAGCTCACGGAACTTATCGCAAGCCTGGCGCGTTCGCGCGCACGGCGCTCGTGGCAGCGTGCATGGTGCTTGGGTTCAGTACCGCGCATGCCGACGGTCCCGCGCTGCCTCACAACGACGGAGCCGACGGCGTGCTGCGTGTATGCGCCGATCCGAACAACATGCCGCTCTCGAATGACAAGGGAGAGGGGTTCGAAAACAGGATCGCGGCGCAGATGGCGAGCGACTTTGGCTACAAGATCGAATACACGTATTTTCCGCAGCGCATGGGTTTCATCCGGCACACGCTGCGCGAGAAGATACCCGACACGGACGACTACAAGTGCGATCTGGTGATCGGCGTGCCGAAGGGCTACGACATGACGTCGACCACGCGTCCCTGGCTCCACTCCACTTACGCGATGGTGTTCCCGAACCGGCCGGAATTCGCGTCCATCACAACACCGTCCGATCTGCTCAAGCTGCCGCCCGACCAGTTGCATAAACTGCGTCTCGGGATCTTTTCAAACACACCCGCTGTCGACTGGCTGCTTGGCAACAACCTGATCGAGCAAGCCGTATCGTACAAGGTGCAAAGCGGCGACCCTGCGGAATTCCCGGGCGAGATGATCCAGCGCGACATGTCGGCGGGTAATGTGGATGTCGTTTTCTTGTGGGGTCCCATAGCCGGTTATTTTGCGAAGCAAGCCGGCGACAAGGTCAAGCTGGTTCCTTTCCCGCCAACGCCGGGGGTGCGCTTCGACTATGAAATATCGATGGGCGTGCGTTATGGCGAAGGCCCGTGGAAGACGAAGGTCGATCAGTGGATCGGCGCAAACCAGCCCAAGATCGACAAGATACTGACGAATTATGAGGTCCCGTTGCTCGCTATCAGCGAGCCCCCCGCCGCACAGGCCAACGCGAAATGAGAGCGTGGACGCGTATGGCAAAACTGCGGACAGGGTGGGTCGCCGCCGCGGCCAGTGTCTTGCTGGCTGCTTCCGGCCCAGCGTTTGCGGCCGATGCTGCCAGCGCGGCAAACCCGGCAAGCAGCGCCAGTCCCGAGATCGCGCCGGCTGAGCGGCTTCTTTTTCTATCGACGCACCTGAAGGGCGTTCAGCCTCAGACGGAACTCGACTACGCTGTTGAGCGGACCGGTCCACCGGCGAAGGAGAAAGATACGGTCAAGGTCCTGGTAGTCAGCGCCGACAATGCCAACGGCGACGCGCTGGTGAGTGACCATGCCGGCAAGGTGGAGCTGCCCGGTGAAGGCATGCCGTGCAATCCCGTGATCCTGTATTTCCTGGAGCGTGACATTGCGGAGATGGAGCAGTTGACGGGCGGACAGCGCCGCTATTTCCAGCGCCGTGTCCGCCTGGCGCTCGCCGCTAGCCCGGCGATCACGCCGGTGATGCGCGACGCGCAGGGCAAGAAGGTCCCGGCGAAGCAGATCGTAATCCAGCCTTATCTCGGCGATCCGAATGGCGCGCGCTTTCCTCAGTACATCGGCAAACGCTATACCTTCGTCATGTCGGACGAGGTACCGGGACAGGTGCTGCTGATTCGCACGGACGTACCGGGTTCGAACAATGATTTTGCGCATCCGGTACAGAGTGAAACGCTGAGTTATCAGGGCGCGCTGCGGTCCTTGTCTCCGCTGCCCGGCAAGAAGACACCGGATAAGGCCGCGAACGCGCCTCGTGCGAGCCGCTGAAACAGTTCTTTCTTCGCGGATGGCCGTCTACAGTGAACTTTATTCGCTCGCTGACCTTGCGACAGTTGCAGATCTTCGTGGTCGCCTGCCGGTATCCGAGCTTTGCGCGCGCCGCTGAGGAACTGCACCTGACGCAGCCCGCAATCTCCATGCAGATCCGGCAACTGGAGGAAGCTGTTGGGCTGCCGCTGTTCGAGCGCGTCGCCCGCAAGCTCACGTTGACCGAAGCGGGCGAACGCTTGTCGCACCATGCGAGCCGGATACTCGGCGAGATCAAGGACGCCGAGGACGCCATGTCTTCGCTGTCGCTGGCCGATAGTGGTTCCATCTCGGTGAGTATCGTCAGTTCTGCCACCTATTTTGCGCCGAAACTGCTTGCTGCCTATTCGCGGAAATATCCGCGCGTGGACGTGCGCTTTTCGGTGGGAAATCGCGAGATCCTCCTGCGCCAGCTACAGGACAATGCCACCGATCTCGCCATCATGGGCCGCCCGCCGCCCGAGCTCGGCACGACGGCGGAGCCATTGGCTTATCACCCTCATGTATTGATTGGGCCTGTCGATCATCCGCTGCGGGATGCGCGCCGGTTCGACCTTCAGGAACTCGCGGGCGATACTTTCCTGCTGCGCGAACCGGGATCGGGAACGCGCGCGGTGTCCGAGCAAATGTTCAAGCAGCACTTGTTCACGCCGGCGCGCAGCGTGACGCTGGGCAGCAACGAATCGATCAAGCAAGCTGTGATGGCCGGCATGGGCGTGAGCCTGATCTCGTTGCATACGCTTGCGCTCGAATTGCGTTCGCAGGAGCTTGCGTTGCTCGACGTCAATGGCACGCCGGTCGAGCGCACGTGGCAAATCGTTCATCTTCGCTCGAAGAAGTTGTCGCCGACTTGCATCGCGTTCCGGCGTTTCTTGCTCGAACATGCCGCACCGTTTCTCGAGCGTGAATACGCGGGATTCGCGTTGCGGGCGCGGGAGGCGGGGGGCGAGGCGGCCGAGGCGAGGCGGGGCGAATAGTCACAAAGTACCCCGGTCCGATCCCAGCTTTCGCACGTGTTAACATCGCCGCGGAGTGGATCGCGGCCGTCAGCTCAAGTCGGGCGGGACCGCATTGCCTGGCATTGGGAGCGGTTGTACACATGACGAACATCGAATGGAAATACAAGTCTGTCCGGGAACTGACGGCGGCGCTGGCGGCCAGGGAGATTTCGGCTTGCGAACTGGCGGAAGCTGCCATCGCCCGAATTGAAAGCCTCGACCCGAAGCTGAATGCAGTCTGTGTACGCGACTTCGATCGTGCGCTCGATGCAGCGCGCGCCGCCGATGATGCGTTGGTGAAGGGAGAGCGGCGACCCCTCCTGGGCATTCCGCTGCTCGTCAAGGAATCCTTCAATGTCGCGGGCCTGCCCACGACATGGGGCTTTCCGCAGCACAAGGATTTCGTTCCGACAGAGGACGCGTTGCCTGTCGCGCGTATCAAGGCGGCTGGCGGCGTTGTCCTCGGTAAAACGAACGTTCCGCTCGGCCTTGGAGATTGGCAGAGCTATAACGATATCTACGGGATAACTAACAATCCCTTCGACGTGAGCCGCTCTCCTGGCGGCTCGTCGGGCGGGTCGGCGGCCGCGCTTGCAGCAGGTTTTGTGCCGCTCGCGCTCGGCTCCGACCTCGGCGGATCGCTGCGGATGCCTGCGCATTTCTGCGGTGTCCATGCCCACAAGCCCACGCACGGGATCGTGCCCGCACGCGGACATGTCCCGCCGCCTTACCCACCTCTACCCGATACAGTCGATCTCGCGGTGATCGGGCCGATGGCGCGTTGCGCGGAGGACCTTGCGCTCCTTTTGGACGTCATGGCCGGGCCGGACGAGATCGATACGGGGATCGCCTACAGGCTCGACCTGCCGGCTCCGCGACACGAGCGGTTGAGCGACTTCCGCGTGTTGATCCTCGACGCGCATCCGCTGCTGCCGACCGGCGGCGCCGTGCGGACCGCTATCGAATCGCTTGCTCGAAGCCTTGGGGAAGCGGGCGTTCGGGTTGCCCAAGAAAGCGAACTCCTTCCGAATCTCGAAGAGGGTGCGCGGCTCTATATGCGGATGCTGATGTCCCTCCTGTCACTGAACTGGCCCGCGGATGTCTATGCGAATCTTCAGAAGCAGGCTGCAGCATTGCCCATGGAGGCCTCCGGCCTGGACGCCGAACGGGTTCGCGGCGCGGTGCTGAGCCACCGCGACTGGATCATCGCAAACAACGCCCGTTCTCAACTGCGTGCCCAATGGCGTGAGTTTTTCAAAACATTCGACGCACTGGTCTGTCCCGTCTCGCCCGTGACTGCGTTCCCGCACGATCACTCGGATAGGGAAACACGGCGAATAGTGATCGATGGTCAGCGTTATCCCTACGGCGATCAGCTCATCTGGCCGGGCGTCGCCACGCTTTCGGGCCTGCCGGCGACGTCCATTCCCATCGGCATGTCGGCGGAGAATCTTCCAATTGGCGTCCAGATCATCGGACCGGCGTTCGAAGATCGCACGCCGCTCAAGCTGGCCCAATTGATAGAAGCCGAATTCGGCGGCTTCGTTCCACCGTCAGATTTCTGAGCCGCAAGTTGCGCGGGTGCGCAACGCTCACCAGCTCGTGTTTTGGGACACATCGGTTCACGTGAAGGCGTGGCAGATTTTTCGACTGCGGCTACTCGGATGACACGAATCAGCGTGGATGGTGCCAACGTTATCGGATGGATTACCCAGAACTCCTACACGTTCGGAGTGCCACCGCAAGCTCTGTCCCTCTAGCCCGCATCGCCGGCGCTGATTAAAGTTTGTGCGCCACTCAGGTGATCGATCAGATAGCGCATTAGGGCTGCAACATCTCCGGAATCGATGGAGCCCGTCGTCACGCCATCGTCGAAAAGGGGGGAGCCGTTCAACTGGCTTGTAATAATCAGACCATTGAAAGACGCGGTGGGAATTCGCTCGTCCTCGATCTGGAACATGTTGCCGTTCGCGACAGCGTCGCGAATACGCATCAGGAACTGCACCTCCGGAGTCCGCAACTCGGAGAAATCATGCGCCTCGAAAAATCCCGCTACGGCCAGGATCGCGTTCGTACTCGCCAGCCTCGTCACCGCCAATAAACGCTGCGGGTCTTGATGAAGCGCGTTCCAGGACGACTCAAGCCCGAGCGCCTTCCGTTCAACGCCGGGCGTCCCATCCTCTACATGTGGTTGGGGTTCAGTGGGTAAAAGCTTGCGCCTGAGCAGCCCGTAGGCGGTGGCAAGATCGGGCAATGGTTTCTCGTGACCGGTCCGGTCAGCGACCGCGCCGGCGTACAGCAAGAGGGCAAGCAACTGCTGCTCGATTAAAGCAATGCCTAGTTTTACCGGATCGTTTTCTGTCTTCCTGACCATGTTCTCGTCTCTCGGGGTGGTGCATGCCGCATTCATGCCGCACGCATGGTGGCTTGGAAACCAACGCATTCATTCGATGCCGTGGTAAAACGCTACCCGATTGAATCAGCACTATTCGAGCCCGGAAAACCGGGAGGAAAAGTTCGGCGGTTCGCGGCGGCCGAGGCGGATTGCATGGCTTCCTCATTCCGAATTTCCAATACGTCACCCTGACAAGCGGCCTGATGTCGATTGGCAATAGCAGGAGCTTTTCGTAAAAGGTCTTCGGCTTTAGCCATGGCGTCATCTGTATGACAGGGGCTTCGCCATATTATTGGATATCCTGCTATCAGAGTGAATAGCTGTTCCCGCGCGTTAAACACGACATAGGTGTCGCGAGAGCAAATGTCCACGCTCACAGGCAAGATGTTTTTAGACCATCAACCACCACCGTGACAACACCATCCGATGCAAGCACAACTCAGAATCGCAAGACCCGTCAGTGATCTTTCTCGCTTGGAGAGCATGTATCTCGTAGCGCTAAACCTGGTCGTGCTGGCGCGATTTCAGGATCATCAAGGCTTTGATGGCGTGATGCTCGGTCGTGCCGGAATGGACTATCACTTCGAGTTCACCCAGTGTCGCGAACACCCGGTATCGCCCACTCCGACACCGGAGGATTTGCTGGTTTTCTACATTCAAGATCGAGAAGCCTGGCAGTCAGCGTGTGAACGCTTTATCGAAAACGGTTTCGTTCAGGTGAAGTCGTTCAATCCCTATTGGGACGTATTGGGTCGAACATTCGAGGATCTCGATGGGTACCGGATCGTCTTGCAAAATGCCCGGTGGTCGGGTTGACGCGTCGCTATAGAATCCCTGATCAGGTCCTATATGTTTTGTCACCCAGCAGATAATCGATGGATATCCGTCCTGGTCCCCAGGCTGCAATTGCAAGCGCCATCGCGAGCCAGGTCAGGTGGATCGGCCAGCCTTCCGGCACGGTCAACTCGATGATGCACGTCATCAATATCAAGCCGACCGCCGCGAATCGCGTTCCGAATCCAAGCACGAGCAAAACCGGAAACATGACCTCGCCGCATCCCGACAGAAAAGCGAAAACGGCAGGATGAGGAAACGCGTAGGGACCGCCCGGCAGATGCAGCTTGAACTCTTCGGTAAACAAATCAATAGCCGTGTCATTGAGTTGAAGGAAGCCGCTCCATTTGAGTATGCCCGACTTGAAGAACGGCACGGCCAGCGCGAGCCGCAGAACGAACTGGACAAGCCATGGTTGCGCGAGGCGCTCAACCAGCCGCTTCGCCGCGCAAATTACCGAAACAACTGCGGCAGGGATGGGAAGTGCAACATCGTGTCGGTCAGACATTTTGGGTGTCTCCAAGTTGAACGGCAGTGAACACGCCGGCTGAGATCATTCCTGCCAGGTTGGCGTGGATATCGAAGGAAGGGGCTTCTTCCAATGCGGTGGTGATTGCCTCGCCGAGGGAAGTGCCATCGAGAAGACAGATGAGGAACGCCGCTCCGCCCGGCGGAAGGCGCGAAACGATCACGTCCTGATCCGGCCGCGTCACGAGCGCGTCTTCGCGATCGCTGGAACGAAGAGGCGAAACGGGGTCGTCGGCACGGTTCATCGCGAAGATCGCAACGGCGGGATAGGGCGATCGCACAATCCGCGTGGCGGGATGCGCTTTGAAACGCACCTCGGCCAGCAGTTCGGGATCGACCGCCGCCAGCGCTTCAGCCGCAAGCACAGCACAGTCAGCCGCGTGATAAGCATCCAGCCAGGCACGCTCGATACGCGCCGTATCCGCGAGCCACGGCATGTCGCGTGCGTACTCGTACGACTCGATAAACGCCGGGAAATCGCAGCCGTACTCGAACAACAATGGCGATGCGGGAGGCGTTTCACGCACATGGAAACGCGCCATCGCCCTGAAAAAATCGACGCCGGTAATGCGCTGGATCGCGGGGTAGATGGCGGCAAGCGCATCGATCAAGCTCACCGTGACGTTGTTGCGATAAACGTTGTAGCGTTTGATCACGCCCTTGCTCGCGCTTGCGACTACGTCCTGCGGCGCGACAATTTCCGGGTCCGTCAGGCCGGGTGCGAACGTGGTTGCGTATTCGTTCGTGAAGTTCTCAGCGTTCATGACTGAGCTCCCCGGCGAGTGACATCGCGCGTTCTTCCATGACTTGCCGGGCCATTGATGCCTGAGCGCGCAACACGTGCCACTCGGGAAGATTGCTGTCCCATTCGATCAACGTTGGCATTGGCCCGATGCGCGACACGAGGTCTGCGTACAGCTTCCAGACAGGATCGGCGACGGCCCGGTCGTGGCTATCGATGAGAAGCAATTCATCCTCGTCATCCATTTGCTCGCTGTACCCCGCGAGATGAATCTCGCCGACCTGTTCAAGCGGAAAGTCAGCCAGATACGCCGCAGCAGAAAAGCCGTGATTATTCGCCGATACAAAAACGTTATTGATATCGAGCAGAAGACCGCAGCCCGTGTGCTGCGCCACCGCTCGAAGGAAACCGGTCTCGCTCATGGTCGATGATGCGAAAGCCACATACGTCGATGGATTCTCGAGCAGGATAGGGCGCTTGATCATGTCCTGAACCTGGTTGATGTGCGAACACACCCGGTCGAGTGTCTGCTTCGTGTAGGGCAATGGCAGGAGGTCGTTGAAGAACGTCCCGCCATGCGACGACCATGCGAGATGCTCCGAGACAAGAGCGGGTTCGTATCGGTTCACGACATCCCCGAAGCGTGCGAGATGAACATCGTCCAGCGCGTCTGGGCCGCCAATGGACATGCATACGCCATGAAGGGAAACGGGATAGTTCTCGCGAATGGCTGCAAGCATCCGATGCGGAGGGCCGCCCGCGCCCATATAGTTTTCAGCGTGGACCTCGAAGAAGCCATCGCTTGGTTCATCCGCGAGAATCGCAGAAAGATGACCGTGCTTGAAACTGGTGCCGGTCAGCTTTCTGGCGTCAGAAGACGCGTGAAAGGAGCGGTCTGCGCTACGCGCCGCGGGTGTTTTCGTGGAATCGTCCATGATCGCTCCCCGTTCTCTTCGTGGTTGCAGTATCAGGACGCCATCGGCGCCAGCGAGCCGTGATCGCCACCCGGCACCTGGATGCTGGTGCACGTTCCACCCTGAACGAACTTCCACGAGTTGTGCTGGAAATCCATTGTCGACGTACCTTGACACGTCGTGCCGGGACCGGCGGCGCAGTCGTTTTGGCCCTTCAGCGCGACGCCATAGCACTTCTCTTTATGAGCAGCAATGGCTGCGCTTTCTTCGCCCTTTGTAAGCGGCGCTGCCTGGGCAACCGATGCAAACAGGCTCGTGACAACAGCAGCGAGAAGGGTGGCGCTAACAGTGGTTTTTGCGGACATTGAATCTCTCCAGTGGTTGAGGTAGTCGGTACCCGCAGCGGGTACATACTCTATTTCGCCAACTGCCGAGATACGGTTACACCGGGCGCGCGTTATTTTTTGAGCGGCTTTCCCGGCGACGTCACTGATGTGTCAAGAGGAGTTGCGCAGCACGAACGGCGGTATCTATTCGCACGCCGGCAATACGAACTGCAACGTGCTCGCGTACGGTTGCAAGACCATGGAAATCAACCAGCAGTCATCGAAACGAAATCTGCCGGCGTGCAGGTCGCTCATTCCGCGGGCTGGTTATAAGTAAAGAAATCCACCAGGCTTTGCGGCGCGTCGGGCCCTAGACACAGGTCGAGTATTCCTTCCGCCGCCGCCGCCTCAGCCGCGCTGCGAGGGAACAATTCCTTTTCATAAGCGCTCAGTGCGGCTTCAATGTCGCCGGGGTGGGCGGCGATAGCCTGCGCGAGTTCGGCCCCGTCGAACATGGCGAGGTTGGCTCCTTCGCCAGACGGGATCATCAGATGCGCTGCATCGCCGAGGAGTGTCACCCCGGGCACGCGTGCCCATCGGTGCCCGACCGGAAGCGCATGAATGGGACGCGGCACAGGGTCCGTTTCACCGTCGGTGATGAGCGCTGTCAGTGCCGGAGCCCAGCCTTCGAATTCATTAGCGATCCTATCTTTTGCCGCTACTGGGTCGGAGAAGTCGATGCTGTCAATCCAGTCGCGCGGCTTGTTCAACTCCACATAGGTGTGCAGCGTGCCATCAGGCTCGCGATGCGCGAGGATGCCTTTTCCCGGCGCGAGCGCAAACAGTGCGCCGCCGCCGACTGCTTGCGCACTTGGGATGTGACGAGTGTCAGCGTTGAACAGATATGACTCGATGAACGATGTACCCACATACACCGGCTTCGCCCCGGAAAGAAGCGGTCGAACTTTCGACCAGGCGCCGTCGGCGCCAACGAGGAGGCCAGCGGTCACGGTCGAGCCGTCGGCAAAGGTCAACACGTGCTGTCCATCTCCGAGTGCGGACGCGTCTGTGAGCTTGTGTCCCCAGCGGACGGCGCCGGCAGGAAGCGAGTCGAGCAGAATGCGGCGAAGCGCTCCGCGAGGGACCTCAGGCCGGCCGCCTGTGCCGTCGTCGTGATCTTCGAAGTGGACTTGGCCGTCCTTGGCGAGAATCCGCGTTGCCTGGCCGCCAACGTGGATGATCTCCAGGAACTGATCGAAGAGCCCGGCGGCTTTGAGGGCGATCTGCCCGTTGTTTTCGTGGATATCGAGCATGCCTCCCTGCGTTCTCGCGTTCGGCGAAGTTTCCGCTTCGTAAATGGTCGCGGCAATGCCGTGGACGTGGAGAACCCGGCAAGCGTCAGCCCCCCGAGCCCCGCACCGATGATCGCAACTGAAGTATTCATCCTGCTCCTTGGTTCGGGCGTCGCTATAGTCAGTGACGTAATGGAACGTCGTTCCATGATAATATTGGAACAACGTTCCATGAGTGTCAAGAGGAGTGTCAAGAAGAGCCATGGCAAAAAAAGCAAAAACCCCTCAACGGCGGGAGGATTCGCTCTCGCGGGATCGGATCATTGACGAATCTATTGCGCTCCTAGACAGCAGCGGCGAGCGCGGCCTGACGTTCCGCGCTCTCGCTGAGCGGCTCGCCACCGGTCCGGGTGCAATCTATTGGCACATCGACGACAAGAACGACCTGCTGACTGCCGCGTGCGACGCCGTCATCGCTCGCACGATGAGCGCGCCGGTGATCAACACGACGCCAGAGGCTGCGATTCGCGCGCTCGCGCTGGGCATGTTCGACACCATCGACGCCCATCCGTGGGTTGGCTCGGCGCTCACTCGCGCTCCCGGACAGTTGCCTATGGTGCGTATTCTCGAAGGCATAGGGCAGCAGATTCGCGCGCTCGGCGTGCCCGACAATACACAATGGTCCGTGGTGTCCGCGTTGTTGAATTACATCCTTGGCGTGAGCGGGCAGAACGCGGCGAATGCGCATCTCGCACGGGAATTAGGCGCCGATAGGGACAACTTTCTGCATGAGGTGTCGGTCATGTGGTCTCAGCTCGATCCGGATGCATACCCTTTCACGCGCAGCGTAGCGGGACAGTTGCGCGTACACGACGACCGCGTCGATTTTCTAGCCGGGATCGATCTCATCCTGCGCGGGATCGAGTCATCGCAAGGCCGCTGATCTGAACTCGATACCGGAGTAACGACGAAGTCGATATTTCCCAGTACTACGCATTTTTCCAGCCAATAGCATTGATCAGCGACGGGCTGATCGGAAATACGACGTAATAATCCGATGCCTCAACTGGGGCCAGAAAGCGGAATAACGTCCGGCGGCGACGCGTTTTATATGCAGCAGATCCGCGTCGCCGCGCACCTTTTCGCATGCGACTTGACGTGCCGGCAACGCACTCTGCGAGGCGAACCGATGGGGTCTTTACGGTGTCGATGCGGTGGTCCGCGTCGTGGTGCCGGACCGTCGAGCAGGACGGATTCATGCGCAACTTAATTGGACTTGGAACGGTGCTTTGCAGTTGTGTCGCCTGCGCGGCGCCGATGTCGGACCAGCCCGGCCAGGCTGCTCCGCTGAACGATACGACGACCACGTCGGCCGTGTCACCCCCATGCCGCATGGTCAACGGCACGGCGGTTATCGATGGTGCCACGCAGAACATATCGGGTCTTGCCTGCAAGCAGCCCGACGGCACCTGGCAGATCCAGCAGCAAGACGCGGGCGTCGATATTGACGACGTTTCCCCGCCGCCCCCGTATCCGTACTATTCCTACTACGACCCGTGGTTTTATGCGCCATCCTTGGCATTCGGCTTTGGCGGTTCGTTCGTCTTCGTCGATCGATTCCATCACTTCCATCATATGGATCACGTCCACGTTGGAGCGCACGGCGGCTTTCGTGGAGGGGGCGGCTTTCACGGTGGAGGCGGCTTTATTAGAGGAGGTGGTTTCCACGGCGGCGGGGGACGCCGCTAGCCATAGTGTCGAGTAATCACGTCTCCATTCCTGCGGGAAAGGACTGAGATTGCCGTACATCGCGGCGTTTTCTGACGCTCTCATTTCATGCGTAAGGCATCGAGTTTTTGGAGTTGAAAAATGATGATCGCGACAAAGAATATTTATTTTTCAATGCTGCTTATCGTTATGTCAGGCGGGGCCTATGCACAAACAGGGTCTGACATGACAAACGTCGGGAACGGAGCGCTCGTTCAAGGCGCCAACGGTGTGGGCGGCATGCCGCCGCCGGCGGCCGCGGCTGTTGGCGGTGGTGACGACGTGCGAGCTAGCGCGGGCCTCACGAAAGGGACAGATGGCATCATCAGCAGTATGCGAAGCAACGGCACGAGAACAACCGAGAGTCCGAGTCTCAGAATGCCTAACCGCACCGGAACAATGCCTGCGCGCTAACAGGCTTGGCACGCAAACGGTTCCCGTGAAGAACTAGGGGAAGGCTGACGTTGGCCCCTCAAGCGACTCCGTTTGCCCCCTGGAGCAACTCAAGCCGAATCAGGCTCTCAGCCGAAGCGACAGGGTGTGATTTTTGTGACCGCTCCAGCCTCAAAAGATCGGCCGGTCCTCTTCGCCCCGGTGCACCCGCATGGATTGCGGCACGGGTTGCAGCCGCCAGGGTGACCCGTGTTCCCTGTACCACCGGCCGCGTCCCTCCCAGGTGAACGGCCTGTTCTTGCACAGGCCGTCTTCAATCGCTTCCATGTACATGATGGTGGAGACATAGGACCGCCAGCCGCGGATTCCTGACAGCGCTATCGCCCCTGCAAGATAGAGCCACGTAAATACCGCTACGGCCACGGGATACCCCCAGGCCGGTGCCCGGTCCCACCAGCCCCACAAGGCGATGGCCGCAAGTAGGACCGCACATGCAATGCTCAACAGCAGCCATCTGCTGACACGAACCTTCATGTAGGCCCTGCGCCATCTTTCACGCGACTGCACGCGTGATTCGAACGGTGCGGCATACCTGATGTATTTCGACATGTCCCCTCCCTTTTTGTCATCCAATAAAGCCCGCCACAAAGTCCACGGTCGATTCCGCCGCCCGTGCAACAGGTCCAGGATGACGGATGATGAAAAACACCAGCATGAGAACGACGGTGAGACACGTAACGAGCATGTTCGTTGTACTCCAGCCCTTGTCCGGTGACAGCAGCATGCTGACCATCCAGAACGATATGAGTGCGCCGAATTCAGGACCCAGCACCCGCTTGTAGCCGTATTCCTCCTTCCATGGCACGTTCACCGGAGCCGGTTCCTTCGCCACCAGATTCAGCGCGACACCCTGCTCGTGGGGCAGTGCAATGAGCTGTGGCCCCTGGCCGAAATGCGCCATCTTCGCGGCCAGCGCCTGGATCACCCAGCGCGCCACGGGGGCCTGCGGACCAATGGCCGGATCGAGCGCGTGCGCTTCCACCTTCAGGCCGGACTCCCTCACAGCGCCAAGCGTCGCATGCTGTGTCAGCCCCTTGAGTCCGCTGTGCCAGAAGTGACGGATACGCTCGCTGGGCACCTGTTCGGCCTTGAGCAGCGAGGCAAGCAGTCTGTCCGCCTGGTCGGCGTCGCCGCTAATCTGGCGCAGCAGCCACGCCTGGCGCTTGATGTCCGGCTTCTCGTACATGAGTACAGGCATACCAAGCAGCAGGGCCACCGCCGCTTCCGAGTCCGTGTGTACGGCGTCCGGACCGACCTTGTTCAGATGCCAGGCCAACAGGAGACGATACTTCGGTCTCCTGTCCTGTACGTACCAGCCATAGCGGCGAGTCTCGTCCTCGAACCACGTGTCCGCAAAGCCAACATCGCGGCTGTTATCGAGCCACCGTACGACCGGTTTATCCGGTAGCTTCAGCTTGCCCCAGGCTGTCAGAACCTCGCTGGACAGCGCCTCGTGGTCGCACTGCATCACGATCTCGAATGATCCGCCTTTGGCCGCCTGCGCGAGCCTCGCGGCCAGCGGCGTGAGCAGCGCATCCAGCAGGCGGATCAGACGCGAGCCTTCATCCGCCGCATCGATGCTTCCCAGCGCCATTACCTTGCCGGGATTCTCGGGTGGTGTGCCTTCGAGTGCCAACATGCGCTCAGCCAAGTCAGGCTCAGGCGTGAGGATTACGCTGTCGAGCACTGCCATGCCCGAGCGGCTTTGCTGCTGCCAGCCGGTTATCTGGTGCCAGCGCGCCGAGTTATGTTCTGCGGCCTGCGTCGCCGGGATGTCATACGCAAACCAGTACACAATACAACTCAGTGTCAGCCAGCAGCAAAACGGCACCGCGACCGCGTAATGCAGGACTCTGTCCCAAGGTACGGAGCCGTACTTCGGCAGGCCGGGCACCACCAGGGCGAGGGCGAATCCCTCGACAATCATGTACAGCAGGAGATAGAACCAGAGGGGCAGCGGCTCATAGGCCAACCGCTCAGACGGGAACTGCGGGTTCCAGCGAAAACTCATCCAGCCTCCTGTCAGTCAACTGTCCATTCGTGCTGCGAGGCAAGCAGCCGGGGTTTCGGATTGCAGGCGCACAGGCAGAAGTCATCCTCCAGCGCGGGCACTTTGCCGTACCAGTCCTGTTCGAACCGCTCGCCGTTGCGGCCAATCCTGCCGGTGGTGCCACAGGCGGGACAGGTCACGGGTGCGCCGATATAGCTCATCCGGCGTCCGTTGTAGCCGGTGCCTTCGATGCCGTCGGCCACCGTCCCGCGCGCGGTGGTGTGGTCGCCTTCGTAAATATGGGCGCGTGCTCCCATCTCAGGCCCCCACCCATTCCCAATCGCCCCGGTTGCCCGCATCACGGATGGAGGGCATCGGCTGGCCGCGCCGCAGCGTCACGAGGTTCGTCAGGTCGTGGCGGTATTCCGGGTACAGGGAATTCGACGCCGCATTCATGCGGGCAATCCAGCGCCCACTGCGCGGACACGTCGAACGCGGCGCGCAAAACTGCCGGGTGTCATCAATGATGTCGAACGAGTACTGCTTGACAGGCGTCGGCGCGGTGGCTTCCCACTCCCATTGCACCGGCCGGTTGATGTTGATGCCGTTACCGTTCTCCATCGGCATCTTCACGTTTTCCGTGGTCGCCACGTCCCCGGCCTTGAACGGCTTTACCTGAAGGCTGCGGTAGCGGACACCGTGAAGCAGTGTTACCGCGCGGTACAGGCCATCCTCTGCGAACGTCTCGCTAGGCTTGACTGGCTGAAACGACATTTCGGCACGGCGCATCGCTTCCCACTGCTCGCGTTCCTCGGGTGTCGAGGGATAATCGCGATCGAACGTGATACGGGTGGGATTCTTGTAGTCCGAGTGAAAATCAACATAAAGCAGACTGGACTGGATTCCGGTGACTTCCATGCTCATGAATGCACCGGCATATAAGTCGTAGCTCCCAGCGGAGAATTTATCGATGTTGTTCGTTTTCATCTTCAAAACCACGGCACTATGGGGTGCAAGATTGACCTCGCCATCGGGAAACTGTGCCGGATCGGCTAGAGTCTGCCCCGCCAGACCAAGGCCGAATTTTGCTGAGAAGCCGCTCTTCGTGTCACTTACACCCAAGCTGTCCTTACCCATTCTGGCGTCCCATTTATCGGGCGTCTTGAACCTGATCGGGTAATCGCCGCCATTCGTGAATCTGACAGACACCAGAAATCCATCCTTGGCACGATCAATCGATACCAGTGAAACGTCGAGTTTCACAATTTGCCGGCCATCCAGAACCCCTGCATTGGTAAGCTTGTCCACCAAATCACCTATCTTGATCGCAACAGGGCGGCTGAAATCCGTCATATAGCTGCTCCGCATCTCTCCGCCACACTTCGCAATGTAAAGATCAGGCAGCGTTACATCGCTTTTGGGGTCTTTCGGAGAACAGAGCAGTTCGGCCATCTGCCTGGCCGATTCCAGATTTTCACCGTTCAGCTTCAGCTTATATATCCCAACACCGCTGATATTCCTGTTTCCGTCAGAATCACCGATCTGAACCCGAAGCACATCCCCCGAAACGGATACTTCGTTGTTTCCATATTTATTGATGCTGCCATCTGCACCGCCATTTGTCGTATAGCTAAATTTCATTAATTGACTCTCTGCATTCACAGTTTCAGCGCGTGCATTGCTTCCAAGCACGAACAGGAAAAGGGCCGCATACCCAAAGTGTGCGATCCATGACTTACGAGTCATAGCCAACCCTCCACAGCTTATTCGTCGCGAGCGAAAACTGGCGACGCACATATTCCAGATAATATGGTTTGATAGCCGCCGTGACGCGGCCACCCTGTAATGCCGCATTAGCACCGTCACCCATGACATTGGCACCGACGTATGTTGCATCGGTTTGTGAATGCCCTTGCCACACCATTGCACCCGCTTTCGCATCGACCAGCGAAAAATCGATTTGCTCGTTCTTGATATACGACTCGTGCAGCCAGCCCCCCTGGCCGTAGTATTCATCAGGAAAATTGAAATAGTGCCCACATTCATGTGCCTCCACATTCGCATCCGGGTAATCGAGAATTTTCCTGTCTTGTTTATATTTATGCTTCTCCCCCCAGGACCCCGTATCGGCCCGAAGCACGAACGGAAACAGCTTAAGCGATACGTGCGGGCTGAATCCATCAATAGGCGTGCCCTTGATCGACACACGAAGATCGACCTTGAAATTGACCTTCACCCGGCATCCGCATGCAGCACCCTTTGAACAACCGTCCAGGATCAGCTTGTAGCCGCCCTGATTCAGCACCGCCTCGATACGGCTGATTAACGCCCTAACATCAAATTTAGGTCCAACCGCATCGCGGTAGTCCATTTTTGCACCCTGCCTCACTATTCCTGGTGTCATCTGCGAATGCGCGGAAAACTCGTATGGAATCGTTGCTTCGTCAGCAGGCACCGATGTGTCACGCTCGCCTTTCAGATTGACGGGAAACAGGTCCATTGGAATCGTCATGACGCGAACGGTACAGGTAATTGCCTTGTCCTGTTCGCTGTATGCAAATTCATAATTCGAGTCTCTCGAACCACCACCCCGGTATTGCACCGTTTTATCGTCGTTCATCCATGGAGTTCGGTTATCCAGCATGCCCCAATAAGACTTGGCTTCGATATGCTGCTGTACGTCAGCCTTCAGGTCCGATATTTTCCAGTCGCAGGGAACAGCGTTCACCAGCTTGATGGGATCAGGCGCAACGTACGCTGGCTGCTGATCGCCAGGACTGCTCAATGTGACCTTGGCTTTGGGCACCCCTGAATCCACATTTGACGGCTTCGCGTCAAACGGCGAAAAAGCAGACGCACCCGCTGGCACACCACCGCTGGTTTTACGCGAGAAAAAGTCACCAAGCAGAGTCGGCGCCACCCCGCCCGCATCAGGCGCAGGCGCGACCATGTTCTCCGCAGCGCCCATCTCGGGGGCAGGTGCAGGCGGAGGAACGAAAGCCGGGTTGGTGCGCCACACTTCACACGCTGTCGTGTACGGCACGAACCGCGGCGAGAAAGCCGCACCACTCAGATCCATCTGGGCAGGCCCGGTTCCCTTCACGCCAGCCGTGCGGTACAGCACGCCGCCGCGCGAACCGATCTCGACGCCGCCCCCGCTGATCTTCACGTAGGTGCCGTCCACGTTCAGGATGATTTCCTTCGCCGCCTTCACGTGAACCACGCCGTTGACCGACTCGACAGACATGTCCTCCTGCGAGGCAAGCTGCATGCGGCCACGCTGGGCCTGCACGACGACATTGCCTGCCGCCGCGATCAGGCTCATGCCCTTCTGCGTGAAAAGCGACACCATGTCGCGCGCCGCCACGGTGAACCGCTTGAGCGTGCTGAAGTGCACGCCTTTCTTCGCCGTCGCGATGATCGAGCCGTCGGCGGCAAGCTGCACGCCATCACCCGACACAACGCCGACCGGCCCCGGTGCGGTCACAAGCACGACCGGCTGTTTCAGCTTGTCCAAGGCGTCGTTGATTGCTTTCTGCGCGCCAGTATCTGCTGGGGATGCCTTCGAGGCTTCAGCGGACTGCGCCAGCGTCTGGGCCAGCGCCAGCATGTCCTTAAGCTGCGCGATGGTCTCCTGCATGTCGAGCTGATGCCCGCCACCGCCCGAGCGCGCATAAGCCGTCACCATCGCACCCGCGCCGCCCCGGACTATCGCCTGCATGTCCGTTCGCAGCTCGGCACCGTGACCGCGCTCGCTCTGGCTGCGGTCAACGCTATGCCCAAGGTTCAATTGGCTCTTGCTATGCTCGGTTGCGAGCTTGATGTGCTCACGGCCTTGACCATCCTCCATCTGGAGGGTGTTGTTGGAGCGGGTGCGCAGCGTGTTGCGCGTGCCCCAAGGGTAGGTTGAATTAACCGGGTCGGTATGCTGCGCGGTATGCAGTACCTGGCTGATGAAGGGAAGGTCTGGGCAACCCCACAGGAAGCCCACGGTCACGATGGTCCCCTCGACCAGACCAAAATGGAAACCGGTCTGGCCCGCACCCGCGAATGGCTTCGCTAGTCGCATCGGGCAGCTTTGCAGCCCTGGCGTGCGCTTGTCCTGATCCGCATGGAGGTGCACGATATAGGAGCCCTGCTTGTCCAGATACGGATTTTTGTAGCCACTGGGCGAAGCGATCGTGCCGGTGATGACTCCTTCTATTCTGGGCCACGTGGATTCAAGCAGGGGCAGCCGGTACTGGCGGGGTAGCTGGAGTTGCAGGGTGGATGGAATCGCAGTGAATTCGGCGCGATAGGCTTGCTTGCGCGATGCGCTGCATTTCACCCGAACGGCAAGCATGCCGTACTTGGCATCGGGCAGTTCCCGATTCGAGAGCTTCAGGATGCAACCTGGCGCAAGGTCCAGTATGGTGCAAGTGCCCTGATACTCCACCTGAGCGGCTATAGCCGCCTCCTGCCGCAGCAACGCTTCTTCCGCCGCGTCACTCTGGTTCAGGTCCGGCGTGCCCCACGTATACGCCTCGCCATAAGTAGTGCCGTCTTGCGTGATCTCACTGGCCGCTTCAATCGGTTCTGATAGCTGATTCTCGGTGCTGAACGTGCGCACCTTATAGCTCGCCGCCAAGGTGGTCGCATTCATTTTGAGCGAATTGACCGATTCGGCGCCCGAGCTTTCCAAGCCGCTGTACGCGCGATAGGGCACCTCCAGGCGAAGGTCACGGCGGTAGTGGGTGAAGTCGTCACCGAACCGCACGTTCTCGCAACGCTTGCCTTCCTCGCAGACGAACCAGATACCGGAGCGGCGGCATAGACGCGTGATGAAGCTCAGGTCGTCTTCATTCCACTGCATCACGAAATCGCGCTTACGATACTCGCGATACAGGTTGAACTCGAAGCCGCCATGTATCCTGTCGAAGCCGTGTTCGCGCAGGATTTGCTCGATGGTTTCCGGGAAACTCTGATTCAGGAAGAACCGGCACTTCGGCACGTTACGCAGCAACGACAAGCGTGACTCCAGCACAACCTCATAAGTGGTTTCGTCGCGATTGCTGCCGCGATGACTGAAGCCCGTGAGCACTCCCTGCACGCGTCGTTCGGGTTCGGGCTTGGCCATCGCGAGCGGATTGAACGGCGTCTGGATCACGAGCGTCGCAGGCCTGTTCAGGTAGTCGGTGTGCGACAAGTCCGGCTGCGGATGCGTGAAACGAATGACATAACGGGAAGATTCGCCGATAGCCCGCTCGCCCTCGAATTCAAGGATGTCGGCCAGGTCGGCGCTGCGGGTCTGTGGCATATCGAGACGATAGTGCCAATGCTTGAAAACTGCTTTTTGATCCAAGTCCCCTCCTGCCAGGTAATAAAATTTTCAGGCAGAACCGTAACGAATTTCGTAGCCGAATGAAATGGATCGAACGCGAAAACAGCGTCATATTTTGTCATTTTTATACGTTATCCGAATAATCTAAACGGACGGCTTGCTACTGAAAAACAGGGGGATCAGTGGGCACCCTGAACCGAGAGTGCGGCTGAGAGGCACAACACGTTCAGTATCGTAGGCCAGACTTTCATCTCAAAAACTCGATTTTTTTTCAAGTCACTTGTCACGTTTCCTATGACCCTAGCGTAAGGCGCTTGGTCCGAACGGGCAAAAAAAAAGCCCGCACGAGGCGGGCTAAGGCAACCGGTGCGCCGAGCGAGGAAGGTCAACGCTGGCTACCGAGAAATGACGTCGAGACGACGCGGTGCCACCGTATGAACTGTGTACGTTGAACTGCGATACGAAAAATTCTAAAAGCGCTAAGCGACCGCAAAAAGAAAAGGGCGGACCGTCACCCTGAAGCCAGCAGACTGCTAGCGTTGATGTTAGTGCTGCCTTCCATAACCGCAGTCAGCCTATGTGTTGTTTCTCCCCGCCTCGTACCACCGCACCCCTGATTCATCATTCTCAACCTGGACGAGCGCACGCCGTGCCTGGTCGCGTGCGATCCCCTTACCGAGTCCTGCCCAGCGCTGCAGACAACGGTAAATCTCCTTGACCTGCAGCGCCGTTGCGCGGTTCGCCCGCACCGCCTCGTTCCTGCTGCTGGACAACCTGCGCTTTCCCGACCTTCAGCTTGTCTGCGACCAGCTTGCGCTGGGCTGATGGCTCGCGAACGTTTCCACGATATTTCCTACAAAACACCTGCGGCGTCCTGGTTCTACGGACAACCGGAGACTGTGTGCCAACAACCAATTGGTTGAATTCAAACAGGATAGATGTTTGTGGACCTTGTGCGTCGCGGGGCAAAATTGTCCACAGACTTTGTTGAAAAGGCTGTGGATAAAGTTTGGCATGGCGCCGCAAGCTGCTGACTCGAACCACCTTTCCCCCTGTGCGTCGCGGCGAAGCAATACCGGCGCAATCTCCCAAGCGAAAACCCGGGGGCGTCGCCTCGGTGACAGTTGATGTCGAAAACGTTGTGCTGCCGGGCATTTTGAGCCGCTACAGTTCACTGGCGGCAAGGTGCGCTGACACGCCCCCCTATACCGACAAACCCTAGTCCCGCGGTGCAATAGACATCATCGGCTGCGCCACTCTTCCGGAGGACGCTTGGAAACGCTCGCTTTCATCTGGACCAACGGTCCTTCGATCCTGCACATGCTCGTGGAGCATCTGCAGATTGTCGCGGTGGGCGTCGGCTTCGCCATCCTCACTGGCGTGCCGCTTGGCATCGCCATCAGCCTCAACGAACGCGTGGCGCGCGTGGTGCTCTATGTAGCCGCCATCCTCATGACGGTGCCATCGGTGGCTTTGTTCGGCTTGTTGATTCCGGTCCTGTCGCTGATCGGGCAAGGCATTGGTTTCCTGCCGGCGGTGATCGCGCTGTTTCTCTATTCGCAGTTGCCGATCGTGCGCAACACCTACACGGCGATCCGTAATCTCGACCCTGCCATGCGAGAAGCGGCGCGCGGCATGGGCATGACCACGAAGCAGCGGCTCTTTCGCGTCGAACTGCCTATTGCCGTGCCCATCATCATGGCCGGCATCAGGATGGCTGTGGTGATCAACATCGGCATCGCGGCGATCGCTACCTATATTGGCGCGGGCGGGCTCGGCAAGCTGATCAGCCGCGGGATCTCGCAGTCGGACCCGCGGCAACTGATAGCGGGCGCCGTGATCGTGGGCGCGCTGGCGATCGTGGCGGATTTCGGGCTGGCATGCCTGCAACGCCGCCTCACGCCAGCCGGCCTGCGCCCGCCACGCCTGCCTCTCCTGGCACTGGGCCGTCGCGGTGTTTCAGCCGATATCTCAGTCATTAACTCCGCCAATATCTCAGCCGATGTCCGCGCAGTCGACCCCATCACCATTGCGGAGAGCCGATGATCAAGCTCCAGAACCTCACCAAGCGCTTCGAATCGCGCCAGTCGCAAGCGGTGGTCGATGACCTCACGATGGATATCGGCGAAGGGGAGTTATGCGTGCTGCTCGGACCTTCGGGTTGCGGCAAGACCACCACGCTCAAGATGATCAACCGGCTGGTGCAACCCACGTCGGGCAAGATCCTGATTGGCGGAGAAGATACCGCAAGCTTCGACGTGGTCGAGTTGCGTCGCCGCATTGGTTATGTGATCCAGCAGGTCGGCCTGTTCCCCAACATGACAGTGGAAGGCAACATCGCGCTCGTGCCGCAGATGCTCGGTTGGGACAAGGCGCGCACACGCAAGCGCGTGGAGGAGTTGCTTGAACTCGTCGCGCTTGATCCCGCAGTGTTCATGCGCTGTTATCCGCGCGATCTGTCGGGTGGTCAGCAACAACGCGTGGGCGTGGCGCGTGCACTGGCCGCCGATCCTCCGGTGATGCTGATGGATGAACCGTTCGGGGCTATCGATCCGATCAATCGCACGGCGATCCAGGACGAGTTCCGCAAGATCCAGCGGCGCCTGAACAAGACCGTGGTGTTCGTGAGCCACGATATTGATGAAGCCGTGAAGATGGCCGATAAGATCGCGATCTTCCGCGACGGCAAGCTCGAGCAATATGGACCGCCTGAAGAATTATTGGCACGGCCGGCGAGCGCGTTCATTGCGAATTTCGTCGGCTCGGATCGCGCGTTGAAGCGCTTGCGCCTGCTGTGCGCAAGCGACGCGTTGATGGCTTCGAGAGCCGTTGCGCGCGTGGGAGAAACGCACCGCACTGTACGCGTTGCATTGAGCTCGCATCCCGGCGGCGAAGTTGTCGTGGTCGATGGGAATGGCACGCCGTGCGGTTATCTCAGCACTGCGTGTCTGGACGCTGCGGGCGCGAACGGGGACGACCGGCTGGATGCATCGCTTGCAATGCCGCTTCCCGCGACCGCTCGCGCAGGCGATGACTTGCGCAGCGTAGTGTCCGCCATGCTTGCGCACGGTGTCTCATGGTTCGCTGTGCTCGACGATGCCGGCCGCTTCGCCGGTTATGTCAGCTATGCAGCAATCGCGGCACTCGCGCGCGCGGGAGATCCGAACGCATGCGCTCAAGCCGGCTTGAGCGTGTTCACCGATAACGCCACGGGGTTTGTTCCACTTGCTGCCCAGGAAGATCCGAACGCGCTCACACGTGCGGAAGAGGGCGCATGAACATGAACGCGCCTAATGTTCATCGCACGGTTCATCGCACGGTTCATTGCACGGTTCATCGCATGCGCGGTCGGTGTTTAATCGCCGCGCTCATGATGCTCGCCACTTGCGCCGACGCGCATGCCGGCAACTGGTTCTCGTCGCTCGCGCAGTATCGCGCGGACATCGTCTATCAGGCGGGTCAGCAGATGCTCATGGTTGCCATCGCCGGTCTGGCGGCCATCGTGGTCGCGATTCCCACGGGCATCTGGCTCAGCCGTCCCGGACGCGGCCGTGCCGCGCATCTTGTGCTGCTCGCGCTCAACGCGGGACAAGCCGTGCCGAAACTCGCGCTGCTTGCGCTGGCCATGAGCTTGCTTGGCATTGGCGCGAAGCCGGCCATCTTCGGCTTGTGGGTGGCGACCCTTTTGCCGATCGCGATGAATACCTATGAAGGTTTGCGCGCCGTGCCGCCGCTGCTGATCGACGCCGCGACCGGCATTGGCATGACCAAGCAACAAATCTTGTGGCGGGTGGAAATGCCCAACGCGATGTACGTCATTTTCGCGGGACTCAGGACCGCTTTGGCGATTACCGTCGGCACCGCGCCACTGGCGTTTCTGGTGGGCGGCGGCGGGCTGGGCGAACTGATCTTTACCGGCATCGACCTGAACGATTTCACGATGCTGCTGGCCGGCGCAATTCCAACGGCAGCGCTCGCCATTGCCACAGACATGCTGGTCGCGCAGATGCAGCTTCGGCTCGTGCCACGTGGCGTGAATCCACAGCGCTGAGCGGTTTATTTTTGTTTGTCTCATTTGCCAAACCCGTTGCCAAGTCCCTTTGTCCCTTAACCACATTTCGGACCTTCCATGCACACTCGGCTCTCCCGCTTGATTTCCCGCGCATTCATTTTTGCGCTAGGTTTTTGTATCGCCGCAGCGTTTGCGTCGACGTCCGCCAGCGCGGCCACGATCACGGTCGGCGGCAAGAATTTCACCGAGCAAGTCCTGATGGCGCAGATGACAACCGCCTTGCTGGAGGCCAAGGGATTCACCGTCGTGAAGAAGGACGGCATGGGCAGCAGCGTGCTGCGCGAGGCGCAGGAAAATGGTCAGATCGATGTGTACTGGGAATACACGGGCACCTCGCTGATCACCTACAACAAGGTCACGGACCATCTGGATCCCGCGCAGACCTATCAGCGCGTGAAAGAGCTGGACGCGAAGAAGGGACTGGTGTGGCTCGATCCATCGAAGGCAAACAACACCTATGGCCTGGCGATGAATCGTGACGAAGCCGCGAAGCTTGGCATTGTCTCCCTGAGCGATTTGTCGAGAGTTCTCAAGGGCGGCAAGGAACTGACGTTTGCGTGCAATTCGGAGTTCTATGCGCGGCCTGACGGGCTCAAGCCGCTGCAGCAAGCGTATGGTTTCAGCTTCTCGCCGTCGCAGGTCAAGCGGATGGATTCGGGCCTCACGTATCAGGCGTTGAAGGACCGGCAGGTCGATCTCGCGCTGGTGTTCATGACCGATGGCCGCGTGCCCGCATTCAACTTCGTCGTGCTGCGCGACGACAAGGGTTTCTTCCCGGCCTACGCGCTGACACCGGTTATCCGTAAAGAAACGCTCGACGCAAACCCGAAGCTCGCGGGCATTCTCAACGCGCTTTCCGCGAAACTCGACGATCAGACCATGGCGCGCCTGAACGCCGAAGTGGATGTGTCGAAGAAGTCGGTGGACGACGTCGCCGCAGGGTTCCTGAAGTCGTCGGGACTGATTTAAAACAGGCTCTGGCGCAAACATGACCTATGAACTCGTGGTGGCGGCCGCACAGATGGAAAGCGTGCCGGGTGCGACTGCTTCGAATGTCGACAAACATCTCTCGATGCTGACAGCCGCCGCGGCGGCGAACGTACAACTGCTGGTATTTCCAGAGTTGTCACTGGTCGGTCACGGCGCGGGGAGGGAAACGCTGCGCCTCGCCATGCCCGCCAATGACCCCGTGCTGCTGCGCATAGCGGCTGCATGCAATGGCATGCATGCAGTAGTCGGCTTCATAGAGGAAGCACCGGGCGCGCAGTTCTACAACAGCGTGGCCACGCTGGCGCAAGGCCGCGTGATCCATGTGCATCGGAAAATCGCATTGGCGACTTACGGCCAGCTCGATGACGGCAAGTATTTCGCGCCGGGCGATGCACTCGGCGGTTTCGATCTTGATACGCGCTGGCGCGTCGCCACGCCGATTTGCGCTGACCTGTGGAATCCGGCGCTTGTGCATGCCTCGGCGCGTGCGGGCACGACCTTGTTCGCGGCGCCGGTCAGCTCGGCGATAGAAGCCGTCGGGCAGGACTTCGACAACCCGCGCGGATGGGATCTCGCCTTGCGTTTTTATGCGCTGGTCTACGGGACGCCGGTCGTGATGGCGAACCGCGTAGGACGCGAGGGCGACCTGCATTTCTGGGGCGGTTCGCGCATTGTCGGCCCCGACGGTCACGTCATTGCTCAAAGCGAACAGGCGCGCGAAGAACTGGTGATCGCGAGCCTTGACTACGACGCCGTGCGCCGCGCGCGGTTCGCCTTACCCACCATTCGCGACGCCAATGCGCTGAAGATGAATCCGGCTGTTGCATCGGGGCGCATCGTGTCGGATTCGTGATGGGCTTGGTCGTGAACCTGCGCTCACGCGGCAAAACGGCGGCAGACAATAGCTTCACATGAATGTTTCTTGGACGGACATGACGATGTGGGACGCAGCACAGGTTCACGCTCTACTAGCCAGCCGGCGCGAAGGCTTCAGTCTGGCGCAGCCGTTTTATATAGACGAATCGTTTCATGCGCTGGATCTCGATGCGGTCTTCATGAACGACTGGCTGTTCGCGCTGAACGCCTGCGAGATTCCGCAGCCCGGCGATTATCAGACGCTGGAAGTGGGCGAGACGCCGGTTGTCGTGTTGCGCGATCCGCACGGTGAGATCAAGGCATTCTTCAATACCTGCCGGCATCGCGGATCGCGTATTTGCATGGAACCGCAGGGGCATGTGCATCGGCTGGTCTGTCCTTATCATCAGTGGGTCTATGACCTGGACGGCTCGTTGTTGCACGCACGCCAGATGCCGCCTGATTTCGAACGGGACGGTTATGGACTCGCGCCGGTGCAGGTGGAAGTGATCTGCGGCATGGTCTATATCTGCCTTGCTGATCCTTCCGATCCCCACTCGATCACGCCCGACCTGTCGCGTTTTCGCCGCGCGGTGACGCCGTACATCGCACCGCATCAGCCGGAGCGGACGAAGGTGGCGTGTTCCATGACCATCGTCGAGAACGCGAACTGGAAGCTCGTGATCGAGAACAATCGCGAGTGTTATCACTGCTCGGGCAATCATCCCGAACTGCTCGCTACGCTGGTGGAATTCGCTCTGCCAGATGATCCGCACGGCTCGCAGGATTTTCGCCGGTTGATGGATGACAAAGCGCGCCAGTGGGACAGCTTGAGCCTGCCGCATCTGCCCGCCGACGGGGGCAACGAGTTCCGTTGCATCCGCTTGCCGTTTCATCGCGGCGCGGTGTCGTTCACGGCCGACGGGTCGCCGGCCTGTAGCAAACTGCTTGGTGAATTGACCGAACCGGATCTCGGCTCAGTGAGGATGTTCCGGGTTCCTAACAACTGGAATCATTTCCTCTCCGACCACATCATGCACTTTCGCATCCTGCCGCTCTCGGCAAACCGGACCGAGTTGCGCACGACGTGGCTCGTTCACGAAGACGCGGTGGAAGGGGTGGATTACGACGTCGAAACGCTCACGTCGGTCTGGCGTGCGACCAACGACCAGGACGCGAGGCTGGCGGCGAACAACCATTTAGGTATTGCATCGAAAGCCTATGTGCCGGGACCGTACGCGCCTTCCGAGTTCATGTTGCGCAACTTCACGAACTGGTACGCGGACAAACTTGCCGCGTATGTTGAGCGCGTGGGTTCGAAGCCCAGGACGATTGCATTGCAGGTGTCCAATGGCTAACGGCCTTGGCAGTATCGACGCGCTCGAAGCGCTGTTCCCGGGCACCCCGGATGCGCCCGCGGATCGCGTGCTGGAATGCATCGGCGTGCGGTGCGAATCGCCGGATGTGAAGACGTTTGTGTTCCGCGATACAGAGCCTGACGGACCTCGTTTCGTCGCCGGTCAGGCGATGCTGCTGACGCTCGATATGGACGGCGAGCGCGTGGACCGGACTTTTTCGATAGCATCGGCGCCCGGTATCAATACCGGTAACAACACGCTCGAACTCACGCTTAAACGGCAACGTACAGGCCGCGTCACGCGCTGGTTACACGATGAACTGAAACCGGGCATGCGCGTGCGTTCGCGTTACCCGCTAGGCATGTTTCGTCTCGATGCCATACCGCCAGGACCGATCGCGTTGGTCTCGGCAGGATCGGGCGCGTCGCCGTTGATGTCGATGCTGCGTACTCTCGCGCGCCATGCGCCTGGGCAGGATATTGGTTGGTTTCATGCGGCTCGCCGTGCGGAAGATATCTTGTTCGCCGACGAGATCGCTACGCTGCAAACGCACATGCCCAAGCTGCAAGCGAGCATCACGCTGAGTCAGCCCGGACCCGGCTGGTTCGGTTTGCGTGGGCGCGTATCGCGACGGCTGATTGCAGCGGCCATGCCCGATTTTTTCACGCGGGAAGTTTATTGCTGCGGCCCGACGTCGTTCATGGACGACGTCCGCCGCATTCATGCCGCCGATGGCGCCCGGCATGCGCGTTTTCATGTGGAGCATTTCGGCGCAGTGACGGAGGTGGTCTCGACATCCCCGGTAGCCAGCGCGGATCTGGACACAGATACGAGATTCAATATCACCCTTGGCGACAGGCGCTTCACTGCACGTGCAGGTGAAACGATCTTGATGGCTGCATCGCGACAGCAGGTCGTCATTCCCTGCGGTTGCGCGAGTGGCATCTGCGGAACCTGCAAGCTGCACAAACGCTCGGGCATGATTGACATGCGCCATCAAGGCGGTCTCTCGCCGCAAGACGAAGCGAACGGTTTCATTCTTGCCTGTTCGAGCCGGCCGTTATCCGATGTGACGCTCGACTTCTAACCACTCTCCGGCAGACCACACGCAATGAACGATCACGTCGGACCATTCATCCATTCGCTTCGTTTCGAAGACCTGCCCAATGCCGTGATCGAGCAGGCGCAATACTGCTTACTCGATCTGCTCGGCGTCGCGGCAGCGGGCAGCAGCACGCAACTCGCACGGATAGCCTGCGATCATGCCGCTGAATTTTTCGGCGCGGGCAGCATGCGCACCCGGCTGCTGTTCGACGGACGTATTGCGAGCCCACTGGGTGCAGCATTGGCCGGCGCGATGACGATCGACAGCTTCGATGGTCACGACGGCCATTCGCTAACCAAGGGTCACGTCGGCGTGGCCGCGTTGCCTGCGTTGCTGGCAATGGCGGAGCTGGACCCGTCCATGGACGGCCGCTCGTTCCTCACAAGCCTGGTGCTCGGCTACGAAATTGGGACACGTGCAGGCATCGCGTTGCATGCGACCAGCAGCGAATATCACACGTCCGGCGCGTGGAACGCCCTGGCCGCGGCAGCAGTTATCGCGCGAGGGCTGAAGCTCGATATAGAGCGCACGCGACATGCGTTAGGTATCGCGGAATATCACGGGCCCCGCAGCGACATGATGCGCTGCATCGACTTTCCGACAATGCTCAAGGATGGCTCAGGCTGGGGTTGCATGGCGGGCGTGAGCGCTGCTTTCCTCGCCGAGCGTCATTTCTCCGGAGCGCCCGCGTTGACAATCGAAGCGCATGATGAAGAGGGGTTATGGTCAGATCTCGGGCAACGCTGGATCATTCTCGAACAGTATTTCAAACCGTTTCCCGTGTGCCGCTGGGCGCATCCGGCAATCACTTGCGCACTGCGTTTGCGCGAGACTGAAGTATTCGTGGCGGATGCCATTGAAAGCGTCGAGATAGAGACGTTTCACGAGGCCACCCGGCTGTGCGCGTCGGTTCCGGTCACGACCGAGGAAGCACAGTACGGCGTTCTGTTTCCTGTCGCGGCCGCGCTTCTGGATGGACGCGTGGATGCGGAAACGATAGGACCGGATGGTCTTGCCGACGCGCGTTTGCACTATCTGATTCCGCGCCTTCGTCTGCAGGATTCCGCTGCATTCAGCGCGCTGTTTCCCGCGCAACGTTGGGCCCGGGTCATCGTGCATACACGCGACGGCAGGACGCTTGATTCCGGTCCGATGCAATCGCAAGGCGACCCGGAACGTCCATTGCCGCGCGATGCGCTGCGTGCGAAGTTTCGCGCATTCGCCAATGCGCAAATGGACCCTGAACGGGCGGCGGCCGCGGAGCGTGAGGTGTTCAACCTGACTGAACCTGCGCACGCCCTGAGCCCGCTTCTTGATCTCGTGCTGAGCGCGCCGGAAACGTCGCCCGCGGAAGCGATCAGGTCGGTTTTGTGATCCCGAGCGCAGTGCTCGTCACCTGATAATCGGACACCCCTTCATCGCTCAAGGATTACTCGTGGACCAACCCGTGCGGCATCCTGCCGAACCTTCCGGCCCTGTGGAATACGATCCGGCGTCGGTCGCAGGCAAGCAACCGCCCATCGCCGATGAAACCGATCTGCTCGTGATCGGCGCGGGACCGGCGGGGCTCGCCGCTGCGCTGGCTGCATCGAATCGAGGTGTGCGGGTGACGTTGATCGACGAAAACCCGGTGCCTATCGAAACGATGGGCGAAGAGATTCCGCTGCATTTCGGCAGCCGCATGGGGACGGTCGTGGCAAACCGGAACGCGATGCTCGAAGCGCTGCTGGAAAGCACGCCTGAGCTTGCCGATGCGCTGGAAGCCGGCGTGAATGTGCTTCTTGGGACCGTTGCATGGGGCTTGTTTCCGCAACGTCCCACAGCTGCGTGGATCGACGGCTGCGTCGCGGGTCTCGCGGACGAAGACCGTGCCTATTTGCTGCGTTTCAAACAGGTGATTGTTGCGTCCGGTAGCCGTGACATGGGGCTTGCATTCCCGGGATGGGAATTGCCAGGCGTGATGGGCGCGGGCGCGGCGTATCGGCTTGCAATGACTTATGACGCGCTTAACGCGCGCGTGGCCGTGATGGTGGGCAGCAGTACTGCAGCGTTGCAAATAGCGAATGCGCTCTCCGATAAAGGCGTGCGTATAGCAGCGATTATCGAGCAAGGTGAAGCCGTGACGGGCGACGCCGCGCTACTCGCACAGTTGGTTGCAAAGGGAGCGCAGGTGCTGACTCGCCATGTGATCGAACGGGCCGAGGGCGCTACTGGATCGGGCGATGTCGAGTCTGTATTGGTCGCGGCAGTCGACGCAAACGGGCGGCATCGGAAGGATGAGTTGAAGCGCCTTGCTTGCGACACGGTGCTGCTGGGAGTCGCGACAGCACCCGCGATTGAATTGCTTGAGGCAGCCGGCTGCGAGACCGCGTTCATTGCGGAGCGCGGCGGACATGTCGCAAGGATCGATGAAGCACAGCGGACGTCGTTGCCGTTTATTTTCGCTGCAGGCGATTGCGCGGGGACGTGGGCGGCTAAAAGCGTCGCGCCATCGATCGCTAGACGCGAAGGACGGATCGCGGCGGCCGCCGCATTGAGCGCTTTAGGTGTGAATGGCCAGAAGCTCGCCGATGAAGTGCCCGTGGTTCCTGACACGTCTTACATCGATCCCGCAGGCGAGCGTTGCGCGTGGGTGCGGGCGTCGGTGATCGAAGCGGTTGGCGAGCCCTACGTCTGCCAATGCGAGGAAGTCACGGCGGCCGAGATTCTGCAGGTGCGCCCTCCGCGTTACATCGGCTGGGAAAGCAAGAAGGGCAACGAGCACCCACACACGCTCGCACAACTTGCCGGCGATGGTCCGCCAAACCCCGACATCGTCAAACGGCTCACGCGCGCTTGCATGGGGCCGTGCCAGGGACGCCGATGCCGCGAGCAAGTGGCGGCGCTGTTGTCGATCGGCTCGGGCACTGAGCTGGCTGCCATCCCGCTTGCCACATTCCGTTCGCCAGTGCGCCCGCTGCCGCTGCGGCAGCTTGCGGCGCTGGAAGAAGCGCCCGAACTCGGCAAGCACTGGGACAGCTGGTTTGGAATGGCCTCCCAATGGGTGCCATTCTGGCGGCCCGTGCCGCTGTATACGGCGGCAGGACGCGAGCGCGGCGCGGTCGTAGCGAGCGAATAGGTTTCAATTTAATTTACGCATACGCGCAAGCACGAGGACAAGCAAACCATGACAGCGCAACAGCGCCAGACAGAGCATCCCGTCTCCAATAACGACGCACAGAAGGGTGCCGCGGTCGTCATCGTTGGCGGAGGCGTCACGGGCCTGAGCGCCGGATGGTGGCTAGCCCGCGCAGGCGTGGACGTGCTTGTACTCGATGCAGGCCTGATCGGCTGGGGCGCATCCGGGCGCAACGGCGGCGGCTGCTCGCATCATCACAGTCCATTGTTCCTGGAAGAGCAGCGGCTCTGGCCGATGATGGACGAGTTACTCGGTTATCCTACGGAATTCCGGCCCAGCCGAATTCGTATCGCGCTCGACGAGCATCAGTTCCAGCTATATCGCCGGGCACTCGATAACGGCGCGTTTCATGGCTTGCGCTCCGACATCCTCGACCCCGCGCAGGTCCGCGAACTCGTGCCCTTCGCGGGCGACAACGTCTTCGGCGGATACTTCTATCACTTTGGCGGCCATGCGAATCCGCACCGCACGCTGCAAGCCTACGCATGGGCAATGCAGGATCACGGCGGGCGCTTGTTGCAGCATACGAACGTGACCGGCTTCACGACGAATAACGGACACATCACTGGCGTCAACACGAATCGCGGCCACATCGCGTGTGATCACCTGGTCCTTGCTGCGGGACTGCACACGGGCGAACTTGCCGCGCAACTTGGCGTGGATGTCCCGCTTGCGAGCGCGCGTGCCGAGATGATCGTGACGGAACCGCTGCCGCCCATGAACATAGGCGGCGTCGACGGCAACGGCCTGTATGGACGGCAGACACTGCGCGGTAATCTCGCCTATGGCGGCGGTCCGCACGAGTGGATCGATCTCGCCGATGCGAACCGCCAGCGGCCTCATTCCACCCCTTTGCAATGCAGTATCGCGGCCCGCGTGGCGGGCTTGTTTCCGAAGGTCGCGCATGCGCGTGTGATCCGGAGCTGGGCGGGTTTTATCGAGAATACGCCGGACGGGCGGCCGATTATCGACCAGCCTGGCCAGTTCGATAACCTCACCCTGGCGACGTTATCGAGCGTCGGCTTCGGGTTGTCGCCGGCGAGCGGTCACGCTATTTGCGATCTCGTGACTGACGGCAGATGCAGCTTTGCGGATCTGTCGAGCTTTGCGCTTGCGCGATTTGCGAATCTTGAACCGGACTGGCGAGCGTTGCAGGGATGGCTGCCGCTGGCTTCGGAGCCCGCCTCACAGCCAACCTCGCAAGACCTGCTCGCAACGCTAGGAGCGTGACTGAGCGCCTCGCAGATCGGACGGACTCGCCTGATACACACGACGCACCCAGCGCGCCAGATGCGAGGGCGAAGCAAAGCCGGTAGCGAGCGCAACGTCGGCGACCGGAACGCTTGAATAGGCCAGCAATTCGTGCGCGCGTTCAAGCCGCAGCTGCACGTAATAGCGTGCGGGCGTGGCATTCAGGTGACGCAGGAACAGGCGTTCAAGTTGTCGCGATGTCATGCCGATGGTCGTCCCTATCTGCGCAATCGGCAGAGGGGCTTCAACGTTCGCCCGCATCAGGTCGATCGCTCGCCGGATGCCTCTTGGCAGGCTGGCGTGATTGTGGTCGCGCCAGCCGCGCTGATCGTCGCGGCCATCGCGGATGCGTTCATGGTGAAACTGGTTTGCCACGCGCACCGCAAGCTCCGCGCCGTGCTGCTCGGAGATCAGGTGCAGCATCATGTCCATTGCCGCGATGCCGCCTGAGCATGTCATCCGGTTTCTATCGATCTCGTAGATCTTTCCCGAGCACAGCAGGTCGCGAAACTCCTCCGTGAACGCCGGCAGGTTTTCCCAGTGAATGGTGCATTGATAACCATCGAGCAACCCCGCGCGAGCCAGCAGATAACTGCCTGTGGACAGGGACCCGATCACTGCCTTGCTGCTCGCCGCAGTGCGCAGTGCGCGCAGATAGCGGGGTTCGAGTTCGGGGTCGAGCCGCAGGCCGCCGCACACGAAAAGATAATCCGCGTGACGCATGGCCTCGGCGAGCGGGCGAGCCTGCAGTTCAATTCCGTTCGAGGCCTGTACCGGCGCTCCGTCGAGACTTGCCATGTCCCATGCATAGAGCGGCTGCGCCGCGAGGCGATTAGCCGAGCGCAAGGGTTCGATCGCGGATGACAGGCTCATCATGGACAGCCCTTCCACCAGCAGGAACACAAAGCGCCGCGTAGTAACAAGCGTTGGCGATTCGGATAGGTGAAACGGGCTTAGCGTATCGACGCTGTCAGGATTCATGGTCCACCGATTGCATTTTTGCGAGTAACGCTTGCGCTGCTGGAACTAAGCGAGCGAGCCTTGACTATCCTAACGCCTTAAAGAAAATGGCGGTTATTTTCTGTATTTTCCTTTAAGTTAAAGGCTCCCGTTTTGGTCGAGTTGCGTCTGGAATCGGCGCAGCACGTTTTTTGCTGGGAGGCCGGGACCTTGCAATTTCTTCCGGGAAGCTTAGGCAAATGAAAATAGCGACCTTCAACGTCAACGGGATTCGTTCGCGGCTATCCGGATTGCTGGAATGGCTGGCTAAGGAAAAGCCCGACGTAGTTTGCCTGCAGGAACTCAAGGCGGCGGATGCCGGATTTCCTGTGAAGGAAATCAACGGGGCAGGGTACGGTGCAATCTGGCACGGCCAGACTTCATGGAATGGCGTCGCGATACTGCAGAAGGGCGCTGATCCGCTCGAAAGCCGCAGAGGCTTGCCCGGCGATAAAGACGATAAACAAAGCCGCTACATTGAAGCGGCCATCGACGGCATGGTCATTGGTTGCCTCTATTTGCCGAATGGCAATCCGCAGCCGGGTCCAAAATTCGAGTACAAACTCGCGTGGTTCGAGCGGCTGATCGAGTATTCGGCAGCGTTGCTCGAGAGCAAACATCCCGTCATCCTCGCAGGCGATTTCAACGTCGTTCCTACCGATGAAGACATCTACAATCCGCGCTCCTGGTTAAAGGATGCGTTGCTGCAGCCGGAAAGCCGCGAATGTTTCGAGCGCCTGTTGAGCCAGGGCTGGACCGATGCGCTTCGGCATGTCTACGGCGACGAACGGGTCTATACCTTCTGGGATTATTTTCGGCAGCATTGGCAAACCAACTCCGGTCTACGGATCGATCACTTGTTATTGAGCCCCGATATAGCGGCACGCCTGAAAGCCGCCGACGTCAGCAAATGGGTGCGTGGACAAGCGCACGCCAGCGATCACGCGCCAACCTGGGTTGAACTGGGTCCAGCTAAGCGCAAGCGCAGTGCGAAGGGGGCGTGAAGGCCGGAGATTATGCGCACACTGTCGACATCAGGCCGACGCGGTCTCGTCGCGCGTCGACGTGCCGGCCATCTGTAGGTGAATGCTTCGAGGGCGCCCGCGAATCGGATTTTTATGTGCGTCAGGATTCCGATCTTCGGAGGGGATAGGTTCACATTGGCCCTGGGGTCAACCCTTCACGATGGCGAGGATGAGCGCTAACGAGGGGTTTCACTCGCCGCATCATTTTTAACCGGGCGCTCCTCAGACGAATCAAAACTCGCGGGAGAACCGGACGGAAACGCGTTTTCTCCGCCGCCCAAAATCGTTTGAGCCTGGGCCCAATAAATTTCGGCGCCGCCGTCGGGACAACCTGCTTGTTGCCACAATTCGTAGGCCTTGGTACGGATATCGTCTTCGGTAAATGAGTTCGACATAACGGTCTCCAAATATGCAGTAGTAGGTTCAGCCGTGAGTTAGCGCGACACACGAGGGATGCGGATTCAGTTCAAGGAACGCGGCTTGAGCCAAGGGAAGTAAAGGGACGCGGAGAAGTTAGTGCAATCGGTGTGCCACCAGGAGACGAACTATGTCGACAACACCCAAGGCATCAGCGTTAGGGTGCAGGCATTTATCGTGCGAGGACGTGCATAAGTCCCACGGGAAATATCGACGCCTGGTGACGAATAATTTTCCCAAGGAATGCAAATCATGCCCGGTCCCAACGCTGGCGCCAGCTCCCCTCATCTCGATGACGGAGAACAGAAACAGGCGGCTCAACACACTTCCCCGCGTGCCCTTGTTATTCATGAAGTGGTCAGGGAGGAGGGCGAAGCCGCGATGGAGCGAACGGCCGGTGCGCTCATCATGTCCGCGCTGGCCGCCGGTCTGTCAATGGGATTTTCGTTCTTGGCGCAGGCCATTATTGAAAGTTCGTTACCCGATACATCCTGGCGGCCGCTCGTCGCGTCATTTGGCTACACGGTCGGGTTTGTCATTGTCATTCTTGGGCAGCAACAGCTTTTCACGGAAAGCACGTTAAGCGCTGTCCTCCCGATCCTGACGCATCGCGACGTGAAAACCGTTGCGAAAACAGGGCGGCTTTGGGTACTTGTGCTGCTCGGGAACGTCGCCGGCACATTGATATTCGCGGCCATGCTCCAGATCCCGGGTGTCTTTTCCGATGAGGTCGTCAAGGCGCTAGGAGCTTTAGCGCGGCAACCCTATTCGGGCAGCTTCATGGTGACAGCAGTGCGTGCGGTGTTCGCCGGTTGGCTGATCGCGTTGATGGTCTGGTTGCTGCCAAGTGCGCGTTCAGCTCGGCTCGTGACGATTCTTTTGATCACTTATATAGTCGGGATGAGCAAGCTGTCGCATATCATCGCGGGCTCGGTGGAAGCGAGTTACAGCGTGATGGTGGGCGCTGCAAGCGTATTGGATTACCTGCGTGGTTTTTTTCTGCCCACCTTGCTCGGCAACATGATTGGGGGCATCTCGCTCGTGGCGATCATTAATCATGGTTCCATCGTGTCCGAAATGACGAACCCGGACGATTAACGCGCCACGCTAATGCGTGTACGTGTTACAGGCAGCGTTGAGCTCAAGGAGCTTGAACGAGACGGATGAATTTCAATAATGGCTTTCATTCACGAGACCGAGGCTATCGCGACGAGAATCAGTCTCAGGCATAAATAATCTCGATCCCGTTTCCCGTCACCCAGTCGACGTATTTCTGTTCCAGCCCGGTATCGGTGATCGGGTGATCGATCTTCTCGATAGCGCCGAACGTAGCGAACTCACGCTTGCCGAATTCTTTGAATCAGCGAGCAAATAAACAGACTTGGCCGCGTCGATCATCGCGCGCTTCACATGCAGGTCGATGAAGTCCGGGTATGAAATACCCGCTTCTATCGAGACACCGCCGGCGGCGAGAAACAGTTTGTCGACGAACATGCCTTCAAAAAACGCCGACGCTTTTCTCGCCCGATACCGCAATGGTCTCGGCCTTGAAAATGCCGTCCGTGAGCATGACCCGGTTCGTCGGCTCGCCGCCGAGGATGATGGCGATGTTGAGCGCGGTCGTGACAATGCGCAGGTTCTGCCGCTCCGACAAAGTCCTCGCCAGTTCCGTGGTCGTGGCGCCGCAGTCGAGAATGACCGAGTCACCGTTCGATATGAACCCCGCCGCCTTGCGGCCGATTCGCGCCTTTTCTTCACTGGTCGGAAGTATCCCGGCGTTCCCTGTGTTATAGGCGTCGAGCAGTGCCTTGGGCTGGCGTGACGCCAGACGCACGTTGCCATGCACGCGCTCGACGCGGCCGCCTTTCTGCAATTCATCGACGTCCTTGCGGATCATGGGCATCGAGACGCCCAATTCACTGGAAAGCTCCGATAACTTCACCAGTTTCATGGCCTGCACCATCTCGAAGATTTTTTCTGTTCTAGTCCGCTGATCCATGTCTGCTTTCCCTGCGAAGCCGCCTGAGACACGCGCTGCGTCGACCCGCGTATTGTGCCTCAACCCTCCGAACTGAAAGCCAGCGTCAGTGTTTCCCCGATTACTTGCGTTTTTCATTGGCTTTCGAGCGAAACAACAAGAAACTTGAAGGCATGGCATCGCAAGTTCCCGGACGAAGATCAATTGAAGCAAGCGTTGCGGGCGCTTGAAGATGCGTAAGTAAGGAGATTTGCGCGACGGCGCGGTGGGCGCGATCAGTCGTCTGACCGAGGCGGGCCAGGACATCATCGTCGTGGTTGCCGACGCAACATCGACCTCGAAAATTGGCGCGTTAATGAAGGCGTATCCGGACCGCGTGGTGAACGTCGGGATCGCTCGAAATATATGGCGAGATATAGCGAAGGTCACTGCGGAGAATCCACGTGATCGGTCCGTTGCCCGGGCAGCGCCCTCACTTCGCCTAGCCGGTCTTCAGCACCACCCTGAAGCGCGCGGCGCCGCTCATCATGCGGTCATACGCTTCGGCCGCACGGGCGAGCGGGAACTCTTCGATCATTGGTTTGATACCGGCGAGCGCGCTGAAAGCCAGCGTGTCCTGTGAATCGGCTGACGTGCCCGACGGCCAGCCCTGCACCGAATTGCGCCCCATGATGAATTGTGCGACGGGCACTTCAACAGGCTCCTCGGAAATTCCGACCATGATGAGCTTGCCATTGAGACCCAGACCACCGGCCGCGGCGCTCATTGCCTTGCCGCTCGTGACGGTCGCGAGAATCACGCGGGCGCCTCCGAGCGCCTGCAGTGCCCCGGCCACGTTTTCAACCTTGCTGTCGATATAGTGATGCGCGCCGAGCTGCTTCGCCAGCGCCGCCTTGTCCTGGCCGCGGGCGATGGCAACGGTGCGAAAGCCCATTTTCTGCGCGAATTGCACGCCAAGATGGCCGAGGCCGCCGATGCCGAGGATCGCGACCACGTCGCCGGCGCGCGCACCGCTGTTGCGCAACGCGTTGAAAGTCGTAATGCCGGCGCATAGCAGGGGCGCGGCGTCGACATCGGACAGATCGTCTGGAATACGCGCCAATGCTTCGACCGGCGCGACCATGTACTCGGCGTAGCCGCCGTCGTAGCTGATGCCGGGCACCTGTGCGCGCTGGCACGCCACGAAGTCACCCCGGCGGCAAGGTTCACACTTGCCGCAGTGTCCGCCGTGCCAGCCGACCCCTACGCGCTGGCCGGCCTGCCAACCTTCGACGCCCGCACCCAGCGAATCGATCACTCCCGCGATTTCATGTCCAGGCACCCGTGGGTATTGCAGACCCGGCCACAAGCCATCTTTCGTCAGGACGTCG
Organism: Caballeronia sp. LjRoot29; assembly: GCF_964252755.1. Lineage (NCBI taxonomy): Bacteria > Pseudomonadati > Pseudomonadota > Betaproteobacteria > Burkholderiales > Burkholderiaceae > Caballeronia > Caballeronia sp. LjRoot29. The sequence goes on along the minus strand of NZ_CAXUPU020000004.1, from coordinate 260,714 downwards.
CTGTGACAGATGCCGCAGGCCTGGATCTTGATGAGCACATGGCCTTCGCCCGGTTCGGGTACATCGCGCTCGACCAGTTCGAGCGGCCCGCCGGCCTGTTTCACCTCAATCGCTTTCATGGTGCGCATGGTGTCTATCCTTCCGATTAATGACGCTATATTTTTGAAAATATTACGCCGATTGGCTGGCCTCTCTTCGAATTTCTATTTTGCAGTGCAAAAATGCGGAAGCCTGCGAGGACCCGCTGAGGCCGGACCGCAGCCGCTACTTGTGAATATCGGCTCTTAGTTGGCTTACGTCGCGTGTTGTAACGGGTAATGCGTTGTTGCCCCACGTCGTCCGGATGAACGTCAGCACCTGCGCGATTTCCGTGTTGGTCAGCTTGCCGGCGTAGGCTGGCATGTTCTCGCGCGGTGGCCCTTGTTGTGTGTCGGGGGAATTGCCGCCTTCGACCATCAAGCGCATTAACGAGGTGGTATCGGCGCCCAGCACGGCGGAATTGCCCGCGAGTTTCGGATATTTTTGCGGCTTGCCTTCGCCCTCCGTGCCATGGCACTTCGCGCAAAACGAAAGATAAATGCCAGCACCGGGACGTTCGATGTTGCCCGTGCGCGCGGAGGCGGAAGTCTGGCGTGCCGCGAGGGATTGCGGCACGTAAGCGCCCGATGCTCGCTGAGGCGGCAAGCTCTTCAGGTAATGGGCGATTGCGTTGAGATCGTCGTCGTTCATGTATTGCGTGCTGTCTTCCACCACCTGGACCATGCTGCCGAACGTAACCAGTCCGCCGCCATGCCCCGACTTGAGGAACGCCGCGATTTCCGTCTCGTGCACGCGGCCGAGACCCGAGCCGGTGTCGCCAGTCAGGTTCGGCGCGAACCAGTGATCGTTCACGCCGCCAGTCAGATATTTCTCCGACGACTCCGTATAACCGCGTTCGTCAAACGCAGGACCGCGCGGCGTGTGGCATGCGCCGCAGTGCCCAAGCGACTGCACGAGATAAGCACCGCGGTTCCATTGGGCGTCATGCTCCGGATGCGTTGCATACGTTTCGTCCGGTGCGAAGGCGAGGTTCCAGAACGCGAGCGCCCAGCGCTGGTTAAAAGGAAACGGCAGGCGGGTGGGCGGCGGCGCTTTCGAGACCGGTTGTACGCCATGCATGAAGTAGACGTAAAGCGCTTGCATGTCGTTGTCATCGATCTTCGAAAAGGAGGGGTATGGCATCGCTGGATACAAGTGCTTGCCGCCGCGCGCGACCCCTTTGCGCAGAGTCCGGGCGAAGTCTGCGTAGGTGTAGTCGCCAATTCCATATTGCTTGTCGGGGGTGATGTTGCTGCTGACAATCGTGCCGAACGGCGACGCCATGCCTAAGCCGCCCGCGAACGGTGCGCCGCCTTGAGGTGCGGTATGGCAACCGGCGCAATCGCCGGCGCGTGCGAGGTATTCGCCGCGTGCGATCAGGGTTTGATCGACAGTCTGTGCGTGTGAGTTCTCTGTCAATAAGACGAGGCAAGCGAGCAGGGCGGCGGCGCGTTTCATCGGCATCACCACGGTTTGCATGGCGAGACGATCAACGCTGCCATGGCGGTCACGAGCAGTCCGAGAACGAACATCGGACTCGACAGGATGGCGACGCGAAACAGGAACCTCGCAGCCCGGCGGTCAGGGTCAGTGCCTCCACCACCCTGAGGCAGACCCCGCCAGCCCCGCCACGCGGCTGTGAGGCCGCCCAGTGCGACCGCCAGACATAGCAGGCTCACCGCGCCAATGTAAGCGTTCAGCGCATGCAGGTCCGGATACGCGAGCGGGTTTTGGGCCGGGTAACAAGCCTGCGCCGCGAGCGCTTCGCACGTGCAGATCTGCACGATCCACGCGAGCGGTGCACCGAGTAGCGCGTAGAGCTGCTGCAGGGCATCCAGGATGCGTTCGCGGCGTGCCGGCACGGCGTGTCTCCTAGAGAACGTAAGGGCTGATATAAAGCGTCGTAAAAATAAACAGCCAGACGATATCCACGAAATGCCAGTACATGCCGCCTATGCTCAGGACGGTATGACGGCGATCATCGAAATAACCGAGTGCGGTCCAGGCGAGCAACAGGATTAGTACGACGAGTCCGGCGACCACATGCAGCATGTGGAAACCCGTGATGGTGAAATAGAGCGAGCCATAGAGGTGCGCCGACGGTCCGTACGGATGGTCGTGCCACTCCTTGAGTTGTACGCCGACGAAGAGCACCCCCAGCACGATCGCCACGCTCATCCACCGGACCGCCACGTTGCGTCGCTCCCGCTTGACCGCACGCTCCGACAACACCACAAACACGCTGCTGGCCAGTAACACGCACGTGTTGAATAGCGCGGGTCCCGTCTTCGGCAAACCGTCGGGCGGCCACTTGCCGCTGCCTTGCGAGTGCAGGTAAAGGTAGCTGAAGATCAGGTAAGCAAACAGCGCGGCCTCGGTCCCGATCAGCGTCCACATGCCCCACCAACCGCCCGCGTTGCGTCCTTGACCGCCAACCGGCAAGGGACACTCCATGTCGATGACATCAGCCAAGCGTCTCTCCTCCAGGTTGACCGGGTTCACGTTGTCGAAGCGGCGCTTCAGGCCACATCCACGCGGCTAGCGAGATGGCGAAACCCGCCAGCATCGCCAGCGCGAGCCACCACACGTGCAGCAGCATCGCGGCAAAGATCAGCGTGGAGAACAAGCCGAGCAGGAACGGCGCGTACGAGTCGCCGGGCATCTTGAGAATGGCGTCGGGACGTCCATCCAGCGCGCGGGTGGCCAGCGCTTCGCGACCGTGATCAAGAATCAAACCTTCGTCGAGTTGCGTTCGCGGCCGCGATCGATCGTCGAGAAAGAGCCGCTCCTCCCACAGCGGATGCCCGCTTTCCACGACCGGAATGGTCGCGAAGTTGTAGGGGGGCGGCGGTGACGAAACGGACCATTCAAGCGTTGGGGCATCCCACGGATTGTCACCGGCTACGGGGCCACGCTTGTAGCTCCATACGAGGTCCGCGAGAAACATCAGCACGCCGGCCGCGAACACAAACGAGCCTATCGACGTGATCATATTGACCGTGTTCCAGCCCATGTCGCCGGAATACGTATAGATGCGCCGCGGCATGCCGAGCAGCCCCGCTATGTGCATCGGAAAGAAGGCGAGGTTGAAGCCGATGAACAAGACCCAGAACGTGAGCTTGCCGAAGCGCTCGCTCATCAGGCGACCGGTGAATTTGGGAAACCAGAAAACCACGCCGCCGATCACCGGAAACACGTTGATCCCGAGCAGCACGTAATGCAGGTGCGCGACGACGAAATAAGTATCGTTGAGTTGCCAGTCCAGCGGCACGGCCGCCGTCATCACACCCGACACTCCACCAATCACGAACAGCAACACAAAACCCGCGAAATAAAGAAAGGGCACTTTGAACACGGGACGGCCGGTCCAGATCGTCGCGATCCATGCGAAAGTGGCGACCGCACTGGGGATCGCGATCACCATGCTTGCGGAGCCGAAGAACGCAAGCGCCAGCGCGGGAATGCCGGTCGCGAACATGTGATGAATCCACACGATGAAACCGATCACCATGGTGGCGACAGTCGACAGCGCGACCGGCGTGTAGCCAACAAGAGGCCGGCGGCAAAAGACGGGCAGCGCATCCGAAACAATGCCCATGGCAGGCAGGACGACGGCATAGACCCACGGATGCGCGAACATCCAGAACAGATGTTGCCAGAGCAGCGGCCGGCCGCCGTTAAGCACATCGAAGAAATGCGTGCCGAACTGGCGGTCGAGCCAGAGCAGGAAAAACGCAAGGCTCACCGCGGGTACCGCGAGCAGGTTGCCGCCGGATGCCGTGAGCGTCCCCCATACGAGCACGGGCACGCGGTCTATCGACATGCCCGGCGCGCGCATGCGGATAAGCGTAACCACGAAGTTCGCCGAGCCCACGGTAGTCGACGCGCCGAGCAAGACCATGCCGAGCGCGTAGACATCAATGTTCGGCCCGGTGTTGTATTCGAGCCCTGAGAGCGGCACGTAGTTGAACCAGCCCGCGTTGGGTGCCTGTCCAAACGGAAAACTCGAATACAGGAAGATGCCGGCGAACAGGAACAGCCAGTACGAAAGCGCATTGAGGCGCGGGAACGCCATGTCGCGCGCGCCAAGAATGAGTGGCCACAAATAATTGGAAAATCCGGACAGCACGGGCAGCGCGTAGAGGAAGATCATCGTCACGCCGTGCATGGTGAATAGCTGGCTGTATTGCTCGGGTGTGAGCACGGCGGCGTCGGGGCGCGCGAGTTGCACACGCATAATCAACGCTTCCACGCCGCCCATCAGCAGGAACACGAAGGCGGTCACCAGGTACCGCAGGCCGATGCTCTTGTGATCGACCGTCGACAGCCATCCTCGCCAGCCCGGTGGTGCTTCCCAAATCTCCGCGAGGCGCTTTTGCCGGGCGCTTCCGAAGGGCACGCGGCCGCTCTCTGGAACACGGGCGTCGGCAGGCAGGTGGCTCATGAAGCGTCGCTCCTCGATGACTATTTGAGTGTCGCGAGATACGCGGACAAACTCGCCGCCTCGTCGCGTTTCAACGCAATGGAGGGCATCAACGAGTCGGGCTTGATGCGCTGGGCTTCCGTGATCCACGTGAGCTGATTCTGTACGGTGTTTGAAAGCGTTCCGGCCGCAATCAGCCGGCGTGAGTTCAGGTGTGTCAGATCCGGCGCCTGCGCGCCTTGTGCGTCCGTGCCGCGGATCGCATGACAGCCCGCGCATTTATCGAGGAAGAGGGTTTTGCCTGCGGTCACCGCGGCATCGGCCTGCATGTCCGGTACGCGCGCTTGTTGCGCTTGTTGTGCGCTCCATGCGGCGAAATCGGCGCGGCTCTCGGCGATTACTTCAAACGCCATGTGCGCATGCTGTGCACCGCAAAACTGCGAACATTGCCCGCGATACACGCCCGGGGCATCGGCTTGTAGCCATTGCTCGTTGGTCTGGCCAGGAATCGCCTGGGTCTTGCCGGCAAGCCTGGGTACCCAGAACGTGTGGATCACGTCGGCGCTTTTGAGCTTGAACCGCACGGGCTCGCCGGTGGGGATATGGATTTCGTTAGCGGTGACGAAACGCGCGGAAGCATCGGGCGCATCGTCATAGGCTACTTTCCACCACCAATCGTAGGCGGTCACCGTGATCGTCAGCGCGGGTGTTTCCGCCGGTGATGCGACCTGGTCAAGCGTGAATAGCGCATAGACCAGCATGGCAATCAGCACGGGTACGGAGACACCTACGCCGATCACGATCCAGCGCAATCCGTTCGCGCCGTGAGCGAGTTGCTGCAAAGGGGCGTCGGGACGCCGCCGCAGGATAGCGGCGCTCAGCAAGCCGCCGACAATCACGCACACCGCCACGCAGATTGCCGTGAAAATCCAGTCGAGCCGGAGCGTGGGTCCGGCGGCAGGCCCGGCCGCGTGGATGAAATAATTGAGCGGTGCGCCATCGCTCACGGGCACCTGAGATGCCACCCCGGCGAGCGGCATCTCAACTCAGCTTGGTCATAGCTGAGGACAAAGGGACGCAAACGTGGCGGCGGGAATGTGACATCGGGTAACTCCGGGCGGCATTGTCGAGTGGGATGGATCAATCCCTTAGCAATCGACGTGCCTTGGAGAACCATGATTTTTTTAAGGTTGTTAAGGACAGGAAACTAATCTCGTCAAAGGTGCGACTCCATTGACAGGCCTTTGCCGCGTGCCTACCATGAGTCATATAACGTTGAGTAATTACATATAAAAATAATAAGCCCACGCGTTTCAGCGCGCTCAAAGTTTGCCTGCTCGAACACGCTTGATCGAGATCGTAAGGAAAATAGCTAATGACGCAAGACTATTCCCCAAGGCGGATGCGGCGGCTGGTCCTCGCATCCATTGGCGCTGGATTCCTCGGCACCCTCTTCATGGGCACTGCGGCAAGCGCCGCCTTGTCTTCGATCCGGGCATCCGCCAGTCATACTCCGCGTCTCGAAACCGTCGCCACCTTCGGCGACGACTTCCGGCTCGTCGGTATAGGGGTTTCCAGGCACGGACGCGTCTTCGCCACCGCGCCGGCATCGGTCAAGCGTTCCCGCTATAGCATGGTCGAAGTCGATCCGGCAACCGGTGCCCTTACACCCTTTCCCGACGAAAGCTGGAACGACTTCAAACCTGATGAAGATGGCGCGCATCAATGGATTTCGGTGCAGGCGCTATGGGTCGATGAACAGGACCACCTGTGGGCGCTGGATTCGTCTTTGCCGTCGGTGGACCAGAGTCGTCAACCACCCAAGCTGGTCGAATTCGATCTCGCCACGCGCAAGGTCGTCCGCCAGTTCGACTACGAACATGTCGCCACACCTAAGGATTCGCTCAACGACATTCGCATCGACCTCAAGCACGGCTATGCCTACATCAGCAACGCAGGCAATGCGGGCGGCATCGTAGTCACAGACCTGAAAAGCGGTGAGTCGCGTCTTTTGCTCGCCGGAGACCGGTCGAGCGTGTCGGACCCGGCGCAGCACCTGATGTTCGGCGACCGTATTGCGCGCAAGCTCGACGGCGGGGTGCTTACACTGCAAACCGACGGCATCGCGATTTCTCCAGATCGCGAGTGGGTCTACTATCGGCCCCTGACGGACCACCATTATTGGCGCATCCCCACAGCTGCATTGATCGACAAATCGCTGTCTGCGAAAGACCTTTCCCAGCGCACGCAGTTCCTCGGAGACGGCGCGCTGACTGGAGGGCTGATCATGAGCGGAGCGGGAGTGTTATACGGTGGGGACCTTGAGAATCGTACCGTGGTCGCGTTCAATGTGATCGAGCGAGACGGCATACCGGCACTTACCCAAAGTACGTTCGTGGATAAGCATCCGCAGCTTTCGTGGGCCGACGGGTTTGCCATACAAAACGGCTACTTGTACATTGCGGATTCCCATCTGCATGAACTCAATTTTTCCAACGGTTATCCCCGCAAGGGTAAATTTGCGATTTTCCGTGTTCGATTACCGAAGCAGCCCGACCATGCGCTGGCGGGGTGAGACCGGCCGCGCCAGTTTGTGCCGCAAGTGCCGCAACGTCCGCGTATGGCGATATCTCAATTGCTTCTAGATCAAAGGCGGAGCACATCAAGAAGTGCCCGCATATCAAGTGCGGAGTTTGTCGAAGCAATTGATATGCCCCAGCCCCGATGATTTGCGAGCGGTGCGAGAGGCAACGATCCGCTTAGCAACCGTCTGTGTTCTCACTGGCATTGAGACAAGAATATGGATCGACCGGCGACAGCACCGCTCTTCGCGGCGTCTCGCTTCAAGGAGTTCTGGATTGCCGGCGGTGTCGCAAAAGCGATGCTTCGGCTCGAGCAGCTGGCAGTCGCATGATGGGCTTGGTCACTGTCTGCATTGGGACGTGGCCACTTGGAACGGTCATCGCCGGTGCGATGTCGGGTCCGCCAGGGTCTTTGGGCGCACTTGGAGCTTGAGGAGGATGCGGCCTTGTTTGTCTCGGCCCGATTGCCGCGGCAGCCCGTCGCCGCGCAATTCAACCCGCATGTGATCATCATGGATATCTCCATGCCGGAATTCGACGGCTATCAAGCGGCGCTCGCGTTAAGAGATGACGTGCGTACGAGAGAGGTTGCCATCGTTGCATTCACCGCATTCGACGAAGCCGAGGTACAGCAACACATCGTAGGCCACGAGTTCGACGCTTATTGCCAAAAGGGACAGGCACCGTTGCGGCTTGCCACCTCGGTTACGCTTTTTGCCCATTGAAGGGTTGAGGTCGCCACGCTCAACGCGAATGCACAGCGTGTGGAACGGCAGTTGCTGCAACTCCAGCGTACGAGATCCTGATAACCGATTCTGGAGAAGTAAATGAAGACAACACCATTAGCCGCGCTGCTTGCCAGCTGCCTGATCGTAGGGGCGCCCTTGGCTCAAGCCCAAAACGCTACTGAAGCGGCTTCGACCACAGCGGCCAATCCTCTTTCGGACGCCGATAAAGCCTTTGTTCAAGCGGCGTCGAGTTCCTCGTCGACCGAAATTGACGCGAGCAAGCTTGCCATGACCCGGTCCAGCGACAAGGACGTCAAGTCGTTTGCCCGTCATATGATGATGGACCATACCAAGTTGACGGTGCAGCTGAAGATGGCGGCGCCCAAGGGCGTGGTCGTACCGAAGGACAATTCCGACACAGCATTGCTCGACTCGCTCAAGCCGCTGAAGGGCAAGGATTTTGACAACGCTTACATCAGCAAGGTTGGGCTGGAAGGCCACAAGCAAGCGGTGGACGCGTTTCAGAAGGAAGTGTCGGATGGGCAGAACGCCGACCTGAAGCAGGCCGCGCAGAAGGCACTCCCGACGATCCAGAAGCACTATCAGATGGCACAGAAGCTTGCGCAACAGAAGGGCGTGGCAGCTGACTAGAAAGATTACCGCTAACTGCATTCGCCTGAAGTCTTTAAAAGAGGACTTTCCCATGACTCCAACCAGCCCGAGATACCGGTCAAGATGGGCCACGGCGGTGTTCGATCTGCTCAACCCGATCCCTTACGGTCTCTTCGTAGGCACCCTGATCTTCGACATTCTTTACGCAAACACTGACAATGTTTTCTGGGCGAAAGGGGCGGCGTGGCTCGTTACCGTAGGACTTTTCTTTGCGATCGTCCCACGGCTGATCAATCTTGGCCACGTCTGGATTGGACCGCGCTACTCGGTAACGCGCATAGAGAGGCTCGACTTCTGGTTGAACCTGCTGGGCATCGTCGCGGCAATTCTTAACGCATTTGTTCATAGCCGTGATGCGTACGGAATAGTTCCGGAGAACGTGATTCTCTCGGTGATCACGGTGGTACTACTCAGCGTTGGACACATTGCGCTCGCATTCGATAAGTTCCGTTTCAAGGAGGCGGCTCGTGAATAAGGTCATCTTGTGCAGCGTTATCGCGATCACCGGCGCCACCTTGATTAGCGGATGCAGTGAACGGGCCAAATATAACGATATGGCGCAGGCCGGAGCCAATCCGCCCTTGCCGAGCGCGAAGAGCTTCTTCACGCCGCCAATGCAAGTACCGAAGTACGTCGGTTGGCAGAACGGAGAAACGCCTAAGGTTGCGGACGGCCTGAAGATCCAGAGCATCGCCTCCGGACTCGAACATCCGCGCCAGGTCTACTGTCTTCCCAATGGCGACATCCTGGTGGCTGAATCGAACAGCCCGGATGCGGAGCCTGTTACCTCGCCGAAGCAGTTGATTGCCGGGCTGGTAACAGGGCGCTCGGGCAAAAAAGGGAAGGGCGGCAATCGCATCACGTTGCTGCGCAAGCGCACTGACGGCAGTGGAGAATGGGACAAACATGTGTTCATCGATCACTTGCATTCGCCGTTTGGCATGCAGCTGATTGGCGACACGCTTTACGTGGCCGACACGGACGCAATACTTAAGTATCCGTACAAATCTGGCGAGACCAGCATGTCGTCTCCCGGCGTTGAACTTGCCGACCTTCCGGACAAGGTCAACCATCACTGGACCAAGGCGCTTCTCGCGAGCCCCGACGGCAAGAAGCTGTATGTTGGCGTGGGCTCGAACAGCAATGTCACCGAGAATGGTCTCGACGTCGAATACCGGCGCGCAAACGTACTGGAAGTCGATGTTGCGACAGGCGCCAGCCGCATTTTTGCGGCCGGGATACGCAACCCGACCGGGCTGCAATGGGAGCCGAAAACGGGACAGCTTTGGGCAGTAGCGAATGAACGTGACGAGATCGGCGCGGATCTGGTGCCGGACTATCTGACCTCGGTGAAAGACGGTGGTTTTTACGGCTGGCCGTACAGTTACTACGGCCAGCACGTAGACCGGCGGGTCCAGCCGCAGCGCCCCGACCTGGTCGCCAAGGCGATCAAGCCGGACTATGCCATTGGGTCCCACGTCGCACCGCTCGGGCTGCTGTTCTATACCGGTAGCGACCTGCCGGCGCAGTATCGCGGCGGGGCTTTCATCGGTGAACACGGCAGTTGGAATCGTTCGCCGTTAAGCGGTTATGCGGTCACTTATGTCGCGTTCGAGAATGGCAATCCTGTGGGTGCACCAAAGCCTGTCGTCACCGGCTTCGCGTCCGATGACGAAAAAGAATTGCACGGCGCACCGGTCGGGCTGGCGCAGGACAAAGGCGGCGCGCTCATCATTGCCGACGACGTGGGCAATACCGTCTGGCGCGTGACAAAAACCGGCGGCTAGGGCTTAGGCACTTAACCCCACGACGGGGTCACGTGCCCGGATGGTTTGCCGGGCGCGGAGTGCTATTGGTTTTTATGGCCGGTTTTTATGACCGGGAAGCACTGCGCCTAGAACCTGCTTGGCGGTATCGATGATCACGTTGCCCTGGTCCGGGTCGCCCTTCATCAATGTCGATGCGAATGCCTTGGCCTGCGCGAGCGTGATATGCGGCGGCAAAGGGGCCACGTTCGGATCGGTCTTCACTTCGATGACGACAGGGCAATCCGAGGCGAGCGCCTCGTCCCAGGCGGTGCCCATCTTGTCGGCGTCGTCTACGAAAATTCCTTTCAAGCCGATCAGCTCGGCAAACTTGTGATACGCGACAGATGGAATGGCCTGAGATGCCTCGAACTTTGGGTCGCCTTCCATGACGCGCTGTTCCCACGTCACCTGATTCAGGTCCTCGTTGTTCAGCACCATGCAAATCCAGCGCGGATTCGCCCATTGCTTCCAGTATTTCGCCACGGTGATCAGTTCGGCCATGTTATTCATCTGCATGGCGCCGTCGCCAACGATGGCGATCACGGGCCGCTCCGGATGCGCAAATTTCGCCGCGATGGCGTAGGGGACAGCAGCGCCCATCGATGCAAGTCCGCCCGATAACGAACACATCATGCCGCGCTGGACCTTCAGGTCGCGTGCATACCAGTTGGCGCACGAGCCCGAATCGCTCGTGACAATCGCATTGGAAGGTATGCGCGGCGAAAGCTCCCACACGGTGCGCTGCGGATTGACGCCGCCTTTGGCCGCTTCGTGTGCTCGCCGGTCGAGCGTTTGCCACCAGTCCGCGGTCCAGCCTTCAATCGTCTTGCGCCAGCCGCGGTCCTGCTTTTCTTCAAGAAGCGGCAATAAGGCACGCAGGGTCTCAGCACTGTCGCCCACGAGGTTCACTTCCATGGGATAACGCAGGCTCAGCATATCGGCTTTGAGATCGATCTGAACGCCACGCGCCGCGCCTTCTTTCGGCAAGAACTCCGCATAGGGAAAGCCCGAGCCGATCATGAGCAGCGTGTCGCAATGAGTCATCAACTCATAACTCGGCTTGGTACCAAGCAGTCCGATGGAGCCCGTGACCCACGGCAGGTCGTCCGGAAGCACGGCTTTGCCCAAGAGCGCCTTGGCGACGCCGGCCCCGAGTTTGTCCGCTACGGCGATCACTTCATCGGTCGCTTTCAATGCACCCGCACCGACGAGAATCGCCACCTTCTTGCCCGCGTTGAGTACATCCGCCGCTTGTTGCAAGTCGTCGGCATAGGGGATCGTCTTCGGGCCACGGTAGCCCACGCCTGAATGCACTGTTCCATGCTTTCGAGCGGGCGCCTCGTACTCGAGATCCTGCAAATCGTTTGGAAGGATGAGCGCGGTGACGGTACGCTCGGCAAGTGCCACGCGCACGGCGCGATCGACAAGGTGGCGGACCTGCGAAGGAACGCTCGCTTGCTGCACGAATGCGCCGGCCACGTCCTTGAATAAAGATGCGAGATCCAGTTCCTGCTGGTAGTGCCCGCCAAGCGACGCACGGGCTTGCTGGCCTACGATTGCCAGCACTGGCATGTGATCCATTCGTGCGTCGTAAAGGCCCGTGATCAAGTGAGACGCGCCAGGTCCTGACGTCGCAATACAGACGCCGAGCTCGCCTGTAAATTTTGCGTGCGCCGCTGCCATGAATGCTGCCATTTCTTCATGACGGGCCTGGATAAATTCAATTTTTCCATCAGCGCGATTAAGTGCGCCGAACACGCCGTTGATGCCGTCCCCGGGGTAACCAAAGATGCGGCGTACGCCCCACGAATAGAGACGATCGACGAGGAAGTCGCCAACAGTTGCGGCCATGGGATGCTCCAGGGAAAAGTGGCGGATACCGTCGCTACAGCAATGCGCATTCCCTGCTCGGGCGCTGCTTCGCTCAGAGCTTTGGCAGCGGCGTTTCACCCAACGTCCTGAAGCGGATCGGTCATTTGACCGATGCCGTCAAGGAAGATCGAATGCCATCATCCCTATCACTGTCCAGACGCGGTCGACCCAATCTCAAAGGAATTTAAATGGCTACTCATTCAACTGACACCACCCGCATTCAAGATGAGCGGTGGCTCAAGCAATACTATTTTGCCCGTGCGGCGTTTTCTGTCGTGTGGGTCGCGCTCGTGTTCACTATCGGGCAGCATGCCGCGATGATCGGAGCAGCACTGCTCATCGTCTATCCCTTATGGGATGCGGCGGCCAACTACGTCGACATGTCGCGTAGCGGCGGGATGCGCAAGAACCTTACCCAAGCTTTTAACGTCTTCGTTAGCGCAGCGATAGCGGTTGCGGTGATTGTTGTATTGAACGCTGACACAAGCCTGGTCCTCGATGTATTCGGAGCCTGGGCCGTGCTATCCGGATTACTTCAGCTTGCCACCGCCGTTCGTCGCTGGAAGCGTTTTGGTGCGCAATGGGCAATGATTTTGAGCGGCGGGCAGTCGGCGCTTGCGGGCGTGTTTTTTATCGCGCAGGCCCATGCATCGGTGCCGCCTGCAATTATCAAAGTGGCCGGATATGCAGGGGTCGGCGCGATCTATTTCCTTGTCTCCGCCGTGTGGTTATCGGTAGGCCAATTGCGGCGCAAGTCGGCATCGGCGCATTGAGGAACTGGATTGCGGCGGCTGTGATCGTGTGATTGCGAGCGGACTGTGCAGACGCCCTGGAAGCTGAACGCGCTCTCCGCTTACCTGGAAAATAAGGCGCGCAGCGGCGACCCATAAGGGAACCCGCGAATGCGCCAAGCGTTGCGAGAAATGTTCAGCCATCCGTTTCCTTCAATACTGCCGTCGCCGCTTCGCACGCGCCGCGCAATTGTTCGCGCATCAGGTCTTGCACGCATTTATCGCCAGTGGAAATCGCGTCCTTGATCTTCACGGCTTGTTCAAACGACGCAAGCATCCGGCCGCCACGCGCCATTGCGATTCGTCGCAGGCGGCGTACCGGACCCATCAGGCTCGCGTGCGTGACCTGAAGCGTGCGGTTATCGGCTAAGGTCATCACGATCGAATAGAAACGGTCGAGCGCATCGACGTAGGCCGCAGGGTCATTGGCGCTGACATTAGCGCGCATCTCGCCGATCACGTCTTCCAGCTGGGCGCGCCCGAGCGTCGTGATATTTTCCGCGCAAAGCTGAACCGCGAGGCACTCAAGCGCGGCGCGCACCGTATAAATCTCCGCCACGTCGCGCAGCGTCACCGACCGCACGAACGCCCCGACGCGCGCGACAACCGTCACCAGACCCTCGCGTTCAAGCTGCGCAAACGCCTCGCGCATGGGCGTGCGGCTGACGTTCAGCTGCTTCGCGACCTGTACCTCCGACAGCCGGCTTCCCGGCGCCAGCACGCCTTCCACGATCGCTTCGCGCAACGCAGGCACCACTACGCCATCGCTCAGCGAGTCGCCGGACGCGTCGATCATGCGCATTTTCGAGTGATATTTGCGGCCGATCGCTTCGAGCGCTTGCTCGGGCACATTGGCGGGATTGTCCGCGTTGGCGAGTTTCATTGCAGGGACCATTGACTTTCCGTTGTTCGATGAATACGCTGTATACAGCTTATACAGGGTGATTATACAACAGGAGGCTGCTTGGACCACGCGCGCTTGCGGGACCCGGTCGTGATCGATCGATTGGGCGAAGTTTTAACGTTTACGCTGAACAATACGGCTGCCGGCAACGAAGTCACCGGGCCCATGTTCGACGCCATGATCGCTGCGCTGCGTAGCGAAGCAACGCTGCCCGCAGCCCGTGTGCTGCGTATTCGAGCACGCGGCGATGTGTTTTGCACAGGGCGCGAGCGCGCCGGAACCGACGCGGCGTCGATCCATCGAGAGGTATCCCGGCTGATCGAATTGAAGCGGCTATTGCGAGCATCGCCGATGATTTCGATCGCCGAAGTACAGGGCGATGCGCTCGGTTTCGGCTTCGGCCTCGCCATTCTTTGCGACTTCACGCTGGTTTCCGGCGGCGCGAAACTGGCCTTTCCCGAGATGCGCAAGGGCTTGCCGCCCGCCGCGATCATGGCGTATCTCGGCCGGTACGCACTCCCCAAGCACGTGTTCCCGATGGTTCTTTTCGGCGATCCGGTCACGCCCGACGCCGCACTCAATGCCGGTCTTGTGACGCGCGTCTGCGCGCGCGACACGCTGCAAGCGGAAGCTGATGCGCTCACGGACCGGATCCTCGCACTCGACGACGCCGGCGCGCGCCAGTGCAAGTCCTTCTTCCAGAACGCCGAGGAAAGCTCGCTCGAACACAACTTCCGATGCGCGACTGAAACGCTGACGGTATCGGCGTTGCGTCTGATGGCATCGAAGTAACCGGCCATGTATTACGACAAACCCTCGATGGTTTGCAGGAGACGGAAATGAATGTGAATGCAGGCGCACGCCTGGACCGGCTGCCGGTATCGGGTTTTCACAAGCGCATCATGTGGCTGATCGGGATCGGCATGTTCTTCGATGGCTTCGATATCTACGTGGCGTCGACGGTCCTTGGCGCCACGCTGCAAAGCGGCTTTTCAACGCTCGGCCAGAATGCGCTGTTTGTATCGCTGACGTTCCTCGGCATGATGATCGGCTCGCTCGCGACCGGTTTTCTGGGTGATCGTTTTGGCCGCCGTTTCACCTATCAAACCAACCTGATGGTCTTCGGCATTGCGTCGCTAGGCGCAGCGCTGGCGCCGAACATGATGGTGCTGATCGCGTTTCGATTCGTGATGGGCCTGGGGCTCGGCGCGGAAAATGTCGTCGGCTATTCGACGCTGACAGAGTTCGCACCGCCTGCATCGCGTGGAAAAATGCAGGGACTGATGGCCGTATTCGTCGTTTCCGGATTGCCGGTGGCGGGCTTGATCGGACTCTTCCTGATCCCCGCAATGGGGTGGCGGGCGATGTTCGTGCTGGGCGGAATCGGCGCAATCGGCGTGTGGTATGCGCGTAAATCGTTGCCTGAATCGCCGCGTTGGCTGGAGTCGGTCGGGCGAAATCAGGATGCCGAAGCAATCCTTTCGAAGATCGAAACCGAGGTGATGGCCGAACATGGCGGCACGTTGCCGGCGCCATCGCCCAAGCCTTCCGTTGCGCCATCGCGTGCGCTCGGCTCGCTGTTTACCGGCGCGATGCTGCCGCGCATGATCGTTGGATGCGTGACGCTGGTGGTGATCAACACCTTGCTGTACGGATTTGTTACGTGGCTGCCGACGTTCTTCGTGCATCAGGGGTTCAGCATTGCCAAGTCGTTTGGATATGCGCTGGTGATGTCTATCGGCGCGCCTATTGGTTCGGGCATCGGTGCATTGACCGCTGACAGATGGGGGCGCAAGCCGACGATAATCGGCGCGTCGGTTCTGGCGATCATCTTCGGCGCGATCTATCCGTTCGTGAGCAACCCGATCATGTTGCCGGTTGTCGGCTTGCTGCTCGTGATCCCTATTTATGTGCTCGTGGCGTTGCTGTTCGCGATCTATGTGCCCGAGTTGTTTCCGACTGAAGTGCGCCTGCGTGCATCGGGTATCTGCAACACGCTCGGCCGAGGTGCGACCATCGTCACGCCGTTCATTGTCGTCGCGCTCTTCGGGCATTACGGGGTGGTCGGCGTGCTTGCGTTGATGATCGGCCTGCTTGCCATTCAGATCGTGGTGGTGGCGTGGCTCGGTGTGGAACCGACTGGCCAGCGCCTGGAAGATATTCAGCCGACGGACGCGCCCGCGCGCCTCAATGTCGGCGCCGATACGCGGGTATCCCCGCTCAAGTAAATGGAGAAAGCAAGATGGATGCAGTGAATAAGCAGTTCCTGAGCGCGCAATTGTTCATCGACGGAAAGTTCATCGATGCCGGGTCAGGCGAGATCATGGACATTATCAATCCCGCCGATGGCGCCGCGATCGGCACGTTGTCGAAGGCGTCGGCGCAAGACGTCGACCGCGCGGTGCAATGCGCGCACAACGCGTTTGAAAGCGGCGTCTGGCGCGACATGCCGTTCCAGCAACGCGCGCGCGTGCTGAACCGTTTCGCCGATCTGTTCGAAGCCGACCTCGAGAACTTCTACAAGCTCGAGACGCTCAACAACGGCCGCCCAATCGTTGAAACGCGCGCGCAGATTTCGCGCTTGCCGCAGTTTTACCGATACTTCGCCGCGCTTGCGCTCACGCGACGCAGCGATGTGATTCCTATCGAAGGCCCGTATCTTTGTTATACGCAGCGCGTGCCGCTCGGCGTGTGTGCGTTGATGACATCGTTCAATCATCCGTTGATGATCTTGTCGAAGAGCCTCGCCCCCGCGCTCGCGACGGGCAATAGCGTCGTGATCAAGGCATCGGAACAAACGCCTCTCACGACCGTGCGTCTCGTCGCATTGTTGCAGCAGGCGGGCGTTCCTGACGGCGTGGTGAATGTGATCAACGGTGAGGGCAAGGAGGCGGGCGCGGCGCTCGCGCGCCATCCGCTGATCGCGAAGGTTGTGTTTACCGGCGGCACCGAAGTCGGCCGCTCAATTGGCGAAGCGGCCGCGCAGACCTTCGCGCTGACGACGCTCGAACTGGGCGGCAAGGGGGCGGTGATCCTGTTCGATGACATGGATATCGATCGCGCGGTGAACGGCGCGGCGTTCGCGGCGTTTATCGGGGCAGGGCAGACTTGCGTATGCGGCGCGCGGTTGCTGGTGCAGGAGACCATCTACGAAAAATTCCTGGAGAAATTCCGCGCGAAGGTCGAGGCGATTCGCGTCGGGAATCCCGCCGATCTGAACACGCAATTGGGACCGGTTATTTCCGCGCGTTCGCGTACGCGCATTCTCGGCATGCTGGAACGCGGCATTGCGGACGGCGCGAAATTGCTCGCGGGCGGCGGCATTCCCCCGCATTTGAGCGAAGGTTTCTACCTGCAACCCACCGCGTTTTACCATGTCGATCCGAAATCGGAACTCGGCCAGGGCGAGGTGTTTGGTCCTGTCACGGTGATCATGCCGTTCAAGGACGAAGCGGATGCGCTTCGCATTGCCAACGATACCCAGTTCGGTCTCGCGGCGTCCGTGTGGACGCTCGACGTAGCGCGTGCACATCGCGTGGCGAGCAAACTGGTGTTCGGCATGGTGTGGATCAACGATCATCATCGGCTGGATCCGGCTTCGCCCTGGGGCGGCTTCAAGAATAGCGGCGTGGGACGTGAAACCGGAATCGAGTCGTTCGATCAGTTCAGCGAGCCGCGCGCCGTGACCGTCAACACGAGCGGCGTCACGGTCGACTGGTATGCCGACGATGGTCAGTTGAAGCGCCTTAATTAAGAATAAACGCGTTTTTTGCAGATGGCCGGTTCGACGGACCGGCCGCTCAGCGTTCAGCGTCAGCTCATTCGTGAACGGCGTAAGCTATAAGAAGCACGGGGTCCGCCGCATAGCGGCTCAATAGATTATTCGACCCTTTAAGCCCGGTCGTTGAAAATCGTCACGCCTACATTTCCGCGCGCTGTTCAAACGCAAAACGGGCTGTCTCCGCGGCAATGAGAGCCACTTCATGCGGGAGAAACCTTCCGTGTCAGGCGCGTAGCGCATCTTCTGGAATGCCGCTACCCGTTATCCCAAGTGCGGATATCAAGCAATTTCGGCGCCGAAAAGAAATGCAAGATCGGGTACTGGCTCCAGTCGAAATTCGGCATGTTGGGCGTATCGCATCGTGAACCATCGTTCGCTCCCGTGGCAGGATTCGAGTTGCCGGGTAGAATTGACGGCGATCGCACCTGCGTCGCTCGCCGGCAGCAAGTGTAATCAGTCACGCGTTCCAGCCACTCCAATAAACGAAATCACAAACGTATATGGCTGAGAACAATCCAAACTGAGACCTGGGAGTAAAGCCTTGAACGTCTTGTTTGTTGACGACAATCCTGCTTCGGCCGATGCGCTGGCCACGCTCGCGGCGGCGTTGGGACACGAAGCATCCGTTGCGTACGATAGTCAGGCAGCCATTGCCCTTGCGCGCAGCACGACTTTCGATTTGATCCTCCTGGACATCCAGCTTGGAGAGGCAGATGGGCGAGACGTTTGCGCAGACATACGGCGCGAAGGCTCTTCAAGGGATTCTCAAATTGTCGCGATGACAGGGCAAGTTGGATTGGAGCAAGGCGTCAGTCTCGGCGACTTCAATGGTTACGTATTGAAGCCCCTTGAATTCGACCGCCTTGAAGAGCTGTTGACGTCGTAACCGATTACTCGGCCGCTACGCCTTAGCGATGTTTTTCGCAGCAAGCCTTCAGTATTCCCGCAATTGGCCGATAACTACAGTGGTTGCCGAAATCCAGCGCTCGATTCAAAGCCTGCGATTCGACGCGCTTCGTTTAGGTCACGGGCGATTCGTCAACAAGCAGGCATTTTTCGGCAAGCTGTCGAACCGTGCTCGGCCGAATGAGCCGATGCCCAGCGGTAATCGAAACCCTCTCGGCGTTACGCTTTGTGCATCCAGGGCCTGCCTCGACGGTTAACCGTTCTATTAACCATTACCAAATTTTTTGCGTAGAATCGCCGCCGCGATGCACCGGCGCAGGCCTTTCTCCACAGCAATGCACTTTGACCTTCTGACCCTCTATTTCCTCATCATCGGGACACTTTTCGCCAGTTCCGGGATGACGCTCTGGGAGCATCGAACGCATCCCAGACGCAGCAAGGAATTGAAAATACTCGCAGCAGGCTACGCCACGCTTGCCATCGGATGTGCGGCGGTAACGGTTCGCACCAAGTTGCCCGGTGCGACGGGCTCCGCCTTGAGCAACCTCGTTATCGTCACCGGCTATCTATTGGTCCTGCAAGGCGTTGCATCCTTAAGCGGCCGGCAATACCGTAACAGCTCCATCGCTTTGCTCATCTTGCTGGCGCTCACATGGGCCGTGGCCGGCGCGCGCTGGGCGGACTCAGTGTGGTACTACGCAAGCGCGATACCGATCGCGTTGGCCAGTGGCGTGACGTCTTTCGAGCTGCTGCGATGCGAGGGCATGAAATTGATGCCATCGCGGCACATCGCGGTGTTGGTGACGGGTATCCATACGCTCCTTTATGCTGCCAGAGCGTTCATCTTGCCGTTGCTGGCGACACGGTACGGGCGAGACGTGGTGTCGGTCGCCAGCAACGTTACGATGTACGAGGGCGTCCTGTATTCGGTTGTTCTGCCGATGACCCTGCTGAAGTTGATCCGCGAGGAGACTCATGGCGAGCTTCTGCGAGACTCTCAAACGGACTACCTGACCCGTCTTGGCAATCGCCGATGGTTTTTCGAAGAGGGCGCGCGCGTGATCCTCGATGCAGAACCACGTCGGCCGATCTCTCTCCTCGCATTCGATCTCGATCTTTTCAAGACCATTAATGATCGATACGGTCATAAGACGGGTGACGAGGTACTGAAAGTATTTGGCGACGTTGCCCGGAGCGTGGTGGGTCCGGATGCCATTCTTGCGCGCATCGGCGGAGAAGAGTTCGCTGCGCTGCTTCCTCGCCATGACAGCCTTCGCGCCAAAGACGTGGGCGAGACTGTCGTTAAACGATTCGCTGAGACGATCCCGCACAGGATTGACGGCGTCGCGATACAAGCAACGGTCAGCATTGGGCTCGCACAACTCGGTGCCGAAGCTCCCACGCTTGCCGACCTGCTGGCAGCGGCCGATGCGGCGTTATACAACGCGAAGTCGCTCGGCGGCAATCGGGTCGTATTAGCGCAAGCCGCCTCACGCGCGGCGCTTTCCTGACGATGGTGAGCGGCTGCAAATAAGGCACACCCGGTCGAAAATTCAAGTCAGCTACTAGCGAAACGGTGCCGCTGAAAGCGAAATGTATATAACGTCCAGTGGACACGATGCATCCCAAGGATGCTGTGTCGATTCAGACGCGTTCACCGCCCGCTTACTTCAGAAAGCATTTTTCGGAAGACACAGTCGCAAACCGTTAGTGGTATTGCGCACAGTTGCCCCGTTTCTCATCAAGTAGTATTCGGATGGTTTTTCGGGCCGGGCGGCGCGAAGCTATGGTCCTCGGAGTTCAACGGGTCCGTTTTACACCGCTTGTGTTTTCCTGCGCTAATCTCAAGTGTGCGGAGCAAATCCATGTTGACCGGTTCCTCCTCTGTTCAGGCTACGAAGCAATGGAGTACCGTCGATCCCCTCGCGGAATGTCGACGTGCGCTTCATAAAGAGGCGTTCGCAGCGCGTCATCCGCTCGCCGGCCATCCGCTATTTTCCATTGAGTCGCTGACAAAAGTGGCTGAAGAGGCGGCCAAGCGCAGGGACGACATCTATGTCGATGCCGGCGATCTCTCGCTTGCTGACAAATGGGGAACAACGCCCAGTCCCAACATGACGATCCCCGAGATCATCGACCGCATCGACACCGCGGGCGCATGGCTCGTGATGAAACATGTCGAGGCCAATCCGGCCTATAAAGCGCTGCTCGAAGAATACGAGGCCTTCGTGCGCGAGATTGCCGGACCGGAAGGCTCAAGACTCCTGAGCAACGCCGAAATGCTGGTGTTCATCACATCGCCGCGGCGCAAGACGCCTTATCA
Organism: Caballeronia sp. LjRoot29; assembly: GCF_964252755.1. Classification (NCBI taxonomy): domain Bacteria; kingdom Pseudomonadati; phylum Pseudomonadota; class Betaproteobacteria; order Burkholderiales; family Burkholderiaceae; genus Caballeronia; species Caballeronia sp. LjRoot29. Next base: position 239,846 of record NZ_CAXUPU020000004.1, on the reverse strand, counting down.
TTTCGATTCCGAGGTCAATTTCCTGGTGCAGCTACAGGGGTCCAAGGACCTTTGGGTGTGCGATCCGATGGACCGCAGTGTGACCACTGAAGAAGAGATAGAGCAATATTATTCGGTCTCGATTACTGCGGGTACTTACAAACCGCACGCCGAGACGGTCGCCCGGCAATTCACGCTTCAACCCGGCGATGCAGTGCATATCCCGACCCACGCTGCGCATTGGGTGCAAAACCACGACAACGTATCTATCTCGCTCAGCCTCAACATGGAATTCCCGCATCACTATGGGGATACTTACCGTGCCAACCATCATCTTCGCAAGCTTGGGCTGAAGCCTCGGCCGCCGGGGACTTCGCAACTCGCTGACCGCTCCAAGCTCGCCGCGATGAAAGGCCTGCGGCAAGTAAAATCCCTGATCGCTCGCTAGGCTTTCGCCATTGGTCCATCCACCCAACGACGTCCGTGACGTCGTGCTTGGGTGCGGTGAACGTCATACCATTTACGTTATTACTGGCGAAGCCGAAACCGGCAGTGATAACCTCACGTCCCCGTGAACACATACTGCAAAATGCGATGGCCTCGTGGGAAGGTAGAAGACTTGAAGGGTGAAGTCCGACACTAACCGGAAGCTCCGACCTTCGGGCGAGGCCTTGACTATTTCCCACACAACACACAGCCGGCATCATTGCTGCAGCTAGCTCGTTTCTTGGCCGCGATGTAAGCGCCAAAGGACGCCCGCGAAGCGTTTAACGCGCTTGTTGTCTTCAAAAAAGGAAGTGACGCGTTCACTCAAGCGGGTGCGAACACCACAGCCCCCGCACCCTCGATATGCGTGAAGCTTCGAAAGAACCGGTACTGAAGTTCGCCGACTGTTATCTGATTCGCACCGGACTTCGTCAAGGCAAGAATCTCATCAGCCAAGGCGGTCGTGATAGTTCCGCAGTTCTTCAAGTCGTTCCACTCACCCGCGGCCTCGCCCATGAGAATTGAAACGATGCCGCTCTCTCGCCGCATGACGATGCTCATTCCCTCGTCGAGCGAGCGTTCGAAGTATTTAGCGAACGTCAGCAGCGACTCTGGCGAGTCGTCGTGCGCACCGCTGGCCAAGTCAGGCGCAGTAGTCATCGATTCTTTCCCCTAAACGACCGTTGCAAGGACGCGCGTGTTTGTAGGCGCTAGTCACGGGATTCAACGCTGTTCTCGTCAGTGCACTCCTCGACGGTGGGCCTAGGTCGCGCCGCAGCTTTGTCGAAATCACCGCTCGCATCGCTACGCAGAATTTCTCTGCAGGCGCCGGCCAAACATCCTTATAAAGAAAAGAGTGCGGCCGCGGATTAGTGTGAGACAGCTTCCATTCTATCGGCGTTGTGCAGAGGCTGAACAGAAGTCTCCTGCTTGTCATCCGAAGACCACTTTGCGGCTTGCCGGAATTTTGTCCGGTACAGCCAACTTCGATTTCGCATCCCTGCTTGGAACTTTCCCTACCAAAGTACTTTACTGACGCACCGGCCAATAACTGGTCAGGCGGCGCGAGACGTTACTACGCTTGCGATCGCCTTGGTCCGAGGTCATTACCCGGTTCGTCCGTCGTCGCTATCCATTACCAAAAGCAGGGCAAAGGGTACAGAAAATGTGGCTGGTTGACTCTAATTGGCGGGTTACTCTATTTTCAACGCACAAAGAATGACGAATCCGAAACCGACGGTGACTGATTTCGCAGTTAGCCCAACAATTCGATTTTTATTCGTCCATCCGTGATTCTATTTCGCTTGCGGATAGCTATCGGCGCAACTTTCCGGCTGCGCTGAATCCAGGCGCCATAGACGAAATTCTCACCGCTCAAAATCTGTCCAGGATTTTCGGGCAAAAGATTGAGCGGGCAGCCGAGATGCTTCGGCAAGGTCGTGGAAGGAATGAGATTTTCGAGCAGACGGGCAGCATGGTCGCGGTCGATAACGTTAGTCTCGGCGTTCGGGCGGGCGAAATCTTCGTGATCATGGGACTTTCCGGCTCCGGAAAATCGACACGCGTGCGTCTCCTTAACCGCCTGATCGAGCCGACTTCGGGCAAGGTGGTCCTTGAAGGTCGCGATATCGCCCCGATGTCGACCCCGAATTGCGTGAAGTGCGGCGTCGAAAGATGGCAATGGTATTTCAGTCCTTCGCTCCAGGCGGTAACGCTAAAATTGCGGCTTTAGCCCGGAATACGCCAATGTCTTTTGCCTCGCTCGGCCTGATTGATCCCTTGCTGCGTACTCTGCAGGACCTTAATTATCAGACACCTACGCCGGTGCAGGCTGAGGCGATTCCTGCCGTGCTCAGTGGCCGCGACGTCATGGCCGCGGCACAGACCGGCACGGGCAAAACGGCGGGCTTTGCGTTGCCGCTATTGCAACGGCTGGTGCAACACGGCCCGGCGGTGTCCAGCAACCGTGCGCGCGTCCTGGTGCTGGTGCCTACGCGTGAACTGGCCGAACAAGTGCTGCAAAGTTTTATCGACTACGGCAAAGGCCTCGGCTTACGATTTCTGGCCGCCTATGGCGGTGTGAGTATCAACCCGCAGATGATGACGTTGCGCAAAGGCGTGGATGTGCTCGTTGCCACGCCGGGCCGTTTGCTGGATCTCAATCGCCAGAACGCAGTGCAGTTGGATCAAGTACAAACGCTGGTGCTGGATGAAGCCGACCGCATGCTGGATCTCGGCTTTTCGCGCGAACTCAACGCCGTCTTTGCCGCGTTGCCCACTCAGCGCCAGACCCTGCTGTTCTCCGCTACCTTTACCGACGATATCCGCGCCATGGCGGCGGCCATTCTGCGCAGCCCGGTCAACATCAGCGTCGGCTCGCCCAATGCCACGGCCAGCAAGATCAAGCAATGGGTAGTGACGGTCGATAAAAAAAACAAGCCTGACCTCTTTATGCACCTGGTGGCTCAGAACAACTGGGAGCATGCGCTGGTGTTCGTCAAAACCCGCATTGGCGTGGATTACCTGGCGGCCATGCTGGATGAAGCGGGTTATTCGGTTGACACCATCCACGGCGACAAACCGCAGCCCGCGCGCCTGCGTGCGCTGGAACGCTTCAAGAGGGGTGAGGTACATATGCTGGTAGCCACCGATGTCGCTTCGCGCGGGCTGGATATCGACGACTTGCCGCTGGTGATCAACGTTGATCTGCCGATCGTGGCGCAAGACTATGTGCATCGTATTGGCCGTACCGGTCGCGCGGGCGCGAGCGGTGTAGCGGTGTCCCTTGTGTGTGCCGATGAAGCGCCGCAACTGGCCGCGATCGAAGCGCTGATCCGGCAAACGCTGCCCCGTGAAGAAGAGCCGGGTTTCGAAGCGGAACACCGCGTGCCGCAAACCAGTGCGACAGGCCAGATTATCAAGAAACCCAAAAAGCCAAAGAAGCCGAAAGTGCCGGGCGCCGTGCAGGTGCCCAGCGATAAACCACGCCCGCAAAGTGGCGAAAACAAACGCAAGCCTGCGGTTCAACGCGCTGCGGCTGAGGATAAAGGCTCGAGCTTCGCCAGCGGTAGCCCATTCAACGTGCAGAAGCCACGCAGCAAACCGACTAGCAAGCCAGTTGCGGATTCACGTAAGCCGGCTGGCAAACCCGCTGGTGGCAGCGGCAAACGCTAACCTTGAGTTGAGGGGCGCGTGGAGTGAGTTGCCACGCCCGGAACCAAGGCGCGTTAGCGTTACTTCGGCGACGGAGTCCCTTTCAGATCGGTGCCAGGCGGAAGATCGTTGACCGTTGCCGAACGCATGCGGAGCGTGCCCGCCAGCGTCGGCGTTGGCTTTACGTTGGCGTTATCAGGCACACCTTAGATCGTTGCTGCACGTGGCCGCAGTACTGCCAATGACGGGATTTTGACTCTCGCCACTTCACCGTTAGTTCGCTGCTGGCCGGAAAATTTGTATGTCCATACATCCGCCGACCGGCCATCCCAACGCTTATTGAACACTTTATCGATTCCATCGTTAACGACGACAGACTTAAAGATAGTCCACTCCATGGCTGCAGTTTTTCGGCAGATAAAATAGAGGCCCGACGCCGGGTGTGTAAAAAGCGCGGGGTCCCAGTAATCATTGATATTTTGCTCCGGTTCCCCGCGCGTTCTCTTATCGGCGTTGATGCTCTGGAGATGCTGAAATCCTGTTCTCGCGTAGGCCGCGTCATTGGCATACATTCCATTGGCGTCGTGACAGAACTTGATTGTTTTTGCAGGAGGATTGGCGTAGATCCGCAGGGAGCATCCATTCATGCCGGCGGTCAGCGCTATGGTTCCCACAGGTACGTCATAGTCAACGTCGCATTCGCCGACAGCTCCCGGAATGTAAGGGTACCAGTATGTGTTGCCATTACCACCCGGTGTCACTGTCAGAGCCGAGACCGCAGTAGAGTGCTCATAGTCAAGCTTCGTTGTAATGTTACGTTCACCCGTGAGCCCTAGCGCATCGTAGTGACGTCCGCCTCCCACAATACAAGGGCCGCCGAGGTTCGACGCACCCAATTGCCTGAAGATCAGCGATCTATTTGTCAGGGCGCCGGCCGGCGCGGATTGAAAAACCCGCCAGGCATTGACGGCGCCTTCTTCTTCGCTTTGGTTCGTGAACATATATCCGCTCTTCGCTTAAGCATGATGTTGCGCCTCGTACAATCGCGTGCCGCCCTATGCAGGGTTAAGATAACTCGCTACAAGAATGAATTCGCCAGGCGTTCAAGGCGATGGCACGATCACATAATCCCTATTACTTCGGATAGCGTAATAATGTGTGATTCCTTGTACGGGCGTTGCGACAGCGAGAACGCACAGCGTGCTGTACTGAGAGAGGTTTCCGGACGCGTGATCAAGGAAATTGCCGATCATCCCTTTTGTGACTAATTCGTCGGCAAGTTGGAACCCGGGTGCATCCTTCATTTCGTTCCATCGCGTTTTGCTCGGCGCGTCGCCCGTACTGGTCTGAGCGGTATCCACATGGCAAACCCGCGTAGTACCCTGGTTGTTGTAGACAGCCATGGTGCATCCGGTGAATGGCCCGCTGATCGTCTGGCGTCCCTGCATGACCGCGTAGCTGATAGCGCCCGCAACGTAGGGCAAAATGTTCACCCGTTCGTCCCCGGTCTCATCGCTGAAAAAGATGATCTGTGTCCCGGACATCCTGTAAGTGCCGCGAATGCCTCTGTCCAGCTCGGCCGCGTCACCTCCAACAATACCCCCACCGTCAAGCAGGTCTGCAAGACCAACGAGCTTGGTTCCGACTGATATACGACTTGCAAGCATAGGTTCGTCCTTTCGGTTGAATGTGTATTGCGCGTTGTTGCATTTTTCCTTCCCGGCTATTAAAGCCCTGCTGATTCAACAGTTCACCGTTGCGATCTATTCCACGTCGCAATGAAATCCCCTCGCGGCTACCGATGGAATAAGACGCATCGCCCGGCTGTTCCTTGGCGCATGAACAGCCGCTACCCGGAGATGCGATGAAAGCAAGAATGACCATCGACAACTTGTCGATTCCCTACGAGAGAATTACGACGGTAGGAGGGCGCCTATCGAGCGATCCTGCAGGTCATCACTTCGACCTGAGCTTTCGCGTGAACGTGACGCCGCGCAAGTTAGGCAAGTTGTCGGGCACGGACATCGAGAGCCCGGTGCTGCAATGGAACGAGCGCATTGAATGGTTCCGCTACGACGATGAAACCCGGCAGTGGGAGTTTGTCGGTGAAGTCGAGAAGGACATGTATGCGTTCAAGCCTGCCTCGAACACCTTCAGGATCTGGCATTCCTACCGGCATCTGATGGCGACGGACGATACCAACCGTCCGCCCGCCGCGCTCAAAGCGATGAAAAGCGATGAAGAGGCGAAGAAGTGGATTGCGGAGAACGGCTTCTCATGGAACCTGGCCATTCGCGACGTGCCCGCAATGGGAATCGCCGGCGGCTCGGGCGGCGGCGGTGGCGACAGTCTCGTGACCGGGGACACGCGGCGTCGCGTCATCTATTTCGATTTAGGATTTTCAGGCCACGCGGAGCGCGTCAAGCTTGTGCAGATCCTGGAGACGTTCAAGGGGCAACTCACCATTTGCCACCTGATTCGAGGCGACATACAGAAGGCGACGGTGGACCATCCGCAGAATCTCGACCGATGGCGTTTCCAGTTATCGAGCGGCGTTCGCTGAATCCAGATAAACATGGGACGCTTGTTTCATTCAGAAACATCTTTAGTGTGCGGCGCGTGAAAACCAGTGAAAACAAAACGGAATAAACCCGCTTTCAGGATGTTGTGTTGGGTAAGAGACGCGTTAATCAATGTCCGAATGCGTCTGAACCCGTTATCTAACCGAGCCGTTTTGAAGTTCCAAAATGACAAGTGAATTCATCACCCACACAGAATGGGCCGCCTGGTTCGAGGACATCTCCCCAGAGCTTGTTTGCGGCGCGGATCTCGAATACGACGCCTCTTTCCGGCTGTTGGAAGAAGCGGTCGACGGGAAGCCCGAAGCGGAATACGGCAAGACTGTAGTCGCTGCCGTGCCGCCCGACTGGATCGCGGCGAATACGTTGTGCGTCGAGTTGATGTCGTGCAGCCGCGACTTGAGAGTGGTTGCCTACCTGTCGCGGGCGCGTCTTGCCATCGAAGGCGTCGCTGGATTTGCCGACGCACTCGCGCTTGCCGATAGCCTGCTTGAACGTCATTGGAGTCACGTGCATCCGCAACTCGATGCCAACGATGGCAACGATCCTACGGCACGTATCAATGCGCTCGCGGCGTTCGTGGATACATCGGGCGTGCTGGCGGAATTGCTCGACACCCCATTGTTACCGCAGCTTCCATCGCAAACGTTGGCGCTCACGTTGCGCGAATGGTTCTACGCCAACGGCGATACGCCGCCGCTCGCCGCACGCGCCGTCATGAGCCTTGCGGAAATCGAAGCGGCGATTGCAGCCTCGGTTGATCGCGCGGTATCGCTGAAGGCTGCATTTAGTGCGGCGTTGGCGCATGCGGAACGGATTGAAGTCGTGCTGGCGGAGCGCGTTGGCATGGCGCGGGCGCTGGACCTCGCTGCGTTGAAGGCGCCGTTGCGAAGAGGGGAAACGCTCATTGGCGATTGCCTGGAAAAATTGGGCATTGGTAAAACGCTGGAACCCGATGCGCTCGCGATCACGCAAGCATCGTTCGTGACCGACACCCCTGCGCCGGCAACGAACCAACTTGCCACGCGGGCCGACGTGATCGCGACGCTCGACCGGCTGTGCGACTACTACGCGCGCCACGAACCATCGAGTCCAGTGCCGCTGTTGTTGCATCGCGCGCGTGGTCTTGTCGACAAGTCGTTCGTCGATTTGCTGAAGGACCTTGCGCCCGAAGGGCTGGCTCAACTGACCAGCGTAGTTGGAACGGCCGGCATGTCGGCACCCGAATAGCTCGTTCGATTCATTCACTGGAGAAGAGGAAGATGGCCAAGGAAAGCAGTCAGAAATTCATCGCACGCAATCGTGCACCGCGCGTACAGATTGAATATGACGTCGAAGTTTACGGCTCGGAGAAGAAGGTCAATCTGCCCTTCGTGATGGGCGTTTTATCCGATCTCTCGGGAACGCCCGAAGAGTCGCTGCAGCCGGTGGCGGATCGCAAGTTCCTCGAAATCGACATCGACAATTTTGACGAACGCCTGCGTTCCATGAAACCGCGTGTTGCCATGCAGGTCGAGAACACGCTGACGGGCAACGGCAAGATGGGCGTGGACATGACGTTCGAAAGCATGGACGACTTCTCGCCGGCGGCGATCGCCCGCAAGGTCGAGCCGCTTGCAAAGTTGCTGGAAGCACGCGGCCAGTTGCAGAACCTGCTGACCTATATGGACGGCAAGACCGACGCGGAGAAGCTGGTCAGCAAGCTGCTGGAAGATCCGGCTCTTCTCAGCGCGCTGGCGTCTGCGCCCAAGCCGCAAGCGTGATCCTGCACGCCTGAAGCCCGCCTATTCCCTATCAACCCGCAAGCCAAGAGGAACGATCATGGCAGATGCCAGCGACAACATACAGCAGCAAACGACCCACCCGGAAGAAGCGGAAACAACTGAAGTAGACGCGCCAGGCGAGTTCGGCCGGCTCCTGCAGAAAGCATTCAAGCCGCGCACCGACAAAGCCAAGGAAGCCGTGGAAAGCGCGGTGCGCACGCTCGCGGAACAAGTGTTGCAAGACACGCATCTCGTGTCCGATGACGCCCTCGCGACCATCGAATCGCTGATTGCGAAGATCGATGAAAAGCTCAGCGCGCAAGTGAACGTGATCCTGCATACCGAGCAGTTCCAGCAGCTCGAAAGCGCATGGCGCGGTCTGCATTATCTCGTGACGAACACGGAAAGCGACGAGACGCTCAAGCTGCGCGTACTCAATATCTCGAAGAACGACCTGCATCGTTCATTGCGTAAATACAGGGGCGTAGCGTGGGATCAAAGCCCGCTCTTCAAGAAGCTCTACGAAGAGGAATATGGCCAGTTCGGCGGCGAGCCGTATGGCGCACTGGTAGCCGATTATTACTTCGATAACAGCGGACCGGACGTCGATTTCCTCACGCAGATAGGCAAGATTTCGGCAGCGGCGCATGCACCGTTTATCGCCGGCGCCGACCCCGCCGTGATGCTGATGGACTCGTGGCAAGAGCTTGCCAACCCGCGTGACCTGACGAAGATTTTCCAGACCCCGGAACATGCTGCATGGCGTTCGCTGCGTGACTCGGACGACTCGCGTTATATCGGTCTTGCAATGCCGCGTTTCCTTGCGCGCACGCCCTATGGCGCAAAGACCAGCCCGGTCGAAGAGTTCGATTTCGAAGAAGATACAGCCGGCGCGGATGCATCGAAATATGCATGGGCGAACGCGGCCTACGCCATGGCGGTGAACATCAATCGTTCGTTCAAGACCTATGGATGGTGCTCGCGGATTCGCGGCATTGAGTCAGGCGGTGCGGTGGAGAACCTGCCGGTTCACGCCTTTCCAACCGATGACGGCGGCGTCGACATGAAGTGCCCGACAGAAATTGCGATCAGCGATCGTCGCGAAGCCGAACTCGCGAAGAATGGTTTCATGCCGCTCGTGCACAAGAAGAACTCCGACTTTGCCGCGTTCATTGGTGCGCAGTCGCTGAACAAGCCGGTCGAATATGAAGATCCGGATGCAACGGCCAACGCGAATCTCGCAGCGCGCTTGCCGTACCTCTTCGCTTGCAGCCGTTTCGCGCATTACCTGAAGTGCATTGCGCGCGACAAGGTTGGCAGCTTCAAGGAGAAGGACGACATGCAGCGCTGGCTGCAGGACTGGATTCTTCAATACGTGGATGGGGACCCCGAGAATTCGTCGGAGTTGACGAAGGCACGCAGGCCGCTTGCCGCTGCTGAAGTGGTGGTCGAAGAGGTTGAAGGCAACCCGGGTTACTACACATCGAAGTTCTTCCTGCGTCCGCACTATCAACTCGAAGGCCTCACGGTTTCGTTGCGTCTTGTCTCGAAGCTGCCTTCAGCAAAAGCCGCGTAAGTTTCTTTAGTTCCCGGACTCAACCCGAACGTTTGTCAATCGCAATAATCTATTTAGGAACCCAAATCATGGCAGTCGATATTTTCTTGGATCTCGGTACAGTCAAAGGCGAATCGCTGGACTCGGTGCATAAGGACGAAATCGATATTCTCTCGTGGAGCTGGGGCTTGAGCCAGTCCGGCACCATGCACCTCGGCACGGGCGGTGGCGGCGGCAAAGTCGCGGTTCATGACCTGTCGGTCACCAAATACACCGACCGCGCGACACCTTCCATTGTCACGGCATGCACGACCGGCAAGCACTATCCGACAGGCAAGCTCACCGTACGCAAGGCCGGCGGAACGAAGCCGCTCGAGTACTACATCATCGAAATGGAAAAGGTACTCGTCACGAATTATTCGACCGGTGGTTCGGATGGCGAAGACCGTTTCACGGAAACCGTGACGCTCAACTTCGAAAAATTTCACGTTAGCTATCAGCAGCAAGATCCGACCTCCGGTTCGGCACTCGGCGGCGTGGTCGAGAGCAAATGGAACATCCCCGCTAACGCGGAGGCCTGATCGTGACGAAGCCGCCGACGATCGCGCGCAACGCAGGGCGCATCCAGCCCTCGCTGCTCGAACGGCTGACCGATCACGACCGCGAGGCCACCCGCGAGGTGCGGGAGCAACGCACGAGTTCTGCGCGTGCGTTGCGGCAGAGCGTGATGCGCGATCTCGGCTGGCTCCTGAATGCGCGAGGTATCTCATCGTCGCAAGACGTCCGCCGATACCCGCATGTTGCGGACTCAGTGCTGAATCTGGGCTTCTCCGATCTTGCGGGCAAGAGCGCATCGAACGTGGATGTGGTGCAGATCGAACGCCTGATGGTCGACACCATTCGCGCGTTCGAGCCGCGAATTCTTCCCGGAACATTGCGCGTACGTGCCGTGCAGTCTGGAGAAACAACGGGTCAGCACAACGCCATTGCGTTCATTGTGGAAGGGGATCTGCATGCGCATCCCGTCCCGGAACGCCTTTATCTGCGGACCGAACTCGATCTCGAAGCAGGAACCGTCAACGTATCTGAGCAAGCGAGTGAACAAGCGAGGGCGAGCTGAAGGCTGACTCGAGGACTGACCCAACATCCGCGACGTTTTCTACAAGACCCCAACCATGAATCCAAAACTGATCGAGTACTACAGCCAGGAGCTTCAGCACGTCCGCGAGATGGGCGGGGAATTCGCGAAGGAATTCCCGAAGGTCGCGGGACGGCTCGGGCTTGAAAGTTTCGAATGCGCCGACCCTTATGTCGAACGCTTGCTGGAAGGCTTCAGCTTCCTCTCGGCGCGCGTGCAGATGAAGATCGATGCGGAATTTCCGCGCTTCACGCAGCATCTTGCAGAGCTTGTTTATCCGCATTATCTTGCGCCGACGCCGGCCATGGCGATCGTGGAAGTGCAGCCGGATATGACCCATCCGTCACTTGCAGAGGGCGTGCAGGTTCCGCGCGGCACGGCCCTGCATGGACGTCTGGATGGCGACAGTTCCACGCGTTGTGAATTCCGCACCGCGCACGCCATGACGATGTGGCCGATCGAGCTGATGGAAGCGCGCTTGTTCACCCACACGGGCACGCTGGCAGGCGTGGACGTGTCCTTGCCACGCGGCGTGAAAGCGGGCCTGCGTCTGCGTTTGCGCGCGCTGAACAACCAGAAGATCAGCGACATTTCGCTCGATAACCTCGCGCTTCATCTGCGCGGCGGTGAAGGATTGCCGGCGCGTTTATATGAGCTCTTGCTTGGCTCAACGCTTGGCGTGGTTGCAGGAGGCAGGCTGATGCCGGCTTCCTCAATCCGGCCACTCGGCTTTTCCGACAACGAGGCCTTGCTCCCGGTCAGCAGTCAGTCGTTTCCCGGATATCGCTTGCTGCAAGAGTATTTCGCGTTCGCACAACGCTTCATGTTTGTGTCAATCGATGGACTCAAGCCGCACATGGCCCGTTGTGCAAGCGATGAAATCGAGTTGATCCTGTTGCTCTCGCGAGCGGACCAGACGCTTGAACAACTCGTCGATGCATCGCACTTCGCGCTTCATTGCACGCCGTGCATCAATTTGTTTCCGCGCCGGACGGATCGCATCACGGTGACCGGCGAACAGTTCGAGCATCACGTCGTGGTGGACCGCACGCGGCCGATGGACTTCGAGGTCTACCAGATTCAAGGCGTGACCGGATATCGCGCGGGCGGCGGTGCCGAGTTGCCGTTCCAGCCGTTTTATCGCGCGCGCGACATGGGTCTTCCCGATGCCGTCGACGGAGCGTTCTATCAGGTTCGCCGCGAGAAACGTCTGCCGTCATCGCGGCAAAGCGAACGCGGCGTGCGCTCCAACTACCTTGGCAGCGAGACCTTCATCGCGCTCGTCGATACAACGGACGCGCCGTATCCCGGCGAATTGCATCAACTCGGATTAAGCGTGTTGTGCACCAACCGCGACTTGACGCTGACTATGCCGCTAGGTAATTCGGCAACCGACTTCACCGTCGATCTCGAAGTGCCCGTGCTCAGCGCGCGGTGTATCGGCGGTCCGAGCCGGCCGTTGCCATCGTATGCGGAGGGTCCGGTTGCGTGGCGCTTGCTGAGTCATTTGTCGTTGAACTATGCGTCGCTCGTGGACAGTGACGACGGTCAGGGCGCGCGCGCCATGCGTGACCTGCTCGGCCTTTATGCACCAGCCGGCGACGTTGCCGCGGCGCGGCAAGTCGACGGTCTTCGTTCGATCAGTACACAGCCCGTGACGCGTCGTTTGCCGTCACGCGGTCCGATCGTGTTCGGCCGGGGTCTGGAGATCAACCTGCTGATCGATGAAACCGGCTTTGAAGGTGCAAGCGCGTTTCTGTTCGGCGCTGTGCTCGCGCGCTTTTTCACGCAATACGTGTCGCTTAATTCGTTCACGGAGACGGTGGTCACGAGCGCCACGCGTGGCGAAATCATGCGCTGGGCGCCGGGGAGCGGGTTATGCAAAACGCTGTGACCATTCTCGACCGGCTCGCGGCCGATGCAAAAAGCTTCGACTTTTTTCAGGCCGTGCGCCTGCTCGAATGTGCGTATCCGGGACTGCCGCGTGTGGGTTCGTCGTTGCGCGCGCGGGACGATGCCGTGCGTTTTGGCCAGGATCCCGACCTCATCTTTTTTCCGACAACGCTGCGCAATTTCAGCTTGAACGCAGAGGGTGGGAAAGCGCCGAAGCTGGTCGTGAATTTCTTCGGACTGCTGGGCCCGAATGGTCCGATGCCGACACATCTCACCGAATATATCCGCGACCGCATGCGTCACGCAAACGACCCGACCTTCGCGCGTTTCCTGGATGTGTTCCATCACCGCATGACGTCGCTGTTTTATCGATCATGGGCGGTGGCGCAACCGGCGGTCAGCCTGGACCGCAATAACGGCGACCGTTTTTCAGCGTACGTAGGCAGCACGTTCGGCCTTGGCGAACCGGCGCTGCGCAATCGCGACAGCATTCCTGATTTCGCGAAGCTTCACTTTGCCGGCGTGCTCAGCGGTCCCACACGTCACGCGGCCGGCTTGCGTCTGGTGCTGATGCGCTTTTTCAACGTTCCAGTCGACGTGGAGGAGAACGTCGGTCATTGGATCGGCTTGCCGGCACGATCGCTGAGCCGTCTTGGCGCCGCTGATGAAAGTGGCCGTCTGGGAATTGGCACGATGCTCGGCGCGCGCGCGTGGGACCGGCAGCACAAGTTTCGCGTCGCGCTGGGTCCGCTTTCGATGGCCGACTATCAGCGATTCCTGCCCGGCGGCACGAGCCTCGTGCGCCTCGCCGACTGGATCCGAAACTACGTGCGCGATCCGCTCGAATGGGATCTGAACCTCCAACTACGACGTGCAGAAGTTCCTCGTCTCGCTCTCGGACGCGAGCAGCGTCTTGGTTACACGACCTGGTTGTTATCGCGTCCCGCTGCATCGGACGCCAGGCAACTCCTACTCAAACCGCTCGGCCAGAACGGCCGCGTCAAGACTCTCGCACAGGATTAACCATGGCAGAAATCAGCCGCGCCGTGATGTTCGGCAAACTCGACACACTCAGTTACCGCGCGATGGAAAGTGCCACGACGTTCTGTCGTCTGCGGGGCAATCCGTATGTGGAACTCACGCACTGGCTGCATCAGCTGCTCAATCTACCCGACTCGGATCTGCATCGGATCATCAAGCATTTTGGCGTGGAGCCTTCCGCGCTTGCGCGTGATCTGACAGAAGCGCTGGATCGTTTGCCGCGCGGGTCAACCTCGATCACGGATATCTCGTCGCAACTGGAAGAAGCCGTCGAGCGTGGCTGGGTGTACGGCTCATTGCTGTTCGATGCACCCAAAGTGCGCAGCGCGCATTTGATTGTCGGCGCGTTGAAGACGCCAGCATTGCGCAACGCGCTGCGCGGGATTTCGCGCGAGTTCGATCGCGTGAAACTCGATGACCTCGTGGATGACTTCGACGTTGTGCTTGCGGAGTCGCCGGAGAATAGTGACGTCTCTAATGCACCGTCAACCGCAGTCGTTACGCCTGCGGCCAATCAGGATGCGTTGCAACGCTTCACCGTCGACCTCACGGAACAAGCGCGCTCGGGCAAGCTCGATGCAATCGTCGGCCGCGACGAAGAGATTCGCCAGGTGATCGATATTCTGATGCGCCGCCGCCAGAACAATCCGCTGTTGACGGGTGAAGCGGGCGTGGGAAAGACAGCCGTTGTTGAGGGCCTCGCGCAGCGCATCGTGGCCGGCGACGTTCCGCCCATGCTGCGCGGCGTCACGCTGCGCACGCTCGATGTTGCATTGCTCCAGGCAGGCGCCGGCGTAAAGGGCGAGTTCGAAACCCGGCTGCGCCAGGTGCTTGAAGAAGTGCAGTCGGCGGAACACCCGGTGATTCTTTTCATCGATGAAGCGCATACGCTTGTAGGTGCGGGCGGCGCGGCCGGAACCGGCGACGCCGCGAACCTGCTGAAACCCGCGCTGGCGCGCGGCACGGTGCGCACAATCGCAGCAACCACATGGTCGGAGTACCGCCGGCACATCGAAAAAGATCCTGCGCTGACGAGGCGCTTCCAGGTCGTGCAAGTGCGCGAGCCCGACGAGGCGCGCGCCATTACCATGATGCGCGGCATCGCTGGCGCGCTGGAGCAGCATCACGGCGTGCAGGTGCTTGACGAAGCCATAGAAGCGGCCGTGCGCTTGTCGCATCGATACATCCCGGCGCGTCAGTTGCCCGACAAATCCGTCAGCCTGCTCGATACCGCATGCGCCCGCGTCGCAGTGAGTCAGCACGCGACGCCGCCAGCGGTGGACGACGCGCAGAAGCGCATTGCCGCGTTGAAGACGGAACTGGAAGTGATCGCGCGTGAAAGCCTGATCGGTATCGATACAACCACACGTCACGAGGTGGCATCAAAGGCGCTTGAAGAAGAGACCACGAGGCTGACGGACCTCACGGCCCGCTGGAACATTGAAAGCGAACTGGTGAAGGACATCCTTGCGCGCCGTGCGCAACTACGTGATGGCGCACCGGGCGCAGACCTCGCCGCCCTCAGGACCCAACAGGCAGTGCTCGCCGGGCATCAGGGCGATGCGCCGTTGATCCTGCCGGGCGTGGATCGTCAGGCGGTGGCAGCGGTGGTTCAGGACTGGACCGGCGTGCCCGTGCTCAAGATGGTGAAGAACGATATCGACACCGTGCTGCGCCTTGGCGAACTGTTGGACCGTCGCATCATCGGTCAGGGCCATGCGACCGAGATGATCGCGCGGCGCATTCGCACATCGCGTGCGGGGCTCGACAACCCGGACAAGCCGCTTGGCGTCTTCATGCTCGCGGGAACGTCGGGCGTGGGCAAGACCGAGACCGCGCTCGCGCTTGCCGAACTGCTTTATGGCGGCGAACAGAACCTCATCACGATCAACATGAGCGAGTACCAGGAAGCGCATACGGTCTCGCTGCTAAAAGGTGCGCCTCCCGGTTATGTCGGCTTTGGCGAAGGCGGCGTGTTGACCGAAGCGGTGCGTCGGAGACCGCATAGCGTCGTGCTGCTCGATGAAGTGGAAAAGGCGCATCCCGATGTGCACGAACTCTTCTTTCAAGTCTTCGATAAAGGCTGGATGGAAGATAGCGAAGGGCGCTCCGTCGATTTCCGCAACACGCTGATCCTGCTCACCACGAACGCGGGAACGGAATGCATTGCGCATCTGTGCCGCGATCCGGAGAACATGCCTGCGATGGAAATTATCGAGGAGCAATTGCATGCGGAACTGTTGCATACGTTCCCGCCGGCATTGCTGGGCCGGATGGTGACGATCCCGTATTACCCGCTCAGCAACGAGATGCTGCGCGCGATCATTCGCCTGCAACTGGGACGTGTGGCGCAGCGTGTCACGCGTACGCATCAAGTGCCGTTCACTTTTGATGAAGACGTGGTCGGCCAGATCGCCGTGCGCTGCACGCGGCTTGAAAGCGGCGGACGCATGATCGACGCCATCCTGACGAACAGTCTTCTTCCACGCATCAGCACCGAATTCCTGACGCGCGTGATCGATGGAAAAGCGCTTGCACGGGTGCACGTTGGCGTTGAAGCGGAGGAGTTCACCTATGCCTTCGACTAGCACTCGCCACGTCCGCATGGAATGCGCCGCGCTCGGCGATACAGCCGTGTTCATGCGCATGTCGACAACGGAAGAGCTCGGCCGGATGAGTGAATTTCAGCTTGCGTTTCTGAGCCCGAGCAACGACATCGATCCAGCCGATGTGGTCGGCCAGACCCTCTCGGTCACGCTCGATTATCCGGCTGGCGGCGAACGCCAGTTCAATGGCATCGTCACGACATTGCGGCTGATCGTTCCCGGCGATACCACCCATAACCGCATGGCACGGTATGAGGCCGTCGTGCACCCGCGCTTGTGGTTGCTGACGCAGTCGTCACATCGGCGGTTCTTCTATCAGAAGACCGTGCCGCAGATCGTGAGCGCTGTGTTCGAACCCTTCGATATCGATTTTCGCAATGCGTGCAGCGCGAGTTATCCGGCGCTCGACCATTGCGTGCAGTATCGGGAAACTGATTTCGACTTCGTGAGCCGCTTGCTCGAGCGTGAAGGCATTCACTATTTTTTCGAGTACGCGGGCCGCAAACATACGCTCGTGCTGACTGATTCGAATAGCGAACACCGGCCCATTGCGCAGTACGAGACCATTCCGTATCAGGCATGGGACACGCCGCAGCAGGATGAAGAATGCGTGTACCGCTGGGTATCGGGCGCGACCTTGCAGACCGGCCGGTATGAAGTCAACGAGTACGACTTCGAGAAGGCATCGGTGAGCAATAACCACGGTCTCGTGGCACGTGCGACGCGCGCCGCGCCCTTCGATCCCGCGCGTTACGTGATGCAGGAACATCTGACGGGCCACGTCAAGGCCGCGGATGGCGATCGCCTTGCACGGGTGAACGTCGAAATCCATCAGACGCAAAACGATTCCATCGATGCACGCAGCACATCGCGCGGGCTCATTCCGGGCGGCCTGATCCGTTTGCGCGTTTCCCCCGCGACCGCGCAGGATCGTCAGTACCTGATCACGCAGACCCGCGCGGAGATTGTCTCTGACGCGTATGTATCGACGAGCGACGGCACGTTGCCGCTCTTCGACTGCAGCTTCACTGCGATCCGTGCCGACAACACATTTCGCACCGCACGCACCACGCCGCAACCGCGCGTGGGTGGTCCGCAAACAGCCGTGGTCGTCGGTCCCGATGGCGACGAGATCCTCACCGACCAATACGGCCGCGTGAAGGTCCAGTTTCATTGGGAACAACTTGGCGCTTCATCGGGCGCGCAAAAGCTTGATCGATGTTGGGTACGTGTATCGCAGAGCTGGGCGAACAAACGCTGGGGATCGATGCAGCTGCCGCGCATCGGGCAAGAGGTGCTGGTCGAGTTCATCGAAGGCGATCCGGATCGTCCGGTGATCACGGGCGCGGTCTACAACTCGACTAACATGCCGCCGTACGAACTGCCTGCGAACGCGGCCATCTCCACGCTCAAGAGCAACTCGACCAAAGGCGGCAGCGGTTACAACGAGGTGCGGCTCGATGACCGCAAAGGGGACGAACAATTGTTCTTCCATGCCGAACGCGATCACGAAACCTGGGTCAAGCACGACGCATTGATGAACGTCAGGAACGACCGGCATTTGAGCGTGAGCGGCAGCGAGTTCATCAAGACGACCGGCACGCGTAACGACACGGTGATGGGCAGCAGCAAGTCGAACGTGCTGGGCGGCGTGACGGCCGCGACCATGACGACGCATAACCAGTTCGTGGGCGAGGCGTATTCGCTGAATGCGGGCATGGCCGTGCAGATCAAGGCGGGCATGGCCGTGGAGATCGAGGCGACCGCCTCCATCGCGTTGCGCGCAGGAGCGTCGTACATCCTGATCGGTCCCGACACCATCGAGATGTCGAGCTTCCCGATACCCATCGGCCCCGGCATTCCGCCCGTTCCGGTGAGCGTGCCGCCACCGCCGCCGACCCCGCCCCGCGATGCCGACGACGGCTCGCGCAAGGTCGCCAAATAAGGAGATCGCATGTTATTGAATGATCCCAACGCAGCGAAACTGAAGCTGACGCTGAGCGGTGGCGAGACGGCCACGAAGCAGGTTATCGAATTCGATACCGCCGGCGGCACGCTCGGCCGTGCGCCTGAATGCACCGTCGTCCTCCCTGACACGCAACGCGCGATCTCGCGCGTACAAGCGCGCATCGATTGGCGAGATGGCGCTTTTATCCTGATCGATGCCGGCAGCAATCCCACGTTGCTCAATGACCAGATCCTCGATGGCTCGCGAGAGACGCAGCTTCATGAGGGCGATCGTTTGCGGATCGGCCCGTACACGCTTGACGTGTCGATCGAACACGATCTGCAGGACATGACCATGATGACGCGCCCCGACATGGCCGCGCCATCCGTGCCGTTGCCGGAGAAACCGGACTGGGACGTGAAGCCCGCCGCAGCATTGATTCCGGATGACTGGAATGCGCCGCACGAGGCATCGAAGGAGAGCCGCGCCGATACCCCTTTCACGCCCGATCCACTTGCGGCCACGCCGCTTTTGCGTGAACCCGCGCGTTTCGGCGTGAACGCGAATCAGGAACTGATCGATGCACTCGGTGCGGGCGACAGTCCGCTTGGAATCGGTCCTGCCAGACACGCGGTATCGCCGTTTGCGGTGTCGGGATCGAGCAAGGGTTTCGAGCATGTATCGCCGGAACGCGCGATGTCTTCGGTGCCTACGTTGCCGGTTGCGAACGAACCTTCGACGCCGCTCATGCCCGAGGACTTCGACTCGTTCATTGCACCGGTTGATATGAAGGATGACGAACTATTGGACGAGACAGCCCCGTTGATCCCGGAGACGGAGTTTCTAACGAAGCCAGCGCCTCGGCCAAAGCCCATCGAACCAGCCGGCGAAAACGCCACCCTGACGGCGCTACTCGAAGGCCTCGGCATCGACGCAAGCACCGTCCGCCACATTCCCGCAGATGACCTCGCGCGTCTGGTCGGCGGCATGCTGCGTGTGTCAGTACAAGGCACGATGACCGCGCTGCGCTCACGCTCGATGGCAAAACGCGAGACGCGTATTGCCATGACGCTGATCGAAGAACGCGATAACAACCCGCTCAAGTTCTTCCCCGATGTCGACATGGCGCTCACGCAAATGCTCGGCGCGCGCGGCGCAGGTTATCTCGCGCCCGAGGACGCGTTGCGTGAAGCATTTCACGATATCCAGGCGCATGAACTCGCCGTGGTCGCGGGCATGCGCGCGGCGCTTGAACACGCGATGTCGCGCATCGATCCGGTGACCATCGACAAATCGGTCGACCAGGCCAAGGGTATCGATGCGCTGCTCGGCAATCGCCGCGCGCGTCTCTGGCAGCGTTTTGTCGACACATGGGAACACGTGGCGCGTGACGCTGGCGACGATTTCCAGCGCACTTTCGGCGAGCCATTCAGCCGCGCGTATCAGGCGCAACTCGATGCGCTCACAGGCTCCGCATTCACCCGTCCAACCCCAAGCGAATAACGCCATGTACTGGAATAACAAAGTCATATGGTCCGAAGGCATGTTCCTGCAGCCCCAGCATCTGCAGCAACACGATCGCCACGTGCAGACGCAACTCGAAGCACGCGTTGCAAGCTTGCGTGCTTACGGATGGGGATTCACATCGGTGGAAATCGATGAAGCGCTGCTCAAGCTCGGCAAGCTCGCGCTGCGTTTTGCTGCGGGCGTTTTACCCGACGGCACGCCGTTCAATCTTCCCGCCGACGACGACCTCCCCGAGCCGCTCGATATCCCCGAAGGCACGGCGAACCTGCTCGTCGTGCTCGCGGTACCGGTGCGTCGGCCGGGCGCAACCGAGTCGGGCGGACCCGAGCGTGCGGATAACCTCGCGCGGTATCGGGCAGAAGAATTCGACGTCCACGACAGTAACGATCCCGACGCCGTCACCACGCTGCTGCAAGTCGGCAAGCTGCGATTGAAACTCGCGCTCGAACCGGACGTCGCGCATGCGCATGCATATGTGGGCGTGGCGCGCGTGATCGAACGCCTGAGCGATTCGCGTGTAGTGCTGGACGAAGAGTATTGCGCGCCGTGCCTGGACTTCACTGTTGCAGGCAAGCTCGCGCGATTTTCGACCGAGGTCAACGGTTTGCTCCAGCAACGCGGCGAAGCGCTGGCGGGCCGCTTATCGCAACCGGAAGCCGCAGGTATGGCCGAGATATCCGACTTCCTGCTGCTGCAGATCGTCAATCGTGCGCAGCCTTTGGTCGCGCATTTTGGATCGATGACCGGACTGCATCCCGAGGCCCTTTTCCAGGCCACTGTGCAACTCGCGGGAGAGCTTGCGACCTTCAGTCAGGCTAATCGCCGGCCGCCGATTTTCCCCGTATACAGACACGACAGGTTGAAGGAAACGTTCACGCCGGTGATCGAAGCGTTGCGTCTTGCATTGAGCCGCGTTGCGGATCCGGGTGTTGTTTCGATACCGCTGGAGGAGCGCAAGTACGGCCTGCGCGTTGCCCTGGTCGCCGATCGCTCGCTCTTCGCGAACGCGACCTTCGTGCTTGCGGTGCGCGCGCGGGTCTCTATCGAAACGCTGCTGTCCGCGTTCGGCAGTCAGGTGAAGATCGGCGCGGTCGAAAAGATTCGCGACCTCGTCAACCTGCAATTGCCGGGCATCGGTTTGCGCGCGCTGCCGGTCGCGCCGCGCCAGTTGCCGTTCCATGCGGGCTTCACTTACTTCGAACTCGACGACAAAAACGACGGCTGGCAAGCGCTCAATGCATCGGCGGGAATGGCGCTGCACGTTGCCGGCGAGTTCCCGGGCCTGACCATGGAATGCTGGGCCATCCGTCGATGAAACAAGGACACTGCAATGACTAACGACACGGACCCGACACTCGACGACTCGGATTTCCTCGACGCCGCGCGCACGATCATGATGCCGACACCCGGCCTCAGGCGCGAGCGCCCGGCCGCGGCGAAGGCCGCCGCTGCAACGCCGGCGCTGGCGCAGCTCGACGCCACGCTCGATGGCCGCAATCCGCTCCTGCGCGCCGCGAACCCGCTGCTTGAACTGGCGTTGCCGCTGCGACGCCTCACGAGCCATCCGGACCTGGAAGCGCTGCGCACGCAATTGATCCAGATGGTGCGCACATTCGAAACCAACGGCCGTGCGTTCGGCGTGCCCGATGCGCAGCTTGGCCCGGCGCGCTATTGCCTGTGCACGTTTATCGATGAATCGATTGCCGCCACGCCATGGGGCGCGGGCGTGTGGGGCCGGCGCAGCCTGCTGGTGACGTTTCATAACGAAGCATCGGGCGGCGAGCGCCTGTTCGTGATCCTGCAGCGTCTTGCGCAATCCCCGGCTGTCGATATCGATCTGCTCGAGCTGATCTACGTGATGCTCGCACTAGGTTTCGACGGACGATACCGCCTGATGGAAGGCGGCAAGACGCAACTCGACGTGATCCGCGAACGGCTCGAACAGATGATCCGCGCGCAGCGCACGCCGGTTGAACGCGCGTTGTCGCCGCACTGGCAACCCGCGCCGCGCGAACGCAAGCGCTTGCTGCAGTTCGTGCCGTTGTGGGTCGCGCTTGCGCTTGCTGCGTTCGTGCTCGTCACCGCAAGCCTTGTATTGAGCATTCGCATCAACGACTTTTCGGACCCGGTGTTTGCCTCCATGCGTTCGATACGCGTGGCGCCGGCACCCGTGCTCGCAGCGAAAGTCGATGCAGCGCCCAAGCTTGCCGCCACGCTCGCCGGTTTCCTCGCGCCTGAAATTGCGCAAGGGCTGGTGACGGTCGGCGATTCGGCGGACCGCACGACGGTCACCCTCAACAACACCGCGACGGGCACGCAATTGTTTGCATCGGGCAGCGCCGATCTCGATCCTCATTTTGCCCCGCTGATGCAGCGCATCGCGGACGCATTGCAGGACAAGCCGGGCAACGTGGTCGTGATCGGGCACACGGACAACCAGCGCATCATCTCGGCGCGGTTTCCATCGAACGTGGCGCTCTCCCAGGCGCGCGCCGATACCGTGCGCGCGATCATCGCCGCGCGTATCAATTCGCCATCACGCCTGAGTGCGGAAGGGCGGGGCGACACCGAGCCGATCGCATCAAACGATACCCCCGCGGGGCGCGCGAAAAATCGTCGCGTCGCCATTGTGATTCTTTCGCCAGGAGCCGCGTCATGAAGTGGTCAAGCGGATTCAGAAAGCCGGTGGTCACGTCGTTTCTTGGCGTGATGGCGCTGGCATTTATCGTGTGGTTCGAAGGACCGTTGCTTGCTTTCAACGGCAGCGAGCCGCTAGGAAGTGCAACCAGCCGATGGATCCTGATTGCGCTCATGTTCGCATGCTGGGCCGCGTATTTCAGCGCGCGTGCCTTGAAGGCGCGGCTCGCGAGCTCGAACTTCGTGCGCAGTCTGATTGCGGATTCGGTCAATCCGGCCAACCGCGAACCGAGCGAAGCGCGCAAGGCGGCAGACGCCGATCTCGCCATCCTGCGCACGCGCTTCGAGGAAGCGTTGAAGACGCTTCGGACCAGCGCAACGGGCAAGGGCAACAAAGGCTGGAAATCCTGGCTCGGCGCGCGCGGCCAGACCATTTACGACTTGCCGTGGTACATGTTCGTGGGTGCGCCGGGTGCGGGAAAAACGACTGCGCTGGTTCATTCCGGCTTGCGTTTTCCGCTGGCTGACCGGCTCGGCGCGCAGGCGATTGGCGGCGTCGGCGGCACGCGGCATTGCGACTGGTGGTTCACCGACGACGCGGTGCTTCTGGACACGGCGGGCCGCTTCACCACGCAAGACAGTCACGCCGAAGCGGATCGCGGCGCATGGCTCGGCTTTCTTGCGATGCTGCGTAAATACCGTCCGCGCCGGCCGCTCAATGGCGTCATGGTGGTGGTATCGGCGGCGGACTTGCTGCAGCAGACCGACGCTCGGCGTGCCGCGCACGCGGCATCGGTACGTGAACGCCTGAGCGAGTTGAACAAGCAGCTTGGCATGCGTTTTCCGGTGTACGTGGTGGTCACGAAGAGCGACATGCTCTCTGGTTTCTCCGAATTCTTCGATGACCTCGGCCGCGACGAGCGCGAGCAGGTCTGGGGCGTGACCTTCCCGCATTCGCCCGAAGACGAGACGGAAACTGCGGAAAACAGAGAGCAACCGCTCCAGCGTTTCCCCGGCGAATTCCGTCTGCTGCATCGGCAGCTTCAGGATCGCGTGCTGCAACGCATGCAGCAGGAAACCGATGTGCGCCGTCGCGCGTTGATCTA
Source organism: Caballeronia sp. LjRoot29 (assembly GCF_964252755.1). Classification (NCBI taxonomy): domain Bacteria; kingdom Pseudomonadati; phylum Pseudomonadota; class Betaproteobacteria; order Burkholderiales; family Burkholderiaceae; genus Caballeronia; species Caballeronia sp. LjRoot29. The sequence goes on along the minus strand of NZ_CAXUPU020000004.1, from coordinate 216,435 downwards.
TTCGTTCCCGCAGCAGTTCGCGGGTATCGAAGGGCCGTTGCAGCGTTTTCTCGACGATGCCTTCAGTGAATCGCGCTTTGATCGCGCCGCCTTGCTGCGCGGCGTGTACTTCACAAGCGGCACGCAGAGCGGCCGTCCGCTTGATCGCATGATGAGTTCGATGGCCGCGGCGCTCGGGTTGCAACGCGAAGTGCTGCTCGCCGATACATCGAGTGGACGCGCGTATTTTGTGAAGCGCTTGCTGCGCGACGTGATCTTCGAGGAAGCGGGTCTTGCGGGGGGCAACGCGCGTGTCGAACGCAGGCGTGCACGGTTCCAGCGGATTGCCATTGGCGTGGTGGGCGCTGTGTTGATTGCCGGGTTGATCGGACTGTTTGTCAGCGATCGTGCGAATCGCCGTTTCGTTGAAGAGAGCCGTCAGCAGATCGCAGCGCTTCAGCAGCGAGTGCAACAGACCACGCTCGGCGACGATCCGCTCACGGTCCTCCCCGTAATCGATGCCGCCCGTGACCTGCCCGGCGGCGAAGCCGAACGCGAGACCCGCGGCGACGTCTGGTGGGCGAAACTCGGTCTCGATCAACGCGAGAAACTCGGCGCCGAAGCGCAGCGTGTCTATCAGCGCTTGTTGCGCCAGACCTTGTTGCCGATTGTCGTGCAGCGCATGGAAGAAGAGTTGCGCCGAGGCGATGCGAACAACGCCGCGCTGCAATATGAAGTGCTGCGTGCGTACCTGATGCTTGGCGACCCGGCGCACTACGATCCCGACGCATTGAGAAGCTGGGCCATGCGCGACTGGCAACGCGGTCCGTTGAAAACCGCAAGCGACGCGCAACGCGCGAGTATCGACCAGCATCTCGAGGCGCTCTTCCGCCGGGGACAGTTCGATTCAAACCTGCCGCTGGATCAAAACCTCATCGCCCAGGCGCGCGCAACGTTGAGCCGCGTGCCGCTTGCGCAGCGCTTGAACAGCCGCATCCAGCAGCAGCTTACGCAATTGCATCTGGCGGATTTTTCCATCGCCAAGGCCGCGGGGCCGAGCGGTCTGCTGGTGTTCGTGCGCAAGAGCGGGACGCCGTTGACGCAGGGTATCGATGGCGCTTATACGCAAGCCGGCTTCACCCAGTTCCTGCGCTTGCGGGAGATGACGCTCGCCAGTATCGCGAAAGACGACTGGGTCCTGGGACGCGCTGAAACGAGACCGGATGCTGCGGGTGTCGATGAACTGCGCACGGCTCTCACGCGTTTGTACTGCGAGGAAAGCATCCGGCAGTGGGACGGGCTGCTCGGCGATGTGGGTGTCGTCTCGTTCTCCGCACCCGATCAGGGCGCACGCGTGGCGAACCTGATGGGCTCGCAGAATTCGCCTTTGCGTGCGCTGATTGAAGCGGCGTCGAGCGAGACCACGTTCGTCGCGCCTGTCGCAGGCACGGACGCCGGCGCCGGCAAGTTCGATGCTTTACGCAAGAGCCTGGGTGGCGCAGGAGAGCGAACGCAACCCGTTGCAAGCACCGACAACGCTGCGCTCGTCAACACGCATTTCCAGGCGCTGCATGATCTGGCGGGTAAGCCGGGGGCAACATCGGGTGCGCCGATCGATGACTCTATCGGTGCATTAAAGGAAGCCGCTGCCACGCTGCAAGCGGTCGATTCTGCGCGCAAACAATCGCTACCCCTGCCGCCCACGAGTTCGCTTGACCGCTTGAAACTGCTCGCGCAAGGCGCACCCGCGCCGCTGGGCGCGGTGCTGCAAGGCGTGGCCGATAACGCCGATACCGTGCAGGTTCAAAGCCAGCGGGCCCAGCTTCGGGCACTGTGGGCATCGACGGTCGCGCCGGCTTGCCGGCAAGCGCTCGATGGCCGCTATCCGCTCGTGCGCACCTCCACGCGTGATGCCGCGCCCGATGACTTCGGCCGCATCCTCGCGCCCGGCGGCCTGATCGATGACTTCTTCCAGAAGAACTTGCAGAATCGCGTGGATACGTCGGGCGCGGTGTGGCGCTGGCGTCCGGAAGCGCGCTCGCTCGGTATTCCCGATGACGTCCTTGCACAGTTTCAGAACGCCGCGCAGATCCGCGATGCGTTGTTTCGCGACGGCGGCCATGATGTATCGGTGCGGTTTTCGGCGAAGCTCGCTTCCATCGATCCATCCGTCAAGCGGTTCGTCCTCGATATAGACGGCGTCCAACTGGTCGCGACCGATAGCACGCCGGGCGCGACCGCCGCGTTCCAGTGGCCGAGCGGCAAGGGGACCGGACAGGCGCACGTGGAGCTCGATCCGTCATCGGCTGCAGCGCCGCACGCGGATGGTCCGTGGGCGTTGTTCCATCTGCTAGATACTGCTCGCATCGCGCCCGCAGGTCAGCCGGACCGTTTCAAGGCGGTCTTCGACAACGGTTTGGTCTCGGTCGACCTCACGGCAAGCAGCATGGTCAATCCGTTTCGTGCGGGCGTGCTCGACCGCTTTCGTTGCCCGGCGCAACTATGAGGAAACCTGAAGAAGCCGGCACGGGCTTCTACGGAAAAGTGCGCACGCATGGCGACTTCGTGGGCCGCGGCTTGTCCCGCGGGTTTGTCATGCAGTGGGATACGTGGCTGCAACACGGGCTGTTGAAGGCACAAAAGCAGCGCGGCGATGCATGGTTGCAAGACTTCCTTGGCATGCCGTTATGGTGCTTCGCGATGAAACCAGGCGTGATCGATGACGCTGCATACGCCGGCGTGGTGATGCCGGGTATCGACGCAGTCGGGCGATATTTTCCATTTGTCGTTGCGCGGCCGATGGATCATGGCGTCTTCCACGACTGGTTGCGCAGCAGTTCGGTCTGGTACGAACAGGCGGCGGGACTGGCGTTATCGACGTTGAAGGCGACGTTCTCGCTGACGGAGTTCGAGGCCGGACTGGAACAACTTGGCAGCGGCGCCGAGACGCTCGTCTGGCGCGATACGTTCAAGCGGTTCTTGAGCGAAGAGGGTGCGGCAAGCGTTTGGTGGACGAGCTCGCAGGGACAGCACAAGCATGAAGGAGCGCTTGATGCCGCACTGTTCCTGCGCCTGCTCGAAGGTTAATCGGAAGAGATGCCGAATTCGCGCTGTAATGCATGACTGTCTTTCGGATCTTGCACGGCGTTGAGCAAACGCTCGTAAAACGTGCCGGTATCAGGCACGTTCAAGGCGGCGCGCGCGACGATGACCCGTGCGATCGGCCCAAGGTAAGCGGCGAGCTTGAGCGTGGCGTCCTGCAATATCTCGGGCGAAAGGCTCACCTGAACTGCCGCCTGGTTCCCGGTCGTCGACGTCCGTTTGATACTCGATGCAACCCGCGACCCTTCCCCCGGCGTTTCCAGCCGTGTCAACAACGCGTTGAAATCGCGGCGGGCCGCCTCCGTTGGAAAATGCGCGGCAAGCCGCTCGCGCAACGCATTGAAGTCCGACGATTTCGCCGTCGCACGACGCAACAGGATCGTCGCGACCGGTCCAACATGGCTCGCCAGCCGCTCTTCGAGTTGTGCAATCAATTCAGGCGGCCACGCCATTGAAGGCTCGGTGAACACGGGCGCTTCGAGCAACGCAACCGGTTTTGCAAATGCAATCACCGTCTGGTCGCTGTCGTCGGATTGCGCTGCGCCGAGTGCGCCCATCAGCACATCGCGCCATTCTCGTGCTGAGGCGTAACGGTCTTCGGGCCGCTTGGAAAGCGCCTTCATCAACATCGCATCGATATAACAAGGCAAGTCCGGCACGCGTTCCGATGGCAGCATCGGCGTCTCGCTCAGCACTTGGCGCATGACCACGGTCGGCGTACCCGCGAACGGGCACACACCGGTGAGCATTTCGTAGAGCACGACCGCTGCGGAGAAAAGATCCGCGCGCGCATCGATAGTCTCGCCCGTGAACTGTTCCGGCGACATGTAGCTGGGCGTGCCGATCACCGTGCCGAGTTGCGTGAGATGCGAAGCTTCAATCCGTGCAATGCCGAAGTCCGTGATCTTGCATTCGCCGCGTTGCGTGATCAACAGGTTGGCCGGCTTGATGTCGCGATGAATCACGCCTTCCTGATGCGCGTAATCGAGCCCGTCGAGCAGTTGCAGGAAGCACCCCAGAGCACGCGCCGGTTCAATGCGGGTTTGTGTTCTGGCATGCTGCGCGAGGCGCGCGGCGAGGCTCTCGCCACGCACGTATTCCATCGTGATGTATGCCGTATCGCCGGCTTCGCCATAGTCGTACACCGACACAATGTTCGGATGGGCAAGACGGCCGGCCGCGCGCGCTTCGTTCAGGAATCGCGCGGTCAGGTCGTGTATCGATCCGCCTTCGGAACCCGCCGGCAGCAATTCGTTGCGGATGGTTTTAAGCGCGACATGGCGCTCGATCTGCGGATCGAACGCCAGATAAACCACGCCCATCGCGCCGCGTCCAAGTACACGCTCGATGCGGTATCGGCCGAGTTCGGATGGCGTGCCGGCGGATGCGCTCATGATCAGTGCGCCCCTTCATCGAGGATCTTGAATGCTTCAATCAAACTCGTCCTCATGCGTCCAAACGATACCGCCAGCGAAGCAATCTCATCCGATCCGCCGGTGGGCAAGGGTGTTTCGGCGAGCTTGCCGAGACTCATTTCGTGGGCGGCGCGCGAGAGTGACTGGATCGGCCGCGTGATCAGGATGTTCACCATCACGTTCATCACGATCAGCACCACGGCGAACACAGCCGTCAGCGACAGCATGAACGTGCGCCAGACAGCGCGGCCACGTTCTATGGGTTGGGTCATCGGCACGGAGACGACCTCCGCGCCGATCACATCGTTCATGGTCCAGCCGAAGCCGTTCGCCGAGCCGTATTTATCGATCATGGTGGCGGGCGCCGCGCTCGGCGTGCTGTGGCATTGCATGCACGCAACGTCCGTGATGCGGCTCGGCCGCGCGAGGAACAACGTCGGGTTGCCCGACGAAATACGCTGACCTGTCATCTGTTTCAGGTCGGGATGATCGTGCAGATGCGTGATGACATCGGTCTCCCAGTCGGTCGGCCGGTCACGCGGATTGGTCGGGTTGAGCATGGTCGACTTGTACGAAAAATTGGGGAAATCCTTTTGCAGCAGGTTCAGCATTTCGATAGCCGAAAACGCCGGAATGGACTCGGGCACGAACCGGTACTTGATCTGCGTGGCGAGCAGCGGTGTGACGTGGGTTGCGGTGTAGCTTTGCATCGATGCGGCCGCGCTGATCAGCACGTTGGCGTCGTGGACGGTTTCATCGAGCGCCTGCTTTTGCAACAGCCGGTCCGCGACCACGCCCGCCGCGCTCAGGCCGATTGCGAAGACGATCAGGAAGACGAGGTTGAACTTGGCGCTAAGAGAGAGTTTGCGTTTCATGGATGTTGATACAGTGAGTTCGCAGGCAGCGCGGCGGTGTTGACGCGAAGGGCTTGCAAGGCGCGTTGGCGGGCATCGGGGCGAGGGGGCGGGGGATACAGCAGCACGCGCCACTCGGGCAGCGCCTTGAGGTTTTGATCGACGGCACGGCGGAACGCCTGGTCCGTCAGGCGCGAGCGAAAACGCGCGGGGAAGCGCTTACGTGCCGGCAAGTCGCTGGCGAGCCACGCGGAAACATCGTCGTAGGTAACGGCGCGCAGCGGCTTGACGGGACTGTCGTGCGCGGCCGGCGCGACGGGCAGGCGCTGCAGGGCATCGCGGAAAGCGACGGGCATATCGGTGAGAAAAGCGCTCGATGGACGCGGCGCAATCTGCGGCGGCGCGCTCACGGTCACATAGGCAAAGCTCCCGGGCGTGATCATGCTTTTACGCGCGGAGACGGCCAACGTTTGCGTGCCGCTTTCGCTGAATACGGCGATGGTCGACTTGTCGCGATCCGTGCCGGGCAGCGCTGCAACCACAACCGCGGCGCTCGCCGTCGTGTTCGTACCAAGCTCGATTGAACCTCGTTCGGTATCGATATCGAGCGCCTTGCAGGGCGCAGCCGCGCACGGATGGGCGACCTTCAGCCAACCATCGAGCAGGGCTACGCGCGGGCCCGCCTGCAGCAACACGCGCGTTTGTGCGCCGAGCGCGAGCAGGTTGCCTGCATCGTCCTGAAGCTGGACGACACCGCGCGGCGGGGATGCGATCAGGTCATCGTCACGCAGCGCTTCGCCCACGCCCAACTGATAGACGTTGGCTGCGCGAATGACGGTGGCGGGTGCGTCGGCGTTGGTGATCGTCCAGGCGGCTTGCGCTTGCGAGGCCGCGAGCAAACACCCGCACGTCAATACACCACGCAGCACGCGTTTGACCAGCCGACGGGAGAGCAACAGAAACAGGAAGTATTCGAGGCGATATCTCATGCGCTCCGCTGTGCGTTAATGCGCCGCGAGCCAGGAAATGGCCGGCGCATTAAACACAACAGCGAAGCGACGAAATTATTCCGCGCTTGTTAGACGGGCTTGTCAGGCGCGCCTGTCAGATAGCGGGGCGGCTGCCGAAGAAGGTTTTCGCCGATGCCAAAAGCGAAGCGCTCAGCGCGCGAGTCGTCACGGCTGAACAGCGCCGGGGACTGGCTGCTTGCGATCTGCTTGCCGAGCGCGGCCAGGTCGACGCCTTGCGGCTGCCCGATCAGCGCATAGCCGAGTTCGGCCTGGCGCCAGGTGACCACGGTCATCGATGCCACTTTTTGATCTGCCACCGCAGCGTCCGGCTTGACCTCTTTCATCACGCACAGCGCAATGGGGGCGCCTTCCTTGGGCAAATACACGATCTGCACGAGCGGCTTGTTATTGAAGCGCAACCGCTGCACGCGTTTGAACGTCAGCCCTGCCGCGCTCAAATCGGGAATGCGCAGCGCGAGGCCGTCGTCCTGATGGATTTCGTTGACGGTCTTGATGGACAGGTCGGTATCGCTGGTGACGTTGGCCACCGTCTCGCGTGAATACAGTTGCTGGTAACTCGCCGCAGCCGTGACCCATGGCGACACGCCCGTTCCTACCGATGCAATGGAAGCCCCCATATTCGATGCGGGCCCTGCACTCGGTCCGAGGCGCAACACGAGTCCGCACGCGAATGCGCCGCCAAGAAACGCCACGGCAAGCCACGCTGGTGCAATGCGCAGCCGTGAACGAATGGCCGATGACGCAGGGCTTCCGGGCGCACGTTCCACTACGGGATCATTGACGCTGACATCGGGATGGGTCGTCTGGCTGTCGGATCTGGCCTTGGCTGCTCGCGCCATTTCCTCGATCTTTGCCGTGAGACTGGCGGGAACCGGCGGCAATGTCTGCCCGGCAAATGCATCGCGATAAGGCAACCGCGAAGCCTGCAAGAGCGCGACGCGCTCGGCCACGTCGGGAGAGGTGCGCAGTTCGCGCTCGACTTCCTCGCGTTCGTGCAACGGCAGTTCGCCGTCGACGTAAGCCATCAGCAGGATATCGTCCGATTTCATAAGACTTAAGCAGTTCGCTTTCGCTGATGATTTATGTTTTTATTTCTCTCGTGCCCTGAATTGCATTTTCCAAATGAACGAAAATTTTTCATTTGGAATGGCAATCGACCTTTGAGGACTCTACTAATCTTCACAGTTTCCAAGGGCCAATTTATAAAACAAGTCAGGTCACCCGTACAACCAGCACAACCACCCGTTGCGCTCGCCGCAAAGCCCGGCGAGGAGCTGGGCGCATCAAATTACACCGGTACTAATTGAAGAACACCCAAGGCAGCAACGAAATTCCATATCTGCCGCATCTAAATCAACGTTGGTGAGCGTCGCGTTTTATCGCGCAGAACAGACCTGTAACAAGTGTAACTGTGATCTCGGGCAGACGCTTAATGGATGTTTCTTACGGTGTTTCTTGCTCACCACATCTTGTGAACCGCAGAGACTCAACCAGCCAATGGTTCGGGATGCATCACAGAAGCCGCATCGCTGAAAAGCTGCTCCACCTCGCGGTTCGAGATCTGTTTGCCGAGCGCATTCATGTCCACGCCATCGGGTTTGCCGATCAGCGCATAGCTCAATTCAGCCTGACGCCAGGTCACCACACGCATGGAATCGACATCCTGACTTGCAACCCCTTGGTCCGGTTTCACGTCCTTCATCACGCAGAGCGCAACGGGCTCGCCTTTTTCAGGCTGATAAACGATCTGCACCAGCGGCTTGTTGTTGAAACGCAGGCGCTGCACGGTCTTGAACGTCAGGCCGGCGCTGTGCAAATCCGGAATCCGCAACGCGAGACCGTCTTCGCGGCGGATGTCGTCCACCGTTTTCGACGATGTTTCCGTCGTCTCGTTCACGTAGGCCAGCGTGTCGCGCGTGTAGAGCTTCTGGTAGCCCGTGGCGGCCTGCACCCACGGCGACAGGTTGCTTGCAGCCATCGAACTGGACTCGCCGTGGTTCAGCAAGGGTCCGGGGCGCAGGAACATTCCGCCGAAAAACGCACCCGCCACGCACGCAGCAGCGAGCCATGCGGGAACGGAACGCATGCGCGAGCGAACCGGCGCGCCGGCTGGTGAGGGCACGGCATTGTCATTGACTGCGGGTGCAGCGGCGTGCGCACGCGCCATGGCTTCAATCTTTTGCGTCAGCGAATCAGGCACGGGCGGCAAATCCTGCGCAGCGAATGCGCCCCGATAATCCACGCGCGACGCCTTCAGCATCTCGACCAGCTCAGCCGCTTCGGCCGACGCGCGTATGTGTTCCTCGACCTCGTGGCGCTGGCCGGGCGGAAGTTCGCCGTCGACATACGCCATTAACGTTACTTCATCGGTTTTCATGCAATTGAGTCCTTTCGCGTCGCCGGGGCTTTTGGCTTCGGTTCGTGCGAGCTGAACTGCGCGCCGACGGCTTGCCGGGCGCGCGATAAGCGGCTCATGACGGTTCCGATAGGAACCTCGAGTACATCTGCAGCTTCCTGATAACTCAGGCCTTCGACCGCGACCAGCAGCATGACAACGCGCTGCGGCTCGGGCAGGCGTTCCACGGCGCTGATGATCTGGCCGTGCATGAGTTGCGTTTCCGGGCCTTTATCCACGGGGTCGGCGATGTTTTCCAGGAAATCGTCGTCCCACTCCATGCTGGAACGTTTGCGCACGCTTCGCGCCCGCAATTCGTTGATCCAGGTGGAATGCACGATCGAAAACATCCAGCTTAACGGGGCCGTATCGGGCTGCAGCTGGTGCGCCCGTTCCAGCGCGCGCAAACACGCGCGCTGCACGAGATCCTCGGCGTCGTGCCGGTCGCCCGATATGCGCAGCGCAAAGGCCCACAAGCGCGGCAGCATGTCGGGAAGCATGCTCGGTAAGTCTGCACCGTTCATCGAACGAATATCTCCTGGTACCAGTGTCCTGTCCGAATGCTGCCAGCAGCATGCACGCGAGATCTGCGTGAAACGAACCGCATAGTTTAACTTGCAATCGGGCATTTCGCCGCAGACTCGTTCGGCATGCCGCACGGTTTTATCGCCGGGAATTTCCTGGCTGCGCTGCCTGCGCTTCTTCGCGTGTACGGCGATTGAAAGAAACAGCATACGCCGATGAGCGCGCGGCCAGCAGCGGATCGTCCGACGGTTCGATTCCAGCCGGCAACACCAGCGGATCGAAGTTGATATCGCGGCAGGCTCCATCGATCTGCGATTCTGCCTGGTCGATCACCACCACGCCCGCATCCACGCGATGCAGCTCCCGCTCTTGCGGCCAGAGGCGGGTGGCGTCGGCGGTCGGATCGCCGGGCGCGGCCGGCGTGATCATCAGGTGCCAGCGCACGGGACCGCGCACGAGACGCTTGCTCAAATCGTGCGCAAGGAAGTCCGGATCGCGCGTGTCGATTGCAGTGACAGGCTGGTAGGCCGCTTCGGGCACGACGCTCCATCGGACGAAACGGGTGTTGCCTTGGGCGTCGGTGAACCTGAACGCGTTGATGCTGAAATAACTCGCGTTATAAAAATTCGATGACGCCGGGTGTTTCGCCAGCCATTCGTGAAAAGCCCTTGTTTCAGGATGTTTTTCCAGAAACCTCTCCATCTTCGCCGGGTCCACGCGGCCGCTGGCGGCGTCGGGCTGCAATGCGGCCAATTGCTGATACAGCGCGTCGGGTGTGCTGACGGCGAAGATTGGCACGGAGTTCATCGCGGTGCGCCATTCTTCGCCTTGGGGCAAGGACATTTTCAGTGCGAAGCTGCGGACCGGCGCATCGGCATCCTCTTGGGTCGGATCGCTCCCGGGCGCTGACAGCCGGCCTATAAAGGGAAAAGAGCCGCGCTTGAAGACACTCGCGCGCGAAAGTTGCGCGCCCCCGCCGTTGCTGTCGAAGTGGCCGCTCACGCATAACCCTTTTGCATGATTGCGCCGGAAGCCGGGGTGTTTGCGCGTTGTCGATTCGAACACGTCTATCATTCGCGCGGCCGTCAGCGGAGGAGGAACGAATGGCCAGTAGATCCAGCCGGCAACCCATGCGAACGAACCCGCAACGACGCCAAGCGTCAGCGCAATGATTGCATAGGCGGCGACAGGGCGCAGGTACGGCGCTTTGGTCATCGAGGGTTTATGTGCCGGTCAGGCAATGATAAGAGAGACAAAATGCCATGTTGCTACACGTGCGGTTCGTGGCTGCGGTACAAAGCATACGAGTGTGGAGGAAGCTGCTGCATTGGATCAGTGCTTCATGGCGCCTTTTACTTAACGGACCCGGTAATTGGAATGAATCCGGGGAAAGGCAATCCGTGAAAAGGCGCATTATGCCAGTCAGCCGCGAAAGAAGCAGCGCGCTAACCGCTAAGGGGGCTCATTGACGGAATTAATTAGGATTATTTAGCAAAATGGCGTCCGCGGAATGCCGCGAGTAAGGGCACCGCGTTCCTGGAAGCATTTTACTGCGCTCAAGTCCTGGTCTATTTTTTGGTCCGAGTTGCGGATAGAAGCCAGTTGCCGATCGCAGCAGATTCGCTGATCTATAAGAACGACGCGTCGTCATTCGTCATGGCGACGACGCGAATTCCGTGCGGTGTTTTACCGCGAGTGCGACTTGAACGCCTCGCCGCCGATGCCAGCGTGATCGACCGCTGCAATGCGGTTGCGGCCATTATCTTTCGCCTGATACAACTGGGCATCGACGAGATTGATGAACGCCGTTGCGTCCATTCTTTCGGTTGGCACGATCGTGCCGACACCAAAGCTTGCTGTCACGCATTGGTTATGCGGCGAACGTACATGCGCAATGGCTTCTTCCGCTATCAGCGCGCGGCAGCGTTCGGCGATTCTCACGGCGTTTTCAGCAGGGGTGTTGGGGAGGACCAGAATGAACTCCTCGCCGCCGAAACGCGCAAGAAAGCTGTCCGATCCTGCCGCTTCGCCCAGTATGCGCGCGACGTGTTTCAAGCATGTGTCGCCTTGCAGATGGCCGTAGTAGTCGTTGTAGGACTTGAAGAAATCTATGTCGACCATGATCAGGGAAAGTGGCGTGCCCGAAGCTTTCGCTGCGGCCCATTCACGTGCCATGACGCCGTCGAACATGCGGCGGTTGCCTGCGTCTGTGAGGCTATCGTGGAATGACAGTCTTTCCAGTTCCTTTTGCAACTCCGCGAGCTTTTCTTCGGTGCGCTTGCGTTCGCTGATATCGAACATGAATCCGACCAGTGAGTCGACTTCGCCGTCCGCGTTGCGTACCACATGCACGACGTCGCGCAGCCACACGTAACCGCCGTCGCGTGTGAGCGCGCGATAATCGGCTTCGTGATCGGTGCCGGCCTTGGATTGCGTGACGCAGAAGTCGACAACCGATGCACGGTCATCCGGATGCATGCGTTCAGCCCAGTCGTTGACGTCCTTCCAGCTCGACGGCGGCCAGCCTAGCAGCGATTCGATCTGCGGGCCGATGTACGCAAATTTCATCGTCGCCCAGTCGATTTTCCACGGGATCGCTTTGGTGGATTCGAGCAGCGTCCGGTAGACGCCGCTGTCGTCGTCGCCGAAAATCCGGGCGGGCGCGGCAGAGGTTTCGTCGTGCGGCAGGAAGGCGGCCTTCAGGTTGCTTGCGTTGCTTTGGTTGCTTGCGTTGCTGTCCGGATTGTCTTGGCTGGTCATATGGCGGTGGCTTTCGTTATCCTTGGCTTCGCGGTTGCAGAAATCGATTGTCGCTATTGACAACAGCGGGCACGTGTTTATTTTCGAGGTTAGCCTGCGTCCTCTTAGCGAGACTCGAGGAATGTACACCCGCTATATTTAGTACACGGCTAAAGAAGCGCTTGGCGGCGGGTATTATGGCCCCGCTTTTGCACAAGGTTGTAGGGTTCGGCGCCACAGTCGTCGCCTGCTCGCCACACCATCGGCTTTTGCGGATGTCGCGTCGCTTGATTTGGACGCCCTTGAGCGGAGCCGTCCATGGACCTATCGAATCACCCGGCGATGCCTCGGTTGGCGGCTGTCCGTGAGGCGTTACACCGGACGCGTGGCGATTTCCATTTCATTGGAACCCTTCCTTCTATAGACCGCAGCGTACAAGAACCACGTCATTAGGAACGCGCCAATGATCAAGTATCCGGCCATGCCTAAGTAATCATTTAGACCGCTGATCCGGGCCCAGAATGCACCGCTAAGCCGCAGCTTAGCGCCAGCAACTGCAAAGCCTCGAAGCAGCTTGGCGGCCTGACGGTAGGGTAGATGGGACGCCAGTCAAGTAGACGAAAATGGTCGCCCACAGCCTGGTTCACTCTCGTGATGAGTCCACTCTCCCGCACATTGAGCGAGTGCTTGTCCGCCTAGGCCGTCACAACAAAGTCCAGCATAGCTTTCATGTGAACAGGACCGCTTCCCGCGAAGCGCGGGTTCCAGCCCGGTCCTTTCGCGCTGCGCACGAAGGACTGCGTGTCCGAGTCGAGGATGCCATAAATGACTTCGGCGACGATGCGTCCGCCGACCCAGCCGAGCTGAGTCAGCGCCCCCGGGCCGTTGAGCAGATCGTTCTCGGAAAAAATGCGGCCCCCTCCGCCGGTCACAGTATCGAGAATGGGCGCCTGCGCTTCGGCCAGAACATGGAACCAGAGCGGCGTGTCCTGCTGAAGGCCGGGATCGATGGGCGTCCATTAGAACGCCTGCGACGCGGGATCGGTATCGTTGTCCGGCCGTTGGTCCGTTTCTACCCGGACGACAAGTCTGTCAACGGCAAGCGGCCCTTGACCCTTTCCGTGTGCCTGGAGCTTCTTGGCCACGGTCTGGCCGTTCAAGAGCTGGTAGGCGTTACCGCGCAGCAGATTCAGCAACGCGAGGGAAGGACGGTCCGGATCCGCCAGCTTGTCGTGTACGAGCGTCTTCGCTTCGCTTGTTGCGCCCGAGCCGGCCACGCCAGGCGGCAGCACGGTGAGCGGATCGACCAGCGTCGGGTCGAGCTTATAAGCGAATTGGAGCCGAACGTCAGGGTGGGCGTGTCATCGGCCGCTGTTCTGTCCGTTTCGATGACTTCCTCGCCCAACACTTTGCCCGTCAGGAACTATTTGATCGATGACCCGCTGATTGCCGAGCGAATTTTCAAGTGCGAAGGCCAGATTTGCCTTTTGTCCCAACACCGTTGCGGCAAAGTCCTCCACCATCAATTGATATTGGTCAACGTCGCCAAATTCCATGGTGTGTGTCTGACCTGTTTCATCGGAACGATGGCGAATGTGTGCAGGACCGTAGATTCCCGGATTGAAGGGGGCATCTACACTCAACCATCCTTTTGTTCCGTGAAAAATCATGTGCTGGCGGCGCGACATTTGTGTGCCGCAGTAGAACGTCATTGAGAATCCGGGGAACTGGGCGGTGCAACGGGCGAACCGGTCTGTGCCGAAGCGAGGATCGAGCAGAATCTCGGCATGAACACGAGAAGGTTCGAGGCCCGTTGCAAGCCGCGTGGTCACGACCGGGTAGACACCAATGTCGCGAACTCCACCTCCGCCTAGCGCAAGATTGTTCTTGAGCGCGTTGGGATCGTCGTTGAAGTAAGTGAACGATCCTTCAATCAGCGTGAGTTCACCGATCATTCCCTGAGCAAGGCTGTCGCGAACAAAAATCCATTGCGGATGATGCGCCACCATGAATGCTTCACCGCATACAAGCCCGGTTTGGTCGCGCAAGGCGATCAATTCGAGCACCTCCTTGGCGTTCATTGCAATCGGTTTCTCGCACAGCACATGCTTGCCCCCGAGCAAGGCCTTCTTGCACCATTCGACATGGCTGGCCGTTGGCAAGGGGATATAGATCGCGTCCACGTCGCTGCTCTCGATCACCTCATCGTAACTGGTCAAGACGCGGTCGATTCCATGCCTTGTCGCGAAAGCCTGTGCGCGGGCCTGGTCGCGGCTCGCAACTACGGTTACCCGGCCGTTCGACGAGCGTTGCATAGCCGGTGCTACAGCGTTGTCGGCAATTTTTGCAGCGCCTAATATGCCCCAGCGAATCCTGTCAGTCATTGCTGTATCCGTGTTTTTGGTCGTTTAACGCTGCACCATCAGCAGACGGTCTGCAGACGATCAGCGCAGAGTGCGAGCACTTCATCCGGCTCGCGTTGCCACCAGTTTTGCGCCGAAAAAATCTCGACTTCCACCAAGCCGTCGTAGCCGGCACGCTCGACGCATGACCGCACTGCCGGCAGGTCGATGACACCGTCGCCCATCATTCCGCGATCGAGCAGCATGTCATTTGTTTCGTGGAGCCAGTCGCACACGTGATACGCCAGGATGCGGTCCGCCAGCCCGGTTTTTGCAATGGATGCCGTCAATTCCGGATCCCACCAGCAGTGGTAAACATCAACGGCGACGCCGATAAAACCCGAGCGCTCCGGGTCCACCGTTTCGCACATGCTTAATGCCTGCGCGAGGGTGTTGACCACGGCACGGTTTGCTGCATACATCGGATGAAGCGGCTCAAGTGCAAGGGGCACACCGTACTCGCGTGCGGTTTCCAACAGCATCGAGATCCCATCGGCCGCTTGGGATCGCGCGCCTTCCAGATCGCGGCTACCGGATACAAGTCCACCAACCACCAACACGAAACAGCGAGCTCCGAGCACAGCCGCATCGCGCAATGCGGCCCGGTTTGCTTCGACGTTCGCGCTGAATTCGGCCGACGTTGCTGCTGGTAGATAAGTCGAGCGGCAATAGCCTGTCACGCTCAGGTCGAGCGCCCTGATCTGGCGGGCAAGCCGCGGGACGTCGCCTCCCTCGACTTCCCGGCGCCACGGCGCGATTCCGCCAAAGCCCGCCCGGGCGATGCGGTCAATCGTATGGCTGAGTGGCTCCCGATGGCCCAGTGTTGCGGTATTGATGGAGCACAGGTCGAGTCTTCCCTGCAGGTTTCTCATGAGTTTCCAGATCGATATCGAAGACGAACAGCCCTTGCATGCCGTCTTCCAGTGCCTCAAGAAGGCGGGCCCCAATGGCTTGATGCGTCGGATGTGCCAGATAAGCGAAGCAGTCGTCGCGGCTCGCGAAATCCATCGTGAAGCCGTCAGAGAACGTCATGCCATAGCCTTCCGGCGATACGTTGGGTCCGCACTGGAAATTGGTGAAGGCAATCCCAGGCACTTCCGTCAGCCGCCGGATTTGCTCGAAGAACGCGAGGCGGCGTTCCGGCGTCACTTCGCTGCGGAACCGGCAAAACACCATATGCCGTACTGGCCCTCCGGATCGAGCCATTGTCAGTCTCCGCATCCTAGCGGCGCCATGACTTTTCGAATGCGAGTGATCGCATCGTCCGGATCGCACAGCAGGCCGGCTTGGTCGGCCAGGCGGAATACGTCGGCCAGGTAAGCCGGCGGACGCATACCGTGGTGACCGCCCGGCATGAAGAAGTGATCCTGGAAGCCGTTCAGGTACGCGAGGAAAACCACGCCCGTTTTGTAGTACTGCGTTGGCGGTCGGAAGATATGTCGCGACAACGGAACGGTCGGCGCAAGCAAGGCGTTGTAGGTCTCGAGGTCGTTATCGGCGAGCGCGGCCAGCGCTTGCGATGCGGCGGGCGCGATGGCATCGAAGATGCCAAGTAGCGCATGCGAATAGCCGGCCTCGTCGCCTGCGATCAGGGCCGGGTAGTTGAAGTCGTCGCCGGTGTACATCTTCACGCTGGAAGGCAGGGCTCGCCGGAAGCTGATTTCTTTTGCGTCGTCGAGCAGCGAGATCTTGATGCCGTCGACGTGGTCGACACTGCCGCCGATCACGTCCAGACAGACCTGTGCCGCGCTTTCGTAGTCCGGCGTGCCCCAGTAGCCCGCAAGCTCAGGGTCGAACATCTCTCCGAGCCAGTGCAGGATCACCGGTTGATCGCACATTGCGAGCACTTCACGATATACGCGAAGATAATCGTCAGGAGAACGTGCTACTCTCGAAAGCGCGCGGCTCGCCATCAGGATGACGCGTCCTCCCAGGCGTTGCACCGCTTCGAGTTGATCGGCGTATGCCCGGATCACCTGATCGCAGTTCGTGACGGATTCAAGCGCTACGTGATCGGTGCCGCAGCCTGATGTGATCAACGCGCCAGGAATGTCCCGTGTTCCTTCAATGCTGCGTGTGATCAGTTCGAGTGCGGTGCTCCAGGGCAGGCCCATGCCGCGTTGCGCGGTATCCATGGCTTCAGCAATGCCAAGACCTTGTTGCAACAGGTAACGCCGGTATTCAAGCGTGCGCTCCCAGTCGATCGCGGGCGCAGCATTCAGTTCGCCGGCGCGCAACGGATCTGCCACCACATGGGCAGCCGAATAAGCAATGCGGGTGAAAGGCCGCGCGGGTGCACGCACGTCGAGCGGCACGCCTTCAACACGATACGTTTCCATCGTGCCGGGCGCAGTGGGAAGTTTGAGTGTGAGGTTCATGTGCGGATCAGTATTTGGTCACAAGCAGACCACCGTCGATACGGATGGCCTGTCCAACGCTGTAGGGGAGGCCGCCGGTCGCAAGCGTGCGCACGGTGGTCGCCACTTCCTGCGGCGTGCCCCAGCGTTTGATCGCGGTGAGGCCCTGGTCGATTTGCGCGTCATAGCGTGCACGTGATGGTGCAGTCATTTCGGTTTCGATCAGACCAGGCTGTACTTCGTAGACGCTTACGCCGTGCTCCGCGAGGCGCAATGAGAACAGCGTGTTTGCCATCGACAACCCCGCCTTTGACACGCAATACTCGCCGCGCAGAGGCGAAGCGGCGACTGCATTTGACGAGGTGATCGTGATGACGCTTGGATGAGGCGCGACGCCGGTTATCGAGCGGGCCAGCAGGTGTTTCGCGAATGCCTGGGTCAGGAAGAAGGTGCCGCGCGTGTTCACGGCGATGCAGCGGTCGAAGCTCTCGGGCGTCACGTCGAGCAGGTCGCCGCGCGACATGACCGATACGCCCGCGTTATTGACGAGGCAATCGATCGGACCGGCGAGCCGCGCTTCAATATCCAGCAGCGTGGCCTGATGCGAGCCGATGTCGGCGAGATCGGAGACAACGGGAATCGCCTGAGCGCCGGTCCGTCTGACCTCGGCGACGGCCTGGTCGAGTTCATCGGATGCCACGACATCGGTGAGCGCGACATCAAATCCGGCGCGGCCAAGTTCGATCGCAATCGCCCGGCCGATGCCGCGCCGGCTGCCCGTGACCAATGCGATAGGGCGTGCGCTCATATCGAGGCTCCGTTGGCGATCAGGTCGCGGGCAATGATGGTGCGCTGAATCTGGTTCGTGCCCTCGTAGATCTGCGTGATTTTGGCGTCCCGATACAGACGTTCGACTTCATAGCCGCGAATGTAGCCGCTGCCGCCAAAAATCTGCACCGCGTTGGCGCTGTGCTTGACCGCCGTGTCGCCGGCAAAACACTTGGCCATCGAGCAGGCGATGCTCGCCCGGTCGCCGGTTTCGAGTCGTTCAGCGGCATCGAGCACCAGCAGGCGCGCGGCTTGAATATCTTTCGCCATGTCGGCGAGCATCCACTGGATTCCCTGAAAGTCGGCGATGTGGCTGCCGAACTGCTTGCGTGTCTGGGCGTAGTCAAGCGCGGCCTCGAGTCCCGCCTGCGCGATGCCGACGGCGAGCGCGGCAATGCCCACACGCCCCTTGTCGAGCACGCTCATCATGATGTGAAAGCCGCGGCCTTCCTGCCCGAGCAACGCATCGTGCGGGAGCGTTACGCGCTCGAAATGCAGTTCACCCACCTGTGAGGCGCGCTGGCCCATCTTGTGTTCCTTCGGGCCTTTCGAAACACCCGCCAGATGGCAATCGACGATAAAGATGCTCATGCCGCGCTTGCCCGCCGATGGATCGGTGCGTGCCAGCACGAACGCCAGGTCAGCGACCGGCGCGTTGTGGATCCAGAGCTTGGCGCCACTCAGTTCCCAGCCTTCGGCCGTGCGCGTGGCGGTGGTACGAATGCCGGACACGTCGGTGCCTGCATCGGATTCCGTGATGCAGTACGCGGGTCTGAGCTGGGCGCGCAGCAATGGCGCCATGTACTGCGCGCGCTGGGCTTCGGTGCCGTGCACGCTCAGCAGCGTGCCGACCAGTTCGAGCAAGCCGCACTGATCTGCCACCGACGCATAGCCTCGCGAGAGCTCTTCCATTACGAGCGCGTACGCGGTGACGTCGAGTCCGGCACCACCGAAGTCCTCGGGCACCGTGATGCCGAAAAGACCTAGTTCGCCCATCTGCCTATAGATCTCTGCGGGGAAGCGCTCTTCGCGATCAAGCGCTTCGGCCAGCGGGCGAATCACCTCTTGCGCGAACCGTCGGGTGGTCTCGCGAATCTGTTGGTGGGTTTCTGAGAGTCTCATGCTGTCTCCGTCTTCATGATCGATACGTGTTTGTGCGTGGTGTGCGCTACTGTCGCAGGTAGGCCGCGCGTCGCGCACGCCGCTTGAATTACGTGATTTCCTGTGCAAACATTCGAATCAAGTAACCATCTGGATGGTTATTTAAAACCAATGAACGAGTGATGTCAACGAGCTTTAAGGCCGAATTCCTTGACCCGTTTCATCCCGGGTTCCGGCTCGTGAAGGTAAACCCGAGCGTCAGGCATATCTTCTTGAATTCCACGATTTCCTGTGCCAACATTGACAACAAGTAACCATCTGGATAGTTATTTAAGTTCGGCAGATGATTGCATCGACGAGCTTTGGTCCGAATTGATTGGAGGGTAGATTGAAAAACTGGATGCAAGCCGAAGACGCGGTTGAACAGATCTTCGATGGGGCGACGATTGCGCTGGCCAGTAACGGCGGCGGTTTGCTCGAACCGGACGCCGTGCTCGCGAAACTCGAGCAACGGTTTCTCGCGACCGGCCATCCGCGCGATCTGACGGTGGTCCACGCGCTTGGAATTGGCGACGGCAAGGGCAGCGGCTTGGGACGTTTCGCGCACCCCGGTATGGTTCGGCGCGTTATCGGCGGCCACTGGAGCTGGTCGCCGGCCATGCAGCAAATGGCAAAGGACAACGCGTTCGAAGCCTATAGCTTCCCCGCCGGAGCAATTTCCACCCTGTTGCGGGAAATTGGCGCGGGCCGTCCGGGCCTGGTCACCCACGTCGGCCTGCGTACCTTCGTCGATCCGCGGATCGATGGCGGCAAGATCAATGCGCGCGCGACGGAAGATCTCGTCGAACTGATCGAGCTTGATGGCCGCGAATACCTGCGCTACAAGCCTTTCAAAGTCGACTTTGCGATTTTGCGCGGTTCATCCGCGGATGCGGGCGGCAACGTCACGTTGCGTCGCGAGCCGGCCGATCTCGACGTCTACGCTGCAGCGCTGGCGGCGCACAACAGCGGTGGCCGCGTGATCGTTCAGGTCAGGGAACGCGAGCCGGCCGGGTATGTGCCTGCGCGGCTGGTTCGCATTCCGGGCATCCTCGTCGATACGCTCGTCGAGACGCCGGCGCAGGCGCAGTGCGCCGTCGCCGATTACGACCCCACGCTAAGTGGCGAATCGCTCGGAAGTATCGCCGACGGCTTCTATGAAGTGCCTACGGGTATTCGTCGCATCATTGCCGCGCGCGCAGCGCTGGAACTGCACGAGGGCCATTCAGCGAACTTTGGTTTCGGCATTCCCGGCGGAATCCCGGGCTTGATGGCGCAACAGGGGCGGCTTGGCACATTCTGGGGATCGGTTGAGCAGGGCATCCACAACGGCGCAATGCTCGACGGCCCGATGTTCGGCTCTGCACGCAACGCAGAAGCGATCCTGTCGAGTGTCGATCAGTTCGATTTCTACAGTGGCGGCGGAGTGGACATCTCGTTTCTCGGCATGGGCGAGATGGATGGTCAAGGCAATATCAACGTATCGAAGCTCGGGGCAACGGTGGTAGGCCCGGGCGGCTTCATCGACATTACTCAGGGCGCACGAAAGATCGTCTTTTGCGGCACGTTCGAGGCAAAAGGCCTTCAGGTCGAGCAGGCGGGAGAGCGCCTGAGTATCCTGTCGCCCGGCAGTGTGCCCAAACTCGTCGATCGCGTGCAGCACATTACGTTCAGCGGTGAACAGGCGCGCATCGCCGGCCAGGAAGTCCTTTATGTAACGGAGCGTGCTGTGTTTCGCCTGGAAGCGGCGGGGGTGCGGCTGATTGAAGTAGCGCCGGGAATTGATGTTGAGCGCGATGTGCTCGCGCGCATGGCGTTTCGTCCGCTGGTGGACGACGCGCTGCTCTTGCAGTCGAAGCAGTCGAAGCAGTCGAAGGTGGCAAAGGTGGCTTGAGGCCGGATGAGGAAAGTGATCGCCGCCACGATTCGATCCGGTCCGGCGCGGTGTGTCACGGGCGGAGCAGCCGGAGCACCGTCTCGATGTTGAAGTCGAGCCTCGCTTTCAATGCGTCCTTACTCATGAAGTCGAAGTCAAAGATCAGGCCGCTCGTGTAACGATTGGTCAGGTAGTAATAACCGACTGCAGCCATGGTGATGTGGAGTTGCCGGACGTCGACACCGCTGCGAAAGACTCCGGCTTCAATACCGCGATCGAGTATGCGTTGCAACATGGAAATGAAATCATGATGCAGTTCCTTGAACCGTTCGGACTTCTTCACATGGCGTGCCTTGTGAAGGTTCTCGCTGTTCACGAGCGTCATGAACTCAGGATGCTTCAGGTAGTAGTTCCAAGTATGCGTGGTGAGCGCGACGATCGCATCCTGGGGCGAAAGATGATCGAGGTCGAGCTTGAGTTCCGCCATGCGGATGTCGGCATAGGCGTCTTCGAGCACGGCCACGAACAGCTCTTCCTTGCTTCCGAAGTAGTGGTAGATCATCCGCTTGTTGGCCTTCGAGCGCGTCGCGATGGCTTCGACGCGAGCGCCGGCCAGGCCAAGTTTCGCGAACTCCATTTTCGCGGCTTCGAGAATGCGTGCTCGCGTGACCTCCGGATCTCGCTGCCTGGGCTGGCGCTCGACAGTCGCTGTAGCAGGTTTCGAAGCGCGACGTTGAGTGATGGTTTCAGCGGTCATAGGGTCGTGAAAGTAGGAAGGGCGGGGCGACTGCCGGTTGACGTCATCTGGGGTGACTATAAACCAGAAGCGGGTTGCTAGGAAGTAACCGGATGGTGCAAAATCAGGCCAATGACAGAGCGAATCAGGCCAGCGACAGGACGGTAACAGCGCGACGCCGCTGTCGTCGATCCGAGATGGTTAGAGCGGCACTGAAGGAATTTCACACTTGGAGGCAGGAATGAGAGATTTGAGCGAACTGGCAGCCTCGCTGCGCTTACCGTCCGAACCGGTCCGTACGCCGATGTTCATAGACGGCAAGGACTATGCAGGCGCGACTGGCGAATGGGTGTCGCGCAAGAGCCCAGGGCACGGCGTGCCGGTCACCGCCACGTCGCGGGCCTCCAGCGGAGACCTGGACATGGCCGTCGCGGCCGCACGGCGCGCCTTCGACGATGGCCGCTGGTCCCGGCTGTCCGGCGAGCAACGTGCAGCGGTACTGTTGAAAACGGCGAGCCTGATCCGTGAGAACGTAGAGACGCTGGCTTATCTTGAGACGCTCGAAAGCGGTAAGCCGATCGGACAGTCGCGCGGCGAGGTCACCGCAGCTGCGGGTATTTGGGAATATGCGGCGGGCCTCGCGCGTGTCGTGCACGGCGATTCGCATGACACGCTGGGAAACGATCTGTTCGGTCTTGTCGTGCGGCAACCGGTCGGCGTGGTGGGCATCATCACGCCATGGAATTTCCCATTTTTCATTCTTTCCGAACGTCTGCCGTTCGCACTGGCGGCTGGCTGCACCGTGGTGGTCAAACCCGCCGAACTGACTCCAACGACGACGCTCAAGCTCGCCGCCTTGCTCACCGAAGCAGGCCTGCCCGATGGCGTGGTCAACGTTGTAACGGGGCTGGGGCCGGTGATTGGGCAGGCACTCGCGGAGCACATGGATGTGGACATGATTTCGTTCACCGGCTCGACGCCGGTAGGACGTTCGGTCCTCACCGCGGCCGGCGGCAACATGAAAAAGGTGGGGCTCGAGTTGGGCGGCAAGAATCCGCAGATCGTATTCGCCGATGCCGATCTCGACGACGCCGCGGACGCGATTGCCTTCGGAATCTCCTTCAACGCAGGGCAATGCTGTGTGTCGGGCAGCCGTCTCGTCGTGCACCGCTCGGTTGAAGAGGAACTCGTCGAACGCGTGAAGGCGGTGCTCGAAAAGGTGAAGGTGGGCGATCCGCTCGACGCGTCCAATCATGTCGGCGCGATTGTCGAAGCACGCCAGTTTGACAAGATCCGTGGCTATATCGACGCCGGCCGGCGCGACGGCGCGCAACTTGTTTGCGGGGGCACCAGCAGCAATGAGGGCGATAAGCTATTTATCCAGCCCACGGTGTTTCGTAACGTGCAACCCGGCAGCGCGCTCGCACAGGAAGAAATTTTCGGGCCGATACTGGCGGTCACGCCGTTCGACACTTTCGAGCACGCAATCCACCTTGCGAACGGCGTGGCCTTCGGCTTGGCTGCCAGCATCTGGACGCGCGACTTGCAAGGTGCAATCAAGAGCTTCCGTGAGGTACAGGCGGGCCGGATCTGGGTGAATTGCACCATCACGGGCGGCCCGGAAATGCCGATCGGCGGTGTCAAGCAGTCGGGCATCGGGCGCGAAACGGGGCGTTACGGCGTCGAGGAATACACCGAACTAAAGTCGGTGCATATCCAGCTCGGCAATCGCCCGCGCTGGATTGCGTGAAATGCGTGAGCCGTCTGGTGGTGCCTGAACCCGGGCGGCCGCGCAGAGCCGCGCGAAACGTGAGTGCCGCGTTACAAGCGCGTGGCCACAAAATACAGTATCGGAGACAGCAATGTATGACTATGTGATCGTAGGTGGCGGCGCTGCGGGTTGCGCGTTGGCGGCTCGCCTGAGCGAGGACGCAAACATCCGGGTGCTGCTGCTTGAGGCCGGCCCGGCCGACACCGACCCGTACATCCATATGCCGGTGGGGTTCTTCAAGATGACCAGCGGCCCGTTGACATGGGGTTATCACACTGCGGCGGTGGCGGAAACACAGAAGCGGCAGATTCCCTTCGCCCAGGGCCGCGTGCTCGGGGGCGGCGGTTCGATCAATGCGATGGTCTATACGCGCGGCCAAGCTGCCGACTATGACGGCTGGGAGCGCGATGGCTGCGCCGGTTGGGGCTTTCGCGACGGCGTTCTTCCGTACTTGCGCCGCATGGAAGACAACGAGCGCTTGTGTAACGAGTATCACGGCGTGGGCGGCCCGCTCGGTGTGTCGGATCTGATCACGGTCAACGAGTTGACGAAGGCTTTTGTCCTCGCCGGGCAGGAAGCAGGCATGCCGCACAACAGTGACTTCAACGGTGCGCAGCAGGCAGGCGTCGGCGTATATCAGGTGACGCAACGCAATGGCAAACGCTGCAGCGCGGCAGTGGGCTATCTGCGCGATGCGCGCCCAAGACCCAATCTCACGATTCGCACCGACTGCCTTGTGTCACGCGTGGTGATCGAGAACAGCCGCGCAGTGGGTGTTGAGTTTGCGCCGCGCGGCGAACGCGCGAACGTGGAAATCGCGCGCGCCGAACGTGAGGTGATCGTCACTGCCGGCGCGATAGGTTCGCCGAAGCTGCTGATGCTCTCCGGCATCGGCCGTCCGGAGGATCTGGAGCGGGCGGGCATCAAGCCCGTGCATGCGTTGAGCGGTGTCGGTCAGAATCTGCAAGATCACTTTGACATCGATATTGTCTACGAACTCAACGGTCCTTATAGCCTCGACAAGTACGCGAAGAAGCACATGATGCTGCTTGCCGGCCTGGAGTACAAACTGTTCAACAAAGGGCCGGTCACGTCGAACATAGCTGAAGGTGGCGCGTTCTGGTATTCGGACAGCAGCGTGCCGACACCGGATCTGCAGTTTCATTTCCTGCCGGGGGCGGGTGTCGAGGCCGGCGTGCCGCCGGTGCCGTCAGGTTCGGGCTGCACGCTCAATTCATATTTCCTGCGGCCGCACAGCCGGGGCAGCGTCACGTTGCACAGTGCTGATCCGGCCGATGCACCGGTGATCGATCCTGCTTACATTCGTGATCCTTATGATCTCAAGGTCGCCGTCGAGGGTATCCGTCAGAGCCGCGAAATCATGAGTCAGGGCGCGTTGCGCAAGTACATCAAGAGCGAGCACTTCCCCGGAGGCAAGGTTCGTTCGCAGGCTGAGTACGAGTTGTATGCGAAGCAGTACGGGCGCACCGGCTATCACCCCGTGGGTACGTGCAAGATGGGCGTCGATGAAGCATCGGTCGTTGATCCGCAACTGCGCGTACATGGCATCGTGGGTTTGCGAATCGCGGATTCGTCAGTCATGCCGCGTATTGTCAGCTCGAACACGAACGCTCCCACGTTGATGATTGCCGAGAAGGCCGCTGACCTGGTCCGCGGCCGGGTGGCGCAACCGTCCCACGTGTCGGGGCGGCTCGCGAGCACCGCAGGTCACAAGAAGCATGAAACAGCGGCCGCCTGAACACGGTCACCACACAGGAACAAGGAGGCTCGCACACAGTGCAGCCTTCCCGTTTCCAGTAAATATCTGGTTATTTATCCATCCCTGATGACAGGGTTTTTTGCTCGGAGGAGACATCATGTTCAAACAAGACCAGCGCGCAGGCGTTTCACGACGCGACTTCATCAAACTCGGCGCAGGCGCCGCCATCGCCGTGGCTGGTGGCGGGGTGTCGGGTCTTTCGTTCGGTGCAGAGCAGACCACGCTCGCCTGTTCGTTTCGCTCACTGACCAACCCCTACTACACCGCATTCAACAAGGGCGCCCAGAACTTTGCCAAAAGCGTTGGGCTGCCCTATGTGCCGCTCACCACGGAAGGCAGCTCGGAAAAAGGTATTGCTGACATTCGTGCACTGCTGCAGAAGACAGGCGGCAATCTCGTCCTCAATATCGACCCGAACGATTCCGCGGACGCAAGGGTCATCGTCGAGACATGCCAGAAGGCCGGCGCGTACGTGACAACGATCTGGAACAAGCCAAAAGACCTTCATCCGTGGGACTTCAACCCGAACTACGTCGCGCATCTTTCATTCGATGGCGTGGCATACGGCGAGGCGACCGCGACCGAACTGTTCAAGGCCATGGGCGGCAAGGGCGGTGTCGTGGCGCTCGGCGGTATTTTCAGCAACGTGCCGGCCATTGAACGCAAGGCAGGGCTGATGGCCGCGTTGAAGAAGTTTCCGGGTATCGAGTTGCTGGATTTCCAGGTTGCCGACTGGGATTCGCAAAAGGCTTTCCCGATCATGCAGGCCTGGCTGACTCGCTTCAACTCGAAGGTGAAGGGCGTGTGGGCAGCCAACGACGACATGGCGCTCGGCGCGATCGAAGCGCTCCGTGCCGAAGGACTCGCGGGTCAGTTGCCGGTGTCCGGAATGGATGGCACCACGCCCGGCCTCGCGGCCGTCAAGGTGGGGGAACTCGTGACAACGGTCGACTGGGACCCTTATTGGCTGGGCGGCATTGGCCTGTCGATGGGTCTTCAGGCGAAGAGCAAAAAGGTCGATGTCGCGACCTTGCCCAAGGACCAGCGCGAGTCGTTCTGCAAGGCGACGCTCGTGACGAAGCTCAATGTTCAGACGGTGATTGCCCGCGAGTCGGCGCCAAGCATTGACTGGACCAACCTTTATGCCCGAGTGGCGGGACCCGTGGTGTATCGATGAACAAGCTCACCGCAGCGCCTACCCGGCAGGCCATACGCTTACCAACAACCGGGACCCGGTTCGTTTCGACGCGCGCACTGGTACGACGATTTTCGCCGCTACTGGTTCTCCTGGCGCTTGGCGTATGCATCGGCGCGTTCAATCACGATTTTTTCGACCCGATGAACCTGTCGAGAATCGCGATCGCCGCCGCTATCCCGCTCACCATCGCACTGGGTGGAACCTTCGTCATTCAGCTCGGCAGCATTGATTTGTCGGCGGAAGGCATTGTGGCGGTCTCGGCCATTACCGTGTCGATGCTCGTTGAGAACTCGTACAACGACAATCACTTCGGGCTGTGGGTGCTGGCGGTGGCGATTGCCGCGGGGGCGGTCCTGGGGCTTACCAACGGCGTGCTGCATGTGTTCCTGCGCATCCCGTCGTTCATCACCACGCTGGCGGTCGGTTTTGTCGCGTCGGGGATCGGAACGGCATGGTTGTCAGGCAATACGATCCGCGTCAGCGACACGGCGCTGCGTTCGATCTCGATCACGCGCTACTTCGGCCTGCCGTTATCCGTGTGGATCGCGGTGCTGTCGCTTGGCGTGGCGTGGTTCATCTACCGGCATACGCTGTTGGGTCGTCACACCCTGGCTATTGGCGGCGGAGAGGATCTCGCTCGCCTGAGCGGCGTGAGGGTCAGCCGTGTGCGCATCGCCATATTCGCGCTGGCCGGCGCCTTTTACGGGGTGGCAGGCATTCTCTCCGTCGCGCAATACGGCCAGGGTCATGCGCTCATAGCCAATGGTCAATTGTTCGTCGCCATCACGGCAATCGTCGTAGGCGGAACATCGCTCGCCGGCGGCAACGGCAGTCCGATGAACACGCTGATCGGCACGCTCGTGGTGGTGGTGCTCGCCAACGGCATGGTTCTGCTCGGCGTGCCTCCCTATGTTCAGCAGGGGATCCAGGGAGTCCTGATTATCGTCGCCGTTACGTTAGCGCTTAATCGCTCGCGTCGGCGCATCGTCAAGTAAGTGCCGGAGAATAGACATGCTTGTACTGAAGAACGTCACCAAACGCTTTCCCGGCGTGCTTGCCCTGGACGATGTATCCATCGAAATCAGGCCGAACGAGATTGTTGGCCTGATCGGCGAGAACGGCGCGGGCAAGTCCACGCTCATGAAACTGCTCACGGGCGCGTACCACCAGGACACCGGCGAGATCATGCTCAACGGCCAGCCGCTTGTGATTCGAAACCCGCGCGACGCCACTTCGAAGGGCATCGCGATGGTGTACCAGGAACAGTCGATCCTGCCCAACCTGACCGTTGCCGAGAATCTGTTCCTGGGTCGCGAAGAGGACTTTGTTAGCTTCGGGCGCCTGAACTGGACGAAGCTCAAGCGCGCTGCGCGCAAAGAGCTTGCGACGGTGCATCTGGACGTCGATCCGCTGACGCTGTGCGAGGACCTGTCGTTTGGTCAGCGCCAGATGGTGGAGCTGGCGCGAGCCCTTTCGCTCGCGAGCCGGACCGGCGGCACGCCGGTCATTCTTCTCGATGAACCCACCTCGGTACTCGAGGCCGCAGAGATCGAGATTCTGTTTCGGCTCGTGGGCGAACTCAAGTCGCGCGCTTCGTTCGTGTTTGTCTCGCATCGGCTGGACGAACTCTTGTCGCTTAGCGACCGCGTGTACGTGATGAAGGACGGCAAGGTGGTCGCCGAAATGCCGGCGGCCAGTGCGTCAGTGGCGCAGCTGCACGAATTGATGGTGGGCCGTTCGATGCACGGCGAGTACTACCGCGAGAACCTGCAAAAACCCTGTCGCCGCGAGGTGGCGCTTTCGGTGAGCCACGCATCGCTTGGTCACGCGTTGAACGATGTGTCGTTCGAGGTCTGTAACGGCGAGGTGTTCGGCGTGGCGGGGGTGGTCGGTTCAGGTCGCGAAGAACTCTGCCGCGTGATCGCGGGGCTCGAAAAACTAGACAGCGGAGAGGTGATCGTGGGCACGACTCGTCTCAGGCCGCAGGCGACTCATGCCGTCGCGCTCGGGATCGGATACGTCCCGCGCGAGCGAAAGGTGGAAGGGCTCGTGACCCAGATGAGCGTGGCTCAAAACCTCACGTTGCCGCGTCTGGGCGCAGTCAGCCGCGCCGGTATTGTGCAGAAGGCGGGCGAACGCTTGATTGCGGCCGAGTGGATCCAACGTCTGCGGATCAAGACGCCAGGCCCTGACGCGTCCTGCCGCAACTTGTCAGGCGGCAATCAGCAGAAGGTGGTGCTGGCGAAATGGCGCTTTGCGGGCAGCCGGATTCTCGTGCTCGATCACCCCACGCGCGGCCTGGATGTTGGTGCGAAGGAGGAGGTCTATCAGCTCATCCGCGAATTGAGCGCGGAGGGCGTTGCCGTTGTGCTCACCGGCGACACCCTCGAAGAAATTCTCGGTCTCAGCCACCGCGTGATGGTGATGCGCGACGGGCGCGCCCAAACCATCCTGCCGTGCGTTGTCGGGCAAAAGCCCTCGCAGGTCGAAATCGTAGAACACATGGTCTGAGGTCAACATGCCACATCTGAACGCAACTCTCAAAGCGAAGCTCGGCGAAAACGCGCCTTTCGTCGCCCTGGTCGCACTGTATTTGCTGATTGAAATAGCGCAGCCAAGTTTCCTTGCGCCGTCGACGCAGCTAGGCTTGCTGGCCGACAGTTCCACGTTGTTCATCATGGCGGCCGGCACGACGTTCGTGGTGCTGCTCGGCAGCATCGACCTGTCATTGCAGGCGGTCGCGTCGCTCTCGAGCGTGATCGTCGCCATGTTGCTGCCGCGTTATGGCGCCGTGGCGGCAGTGATTGCGCTCGCCGCGTCGTTTGGGATTGGCTTGCTGAGCGGTGTGATACAGACCGTGCTAAGGATTCCTTCATTTATTGCGACGCTCGCCGTGGGCGGGATCGCATCAGCGGCTGCGCTGACGCTATCGGGTACGCGCTCGATCGGGATCAGCGACGAGATGCGCAACGCGTCGCTTGGCTGGACCACTGGTTCCTCGTTCGGCGTGCCGCACGAGATCCTGCTCGGCGTCGCGGTGTTCGCATTTTGCCTGTTCCTGCATCGCTCGACCGTGTTCGGGCGGCACGTTGATGCCATAGGCGCGGGCGAGCCTGCGGCTATCGCGTCGGGCTTGCGTGTGCCGCGGACCAAGTGCCTGGTGTTCGCCACGTCGTCGTTTTTTGCCGGGCTCGCTGGCGTTGTGATGGCCGGACGCCTGGGTAGCGGATCGCCCACGCTGGCGAACCAGTTCCTGCTGCCCGCCATTGCCGCGGTGATTGTCGGCGGGACTGCGCTAACCGGCGGATCGGGAGGCATTGCGCGAACGCTGGTCGGCGCGTTGCTGGTATCGGTTGCGCGAGTTGGCATGACCTTTGTGGGTATCAGCGTGTTTGCGCAGCAGATCGTGTTCGGGGTGATCCTGATCATTGCAGTGACTGTTGCCTTCGACCGCTCGAAGGTACTGATCATCAAGTGAATTCTGATCCGGTTGCTTCTAGCCGGTTTTTATTGAGGGAGTTGTTGCAGATGAAAATTCTGGTGCCAGTCAAGCGTGTGGTTGACTACAACGTGAAGGTACGCGTGAAATCAGATGGTAGCGGCGTGGATGTCGCGAACGTGAAGATGTCCATGAATCCATTCGATGAGATCGCGGTGGAAGAGGCGGTACGTCTGAAGGAAGCGGGGGTAGCGTTGGAGGTCATTGTCGTGTCTTGCGGCGTGACGCAATGCCAGGAAACGCTGCGCACGGCGCTGGCGATCGGCGCGGATCGCGCAATCCTGATCGAGTCATCAGAAGAGTTGCAGCCGCTCGCGGTGGCAAAACTTCTGAAGGCGCTGATCGACAAGGAACAGCCATCGCTGATTATCCTCGGCAAGCAGGCCATTGACGACGATTCGAACCAGACGGGCCAGATGCTGGCGGCGCTTGCTGGATTGCCACAAGCCACCTTTGCGTCAAAGGTGGTGGTGGCCGACGGCCGGGCAATCATTTCGCGTGAAGTCGATGGCGGGTCGGAAACGCTGTCCCTGAGCTTGCCAGCCGTGATTACCACGGATCTGCGTCTGAATGAGCCGCGTTACGTGACGCTGCCCAACATCATGAAAGCGAAGAAAAAGCCACTGGAAACGTTCAAACCCGTAGAACTGGGTGTTGATGTGATACCGCGCCTGAAGATCCTGAAGGTTGTCGAGCCGCCGCAACGCGCGGCTGGTGCGAAAGTGCCGGATGTAAAGACGCTGGTTGAGAAGCTAAAGAGCGAAGCCAAGGTGTTGTGAGGAGATGGACGAAATGACGAATCTGGTAATTGCTGAACACGATGGTTTATCGATCAAGCCCGCAACGTTGAACACGATTGCAGCCGCTCAAAAGATGGGTGACGACATTCACGTGCTGGTTGCGGGTCACAACGCGCAGGCTGCAGCGGATGCAGCAGCGAGAATCGCTGGTGTTTCAAAGGTGCTGCTGGCCGACGCCCCGCAACTCGAAGCGGGTCTGGCGGAAAATATCGAAGCAACGGTGCTCGGGATTGCGAGGGACTACACACACATCCTTGTGCCGGCCACCGCCTATGGCAAGAATATCGCGCCGCGCATTGCCGCGAAGCTGGACGTCGCGCAGATCAGCGACATTACTGCAGTGGTCAGCGCCGATACCTTCGAGCGCCCGATCTATGCAGGCAATGCGATCGCGACAGTTCAATCGACTGATCCGATCAAGGTGATCACGGTGCGCGCAACCGGTTTCGACGCCGTTGCAGCAGAAGGCGGCAGCGCAACGATCGAGATAATCGAAGCCGCACCAGACACCGGCCTGTCACGGTTCGTGAACCGTGAAGTGACGAAGCTGGACCGTCCGGAGCTTACGTCGGCGAAGATCATCGTTTCGGGTGGCCGCGGTTTGGGCAACGGCGAAAACTACAAGAAGGTTCTGGAACCGCTAGCCGACAAGCTGAACGCAGCACTGGGGGCATCGCGCGCCGCGGTCGACGCGGGCTTCGTGCCGAACGACTATCAGGTTGGCCAGACCGGCAAGATCGTCGCGCCGCAGTTGTACATTGCCATCGGAATCTCGGGTGCCATCCAGCATCTGGCGGGCATGAAGGACTCAAAGGTCATCGTAGCAATCAATAAGGATGACGAAGCACCGATCTTCAGCGTTGCCGATTATGGTCTTGTCGGCGATCTGTTCGACACGGTGCCCGCGCTGACCGCGTCGGTCTAACGCGATCCCTAATCCCAACAGGGACGCCAGAATGCACAAGACCCGAATTGCAATCGTAGGCGTCGGCCTCGCCGCCACACCCCACGCGCTCGCGCTCAACGACCTGCGCGACCAAGTAGAAGTGGTTAGTGTGGTGGGCCGCTCGCGTGAACGGCTCGAGCCATTTGCGCATCAGTATGGCTTCCCACTCGGTGAATCGTACGAGCGTGTGCTTAAAGATCCCGGTGTCGACGCCGTTCTGATCTTGACGCCGCCGCACACGCATCTCGATCTTGTCCTGCGAGCTGCGGCAGCGCGCAAACATGTGTTGCTTGAAAAGCCGCTGGACATCTCGACTTCACGCGCTGAACTTCTGGTGCAAGCATGCTACGACGCTGGCGTGCGTCTCGGTGTCGTGTTTCAGAACCGTTTCCGACCTGCCGTGCAGCGGCTTGCCGCTTTGGTTCACGGCGGCGCGCTCGGTCCGCTCGCTTATGTGGGACTCGATCTGCGCTGGTGGCGTCCGCAGTCTTACTACGACGAACCCGGCAGGGGCACCTATGCTCGCGATGGCGGCGGCGTACTGATGACGCAAGCGATCCATTCGCTGGATCTGCTGATGTGGCTGGCGGGCGATGTGTCGTCCGTGACGGGCATAACCGCGACGACCTTGTTGCATTCGATGGACGCGGAGGACTTCGCAAGCGCCGCCCTCAGATTTGAAAGTGGCGCGTCCGGTTATGTGCTTGCGACCACCGCTGCGTTTCCCGGCTTTCCTGAACGCATTGAAGTGGCCGGCAAAAACGGCACGGCGGTGCTCGAAGGAAGCGCTCTGCGCGTGGTCTTCCAGGATGGCCGCACCGATAAATTTCGTGATCCGTCTTCTTCGGGCTTCAGTGCGAAGCCGATGGACTTTTCTCATACCGCGCATCGTGAGTTGATCAAGGATTTTTGCGCGGCTATCCGCGAGGATCGGGCACCTTCCATTGTTGGCGAAGACGCACTGCGCGTGCAACGGTTGATCGAACGTATCACGCTTCGGCACGGGGGCACATCCTGATGCAGATCGACGGAGACACAAGGATCGTCGCTATCGTGGGCGACTCCATCGGGCAGGCGAAATCGCCCGAACTGTTCAACGCGCTGTTCGAGCGGCACGACGTCAATGCCGTACTGATTCCGCTGCAGGTCCCGCCCGCGAAACTCGGTGCTGTACTCGAAGGCTTGCGGAGCATCGTCAACCTGGCGGGCGTGGTCGTTACCGTGCCGCACAAGATTGCTGCAGCCGCTTACGCCGCGGACTTGTCCGAGGCGGCCCGGCAGACCGGCAGCGTCAACTGTCTGCGCCGGGAAGCGGACGACACGTGGGCGGCCGCCATGTTTGATGGCGTCGGCTTTGTGCAGGGACTCCATGCCTGCAACCATGTGGTGCGCGACAAGTCGGTGCTGCTTGTTGGAACCGGCGGCGCAGGCGCGGGAGTCGCACACGCCCTGGTCGATGCGGGAGTCGCGTCGCTTGATCTGTTCGATAGCAACACCCAATCGCTGCAACGCCTGGAAGATGCACTGCGCTCGCGTCGCACGTCTACGCTGATCCGCCGAAGCGCTCCGGTCGCGCAGGCGACACACGATCTGATCGTCAACGCGACGCCATGCGGGATGCGCACGAGCGATCCGCTACCGATCGATTTGACTGGAGCGAGTCCGAACGCAGTGGTGGCGGACCTCATCATGAAACCCGCACAAACGCGCCTGCTTGAAGACGCCTCGGCGCGCGGCCTCGCTACGCATCCGGGCCGTCATCTACTCGAAAGCTCGGTGGACGTGATGGCCGCTTTTCTGCGGCTTATGCCCTGATCATGTACGCGCCAGGGCCGCTGCAATAACGCAACTGTGAGTACCTGATCGAAAGTTGCACAAAGCCGCAGGAAGTCAGGGAAAACCCGCTTGATAGATGTTTCGCAGCGGCCTAATATCATTTCTAAGTAACCATCTGGTGAGTTACTAAAGTTTGGATCGGATGGGCAACTGAACTCATGGAAACAACTACTTCGCACAGGCCGGGCAAGCGCCAGCTCTGGTCGACACAGGAGACAAGGAATGGATCCAGTAGCAAAACGTAAATGGCCGCGCTCAGGGCTCGAAACCACTGCGATGGGTTTTGGCGCTGCGCCGATCGGCAATATCTTCAGGCCGATCAGTGAAGAGGATTCGGCCGCCTTGCTCAAGGCAGCGTGGGACGCAGGCGTGCGCTACTTCGACACCGCCCCCATGTACGGCCACGGTCTAAGCGAAGCGCGCTGCGGGCAGGGACTGCGCTGGTATCCGCGTGAAGAGTTTGTACTGTCGACCAAGGTTGGACGCATTCTGAAGCCGCGCAAGCGCGCCGAGATCAACTTCGCTCCGTGGGTTGACGGGTTGCCGTTCGAACCTGTTTTCGACTACAGCTATGACGGCACGATGCGGTCGATCGAAGACAGCCTGCAGCGGCTCGCGCTGGAACATATCGACATTGCGCTGATTCACGACATCGACGTATTTACACATGGCAAGCGTCAGCCTGAGATGTTCGAGGCTGCCATGGCTGGTGCCTCGAAAGCACTGCTAAAGCTTCGGGACGAAGGCGTCGTGAAAGCGGTGGGTCTTGGTGTCAACGAGTGGCAAGTCGCGCACGAAGCGATCCGCCGGCAAGATTTCGACTGCCTGCTGCTGGCGGGCCGCTACACCTTGCTCGAACAGGATGCGCTGGACGGTTTCCTGCCCCTGTGCGAGGAGCGGCAAGTCTCGGTGATTCTCGGGGGCGGTTATAACAGCGGCATTCTGGCAACGGGTGCGGTGGCAGGTGCGAAGTACAACTATGCACCTGCGCCTGAAGCGATCCTCGAACGCGTGCGCAAGATGGAGCAGGTTTGTCACGAATACTCGGTGCCGCTCAAAGCGGCGGCGCTGCAATTCGTTTTGGGTCATCCTGCGATCCCGACCAACATTCCCGGCGTGCGAACGGTCGCGCAGCTGGAAGACAACCTCCAAACCTTCAGGGCTGACATTCCACCCGCGTTCTGGGCCGAGCTGAAGCGCCGCGAACTGATCCGCCAGGACGCCCCGACTCCTCAGCAGACCTGACTGAAGAACCTGGCCGGGCTGGAACGAACTGTCCGGCTCGCCACCCGCCTTCCAGCCTCACCGCCGCGGTTCGCCATGCGGCAGAGGCGATGTCGTCCTTGCGTTTATCGACAGAGAGAAAGTCATGAAAGCTGCTGTACTCGTTGCGCCGAAGCAGTTCGAGTTGCGTGACGTGCCGATTCCTGAATGCGGCGCGTCCGATGTGTTGATCAAGGTAGAGCGCTGCGGTATCTGCGGCACCGACCTGCACATCTATCACGGCAACTACTCTGCTGATCGCCTGCCATTGATTCCGGGCCATGAATTTTCGGGGACGATCGCGGAGATGGGTTCAGATGTGCAAGGACTGCGCGTCGGCCAGCCGGTAACGGCCGATATCAACCTCGGTTGCCGCAGCTGCTTTTACTGCCGCAAGAATGAAATTCTCAATTGTCCGCAGATGGTTCAACTCGGTATTCACGTGAACGGCGGCATGGCTGAATACGTGCGGGTGCCGGCCTATGCCGTCGTTCCGTTGCCGGCTGCGATGTCGATCGAAGAGGGCGCGATGGTCGAACCGCTCTCATGCATCGTGCGTGCGTTTCGCAAGAGTCATTTGCGGCTGGGAGAAAGCGTGCTCGTCATCGGTGCAGGGCCGATCGGCCAGATGCATTTGCAACTGGCGCTGCGTTCGGGCGCGGCACCGATCATCGTGGCCGAGCCTAACGCGCAGCGCGCGCAACTCGCGAAAGACCTCGGCGCGGATTTTGTCGTGGCCGACGCTGCGCAACTGGAAACCGCCGTGCGGGCCGCAACTGATGGCCGCGGTGTCGACGTCGCGATTGAGAGCGTCGGTTCGACTGATCTCTATGAAAGGGCGCTGGCGTTGATCCGCCCGGGCGGGCGTGTGATCGCATTCGGTTTGGCCAAGCCGGGCCACACGTTCCGAATTTCAGCGCTTGATTTCGTTCTGCGTGAGCAGGGCGTGCAGGCAAGTGTGGCAGGAATGGGCGACGACATGCACGAGGCAGCGACTCTACTCGGCTACAAGCGTATCGACGTAGCGCCGTTTCTCACTACGATCTATCGGCTCGACGATGTCGAACACGCATTCGCACGTCTCGCGGAAGACAAGAGCGTGCTGAAGATCCAGTTGCAAGTCGCCTGAGCGACCTATCTTCTCGCGTTGCCAACTCAAGAGGGGCGCCATGAATGCACTTGAAGTAAGAGGAATCAGCAAGGCTTACCCCGGTGTCCGCGCCCTTGATCAGATTGCCTTCGCGTGCAGCAAGGGGTCGGTCCATGCACTGGTCGGTGAGAACGGGGCAGGCAAATCGACGCTCATCAAGATCCTGAGTAGCGCCATTGCTCCAGATGAAGGTGAATTGCTGCTGGACGGAGAACCCTATGCGCCGGAGTCACCTGGTAAAGCGGCCGCAGCA
The DNA here is from genome assembly GCF_964252755.1 of Caballeronia sp. LjRoot29. Classification (NCBI taxonomy): domain Bacteria; kingdom Pseudomonadati; phylum Pseudomonadota; class Betaproteobacteria; order Burkholderiales; family Burkholderiaceae; genus Caballeronia; species Caballeronia sp. LjRoot29. Next base: position 180,560 of record NZ_CAXUPU020000004.1, on the reverse strand, counting down.
GGCGTATCGACCATCTACCAGGAGTTCAATCTGATACCCGGATTGAACGTCGCAGAAAACATCTTCCTGGGGCGCGAGCGCGTCGGAGGCGGACTGCTTGAGAGCAAGTCCATGCGCCACGAAGCACAGGCGCTGCTGGAGCGTATTGGCGCGCCAATCGATGTCCGCCGGCGTGTCGGTACCTTGTCTGTCGCCGAGCAGCAGCTTGTGGAAATCGCCAAGTCGTTAGCCGTTTCCGCGCGTGTGCTGATCATGGACGAACCATCGGCAACGCTATCCGACCACGAAATGACATTGCTTTATAACGTGGTCAGAAAGCTCTCTAGCGAGGGCGTGACAATCATCTATGTTTCGCATCGGCTGGATGAAATCTTCGACCTCTGTGACACCTGCACGGTGATGAAGGACGGGCGCTCCGTGTGCACGCGGCCCGTCGCAGAACTTAACCGGGAGTCGTTGATCCGGCTCATGGTGGGTCGTGAACTCGATACACGCTTTCCAGAAAAGCGGCCGGTAACGACCGGCGAGATCGTGCTTGAGGTCGAGGGTCTGCGTCTGGAAGAACGGGTGCGGGACATGACCTTTAGCGTCCGTGCGGGGGAAGTGGTGGGTCTTGCCGGACTCGTTGGTGCAGGCAGGACAGAGGTTGCCAGAGCAATCTTCGGCCTCGAGAACATCGCCGCCGGCCGCATCTCGTTCCGGGGCCAAAGCCATCGGCCGCAATCTCCGTCGCAGGCTATCGCGGCGGGCATTGCGCTTGTTCCGGAAGATCGCAAGTTGCAAGGACTCGTGCTGGGCTTGAGCATTCGCGAGAACGCCATCTTGCCCACGTTGCGCAGCATCTGCCGGTTAGGTTTTGTCGAAAGCCGCAGGGAACGGGAACGGGTCGCAAAAGTCTGCAAGCAACTAGCGGTATCGGCCTCGAGCGTGGAAGTGCCGGTCGTGACGCTTTCCGGTGGCAACCAGCAAAAAGTGGTCTTCGGCAAATGGATGGCGAGTTCCTTTTCGCTGCTGATTCTGGATGAGCCAACACGCGGCGTAGACGTGGGCGCGAAGACCGAGTTTTATCGGCTCATTGATGAAATTGCACGATCAGGTAAAGCAGTACTCCTGATTTCTTCTGAATTGCCGGAATTGATCGGTATGGCGGATCGCATTGTCGGCGTCCGCGACGGCGTGGTCACGGGTGAGGCCATGGCGCTCGGATCAACCGAAGAGTCCGTTCTACAAATGATTGCGAGGTAATCATGGCCCTGGCCAAATCACTACCGAATGTTAATTCCAGCGAGCGTTTCTCCAACAACGCATACCATCGTATCGAACTGTTTCAGCGGTACGGCATCCTGGCAATTTTTCTGTTGCTCTGCGTCGCAGCATCGTTGTCGTCACCGTTCTTTCTTACTCCTGACAATCTGCTAAACGTAGTGAGACAAGTGTCGGTAGTTGGTCTGACTGCCCTGGGCATGACATTCGTCATCCTCACCGCTGGCATCGACCTGTCGGTCGGGTCGATCCTCGCGTTGACGACGCTTGCTGTTGCGGGCCTTAAACCGTACGGGCCTGTTGCATCGCTTGCCGGCGGACTTGCTGTCGCTCTGGCCTGCGGCTGGCTGAACGGTTTCATCACGACCAAAGGACGCATCCAGCCGTTCATTGTCACCCTCGGCATGATGACGGCGCTCGTTGGTGTCGGTCTGGCTTATTCCGATGGCCAACCGGTGATCGGCGTGCCTGTTTCACTCGGATGGATTGGCCGCGGCCGGCTCGGCGGTATTCCGGTGCAAGCCATCCTGTTCATCCTGATGGCGCTGGCCTCGGTCGTGATCCTGAAGAAGACACGCTACGGGCGGCATGTCTACGCAGTGGGCGGCAACGTTGAAGCGGCGCGCCTCTCGGGTGTCGCCGTTGATCGGGTACGGGTGATCGCGTACTGCTTGTCCGGGTTCTTCGCCGGACTCGGCGGCATCGTCATGGCGGCGCAATTGAACATTGGGGAGGCCAATCTCGGCAAAGGCCTCGAACTCGACGCAATCGCGGCGGTCGTCGTTGGCGGGACGAGTCTTGCCGGCGGCGCGGGCGGGATTGGCGGGACGATCATCGGTGTGCTGCTGATCGGCGTGCTCAACAACTTGCTCAACCTTCTTAACATCCCGGCTTACACACAGTTGATCGTGAAGGGCGCAATCATCGTGATAGCCGTCCTGATTCACGCTCAGCTCAGCCGTTCCAGGGGCCGATAGGTACCCGACACACAGGAGACGAAATGAAACACTCAACCATTGCGCATGCCTTGACTGCGGCGACACTCTCGTTCAGTGCCATGGGTGCGGCGTGGGCCGCGCCGGACACAATAGGGCTGTCGCAGGAGAGTCTGGACCACCCCTGGCTCGCAAATCAGCGCAAGCAGATCGAAGCAGCTTCTAATACTGCTGGCGTCAGGCTTCTTGCCACTGACGGACAGGGAAATGTCGCGACTCAGATCGCCGGCATTGAGGATATGCAGTCGAAGGGGATCAAGCTGCTGCTGGTTCAGGCGGGCAAGGCGGAGGGCCTGCGTCAGGAGTTGCAGAGTCTGAAAGAACGCGGCATTCCGTACATGTTCGTTGGCAAGCCAATCGAAAATGCTGGCGCAATCACCATGGTCTCGGGAGATAACCGCGGGCTGGGTGCCGACGCCGGGCAATTCTTTGTCGACAGCCTGACTCAGAAGTACGGCAAGCCCAAAGGTAATGTCGTGGTTATTGAAGGCATTCCCGGGGACGAGACATCACTTAATCGGGTCGGCGGCTTTTTGTCCGTCGTGAAGAAATATCCCGACATCAAGATCGTTGCGTCGCAGCCTGGCGATTACCGCAGGCCCAAAGCGTATGAGGTCATGCAAAACATCCTTCAGGCGCATCCGCAAGGCACGATCGACATGGTGTTCGCCGCGAACGGTGAGATGGCGCTTGGCGCGATCCAGGCGATCAAGGAGAGCGGGCGGTCCAAGGAGATCAAGGTAACCGGGCTCGACGGGCAGAAAGAGGAGTTCGACGCAATCCGGGCGGGAGATGAATCGGCGACATGGCTGTATCCGCCGGCCGGCACTGAAGGCATGGCCGTTGCGCTCAAAATTCTGAAAGGCGAAAAGGTACCGCCCAAAATTGTTTTGCCGACGGTGCGCGTGACGAAGGAGAACGTCGACACGGTCAAGCCAGCGTTTTAGTTTCGGACCCTGGGACTTACGCGCTGCTTTTGTAGCAGGGACGTCGAATTGATCGACCTTCAAACTGGTGTCGGCAAACGGAAATGCGAGATGAAATCATATGGCATGGAGCACGTAGGCTTTACGGTCCCCAACCTGGACGAGGCGGTCCGTTTCTTTGAGAAGGCTTTTGGGGCAGTCACTATCCTGGAAACGGGCCCGGTCGTTGCGGATAACGCGTATATGGCTCGGCGCCTGGGTGTTCCCGAGCATTGCCGCATCGAAAACATCAAGGTGCTGCGCTGTGGAAGCGGCGCAAACCTCGAGCTTTTTGAATACTCCGGTGAGACGCAGCAATCCGCGCTCAAGCGCAATAGCGAAGTGGGCGGATTTCACATGGCCTTCCAGGTCGACGATGCCGTGGCTGCTGCGGACAACTTGAGAGAGATAGGTGTGGACGTGCTGGAGGGGCCGACGTACGTCGAGTCCGGACCGATGAAAGGGCTTACGTGGGTTTACCTGCGCGCTCCGTGGGGGCAGTTCCTCGAGGTGGTGAGCCGAAGCGGCCCACTGGGATATGAAGAGGCGGGAGGCCCAACCCTTTGGGCGCCGCAAGCCGCCTAACAATTCGATCCTCAAGGAAGGGGCGGACTTCGTCGAATTTTCGGTTGATATATCGAGTTGACGCCGGAGGAAATTATTCCGCGGCACACGAGGCTGTTGCTGCGTTCTAAAAACATCAATCGGCCTCTATCGGAGCAATTCCTTGGGCAGTATTTTTTATCTGGAAGTAGGTGACGAAGTCGTTTTGACGAAAGAGGTCACGGCGGGTGCCATCGACGACTTTGCGCGACTGAGCGGCGACTTCTCTCCGGCTCACATGAGCATGGAGATCATGTCCAGATCGCCCTACAAAACGCGTATCGCGCACGGGGCCCTGCTCGTCGCGTGGATGTCGCATTGCTCGACAGAGGTAGTGGAGCGGCTATCGGGACTGCGCGACGCAGGCGAGACGCCCGTCTCACTTGGATATGACCGGGTTCGCTTTCTCAAGGCTGCGCTTATCGGTGACACGCTGACTTATACGTATCGCGTGCAGAGCGTCGATCTGGAGAGGCGACGTGCCGTGTCCAAGCTGGAGGTGGTCAATCAAGCCGGTGAACTGGTTTGCGTCGCCGAACATATCCTTAAGTTCGTCCCGCTGATCGACTGATCGCCATATGGCGCCACGGCTTCTATTCCTATGCAACGGTATGGCCCGCACGATATTGCAAGCCGCATCAGTTGTTGGCCTCTATGCGGCCCGTGTTCTTCAGGCGGATCAAGCCCGATATCCTCGGTGCTTTCCCATTAACTTTTCACATGAGGATGGACGCGCGCCGTCTAAATCGATATGGACATCACCCGAGACCTTCAGCAGATCGCACAACAGGAAAAGCTGCTCGTCGTTCCGCGCTTTGACGCCGATTCCGGTTGGGAAGTTGGAGCGCACTTGCACGAACTCGCAATAGATCGAGGACTCCCGATTGCGATCGACGTGCGCACTTTCGGTCATTCTATTTTCTATAGTGCTCTCGCCGGCGCGACTCCTGACAATGCAGACTGGGTACGCCGAAAAAGTAACAGCGTCGCGCAGTTTCGATGCAGCTCATACGCGGTTGGCCTGCGTCTGACAGAGTCCAATTCGACGCTCGCCGACAAGTTTGGCTTGTCCAACGCTGACTACGCCTCACACGGCGGCGGTTTTCCTCTGACTGTGCAAGGCGCCGGAGTCATTGGTTCGATCACGGTCTCCGGTTTGGCGCAGCGCGATGATCACGAGCTGATCGTCGAGGCGTTATGCGCATTGCTTGGCCAGGATTACGCAAAACTCGGGCTTCCGCATGAGGACAGCGAATAACAACGTCCGCTCGGATTTTTGAGCGGCTTTCATCTTGCGGACGCCGCTGTGGTCAATCCCGGTGAGGGCTGCAACAGTCGGATTTAGCGAGCATGTTTTAGCGCCGCGGCAAAATCTCCCTATGACTCGTCGGCCCGAAGGCTCGTTCTCATGTCCAGTTCCAACATCCTCTTGAGCATTGACCGTCACGTCGCGACAATCACGCTTGACCGCGGGGCACGGCACAACGCTCTGACGATGGCGATGCTCGCAGATGTCGATCTTGCGCTCGCCAAGATCGAGAATGCGAGAGACGTACGCGTGGCAGTATTTCGCTCGACCAGTCCGCGCTTTTTTTGCAGCGGCGCCGATATCGAAGAGTGGGGGGATATCGACCCCGAAGGAATGGGGAGCCGTTTCATCCGGGCCGGGAACCGCGTCTTCCGGCGTATTGCGGAGCTCGACATCCCGACTATCTCGGTGCTTTCCGGCAGTGCGCTTGGCGGTGGATTGGAGCTCGCGCTGTCGTGTGACTTTAGATACGCGTCCACCAGTGCGATGCTCGGATTTCCAGAAGCGTCCGTCGGTGCGATTCCAGGCTGGATGGGATGCCAGCGACTTTCCGACCTGGTCGGCGCCGGCCGTTCGCGAGAGCTCGTATTGCTCGGTGAGCCGATTACGGCCGCGCGAGCCGCTGTGTGGGGGATGGTCACTGAGGCATTGCCGCGAGAGCAGCTTGATGCGCGTGTGGCCGAAATCTGCGCTCTGCTTCAACGTCGGTCCAGTGCGTCTCTTTCCGTCGGCAAGCGGCTATTGCGCATTGTCGAATCAGGGCAGGCCGAGCTTGCGCATGAATTCGCCGCGTCTGTATGTAAAGCCACGCCCGACGCCCTGGAAGGTGTGAGAGCCTTTCGAGAAAAGCGGGATGCTGAGTTCGGCTGAACGCTGTTCGTTGTGGAACGGTTATCCGCCGACCCAGTCTCCGCTCAGCCGGCCGCAGCTCCTGCGTCTTTTTCGATCAATATCCGGTTGACTACGTCGAGGAACGCTTGCACGAGTCGTGCAGCCTTCCGCTCGGCGAGGCAGGCCACATGCGCGTGAGTCAAGACCCTCTCGCCGTCGATCGAAAGCTTGCGCAGACGCGAGTCGTCGACATGCTCGCGCTCAGATACCGCCGCTATTCCAAGTCCAAGAATAACCGCTTCGCGCACGGCCTCGCGGCTTCCTACTTCGAGCTCGAAGTTTGGCTTGATGCCGTGCTGCCTGAACGCGTCTTCGAGCGCCTTGCGGGTCGTTGAACCTGGCTCTCGCATGATCATCTGCTCGTTGCGGAGTTCTTCCAGGGTAACGCGTCGGCGGCGCGCCAGCCGATGCGTAGCCGGAACGATGATAACCAGCGGATGCTGCCGGTAGGGCACGTAGTGAAGCCGGGTATCGGTACCGTACTGCGCCAGGACCGCAACATCCGTTTCATAGGACAGCAGGCCGCGCACGGTTTCCTCTGAGTTACCGAGCCGGATGGATACATGCAATCCCGGGTAGCGAAGATGAAACGCCGCGATGATTTCCATGGCGTGTAGCGGACCGACTGCGCCCACCCGGATGATTCCAGTACTCAGGCCCGCCGATTCCTTCAGGAAGTCGATGGCCTCCTGTTCGTTACCGAACATCCGCTGGGCGATTGCAAACAGGGTTTCCCCTGCAGCGGTCAGGATGATCCGCCGGCCGCTGCGATGGAACAGTTCCACCCCGTAGCTTTCCTCCAGATCCCGCACCTGCGTTGTGACAGTCGGCTGGCTGACGTGCAGTGCACGCGCGGCGGCTGTCACGCTGCCGTGCTTGCCGACGGCGTAGAACGAGCGCAATTGAGTGAGTCGCATAGATTCGTTGAATACATCGACAAAAATATTTGTATTTTTACTATACATCGATGTTTCCCATAATTCATCCGTATCAGATGCACCACGAAAAGAGAGGGGACTATGAACGGTGTTTTTTTGAATCCAGTAGAGGTCCATTTCGGCCTCGGTTGTATCGAGCGCTTGCCTCAGGTTCTCGGAGATCGCCGCGCCGTCATCGTGACGTTCCCGGAAGCGGCGCAAATCGGTCTCGTGCAGCGCGTGCGTGCGTTGTGCGGCGATAGCGTGGTCGCGGTGATCGACGATGTACAGCCGAACCCGGACGTCACTCATCTCGCCGGGCTGTATCGCGATTTTTGGCAGAGATATGACTGGCAGAGTCATGAGCATTGCTCGGTCATCGTCGCGATCGGAGGCGGCAGCGTGCTCGACACCGCGAAAACCCTGATGGTGGGCACCGAAAGCGGCGATTTCGCGGAGTTGCTGGCATTACTCGACACAGGGAAGCCGTTCACGCCACCGCGCGTGAAGTCGCTGATAACGGTTCCGACCACCTCGGGCACCGGTAGCGAAGTGACGCCGTGGGCAACGATCTGGGACCGTACGATCAAGCAGCGCAAGTATTCGTTGCAGCTCCCGCAAACGTGGCCGGAGGCCGCGATCGTCGATCCGGAACTCACGCTTTCGCTGCCGCTTTCGGTCACGGTGCAAAGCGGTCTCGACGCGCTGTCGCACGCGCTCGAAGCGATCTGGAATGTCAATGCGAACCCCATCTCCGACGAATTCGCCGTGTCGGCCGCGCGCGACATGCTGGCCACGCTGCCGGCACTCGCCGCGAATCTGCAGGACCGGACACTGCGCGAGCGGGCCTCGTTAGCAGCGCTTAAAGCCGGGCTCGCATTCTCGAACACGAAGACTGCGCTTGCTCATTCCATTTCGTATGAGATGACAATCCACCACGGTCTGCCTCATGGAATCGCGTGTTCGTTCACGCTGCCGATGGTGCTGGATCTCGCGCTAGGCAAGAACGCCGGGCGCGACGCAGTGCTTGCGAAAATCTTCCCATGCCGGCTAGCCGATGCAGCCGCTTACCTGACCGGGTTTCTTGAATCGCTCGGCGTACGCACGTCGTTTTCGAGTTATGGCGTGACTGCCGAGGAGTCGGACAGGATGATCGCTCACGCGTTGAGCGGGCCGCGGGGACGCAACTTCATCGCCACGGGTGTTTGACGGGGCGGCTGCAGGACAGTGGCTGGAATCAGCATCAGCGTATAAAAATCGAGGAGAAAAGCACAGGCCGGGTTCGCACCGGTGCATCTTGCAACACAAGAAAAAGCCGCATTAAAGGCAAGTGCCGAGGCAGCGGACGTCAAGTGGCGTCACGGGCCCGGCAACTATCAGGAGACAAGCCATGGAAGCAGTGGAAATCGCAGGAGACATGCCGGCTGCCGTCAGTGTCCGGTCTGTGAAGTCAGTTGCCCTAGCCAGTCTGATCGGCACGACCGTCGAGTGGTATGACTTCTTCCTCTACGGCACGATTACCGGACTCGTATTCGACAAGCTGTTCTTCCCAACCGGGAACGCATTCGTTTCCACCATGCTGGCTTATACGGTCTACGCGGTCGGTTTCGTCACCCGTCCGCTTGGCGGTGTGATCTTCGGCCATTTCGGCGACCGGTTCGGACGCAAGCCTTTGCTGGTGCTTACGCTTTCCATCATGGGCGTGTCCACGTTCCTGATCGGCGTCCTGCCAACCTACGCCTCGATCGGCATCTGGGCTCCTGCTTGCCTGCTGTTGTTGCGGCTGCTGCAGGGCATTGGTCTGGGAGGCGAGTGGGGCGGCGCCGTGTTGATGGCTTTTGAGTATGCGCCTCGCGAACATCGCGGCCTCTATGCATCGTATCCGCAGATCGGGCTTGCAATTGGCCTGTGCCTGAGCAGCGGCGCGGTGGCGGTACTCACGACCTGGCTGACTCCCGAGGCCTTCCTGCAATGGGGCTGGCGGGCCGCTTTCATGGCCAGCATCCTCCTCGTTGGCGTGGGCATGTTCATCCGGTTGCGCATTGTCGAAACACCCGCGTTTGCGAAGATTCGCGACACTCACGCGGTTGCGAAGGTGCCGGCGCGAGAGGTATTTACCGACTACCGCAAGAACGTGTTCCTGGGTTGGGGCGCACGTTATATCGATGGCGTGATTTTCAATACTTACGCCGTGTTCGCGCTGAGCTACCTCGTTGGCATCCAGCATTACGCGAAGTCGGCGGTGCTCGTCGCCGTGACGCTTGCCGCATTGGTGCTGATGTTCATGATTCCGGTCGCTTCGCGCCTGTCCGACCGGATCGGCCGCCGCAAGGTGTTCGGCTGGGGCGCAGTGGTCTGTGGCCTGAGCGCGTGGCCGGCTTTCGCGGTTTTTCACTACACGAGCAGTCTCATCGCCGTGACCGCCACGATCGTGATCGTACTCGGAGTGATCTATCCGTTTGTCTACGGACCGGAGGCCGCGATGTTCTGCGAATTGTTCGATACGCGGGTTCGCTATAGCGGCATCTCCATCGTGTACCAGGTGTCGGGCATTGTCTCCAGTTCGATCACGCCGCTCGTCGCCATGGCGCTTCTGCACTACGGCAACCTGCAGCCATGGTGGATTGCGCTGTACATCGCCTGTGTGGGGCTGCTCAGCGCTGTCTGCACGTACTTCATCCGGCGCACGTTCTAATCATTCGCTTTCCTAAATGACTATAAAAGACCGTAAAGGACCTTCGACATGAATCCACTCTCCAGCATTGCGGTCAATGGCCGAAGCTATGACTTGCCGCGCCAGCCGACGGTTATCGTGTGCATTGACGGTTGTGAGTATGACTATCTGTATCGTGCGGCCGCAGCGGGCGTCACGCCGTTCCTGAGCAAGCTGCTCGAAAACGGTACGGCGCTGCACGCGCAATGCGTGATGCCGTCGTTCACCAACCCGAACAACCTGTCGATCGTATGCGGCGCTCCGCCAGCCGTGCACGGCATCTGCGGGAACTACTTCTACGACCGCGACGCGGATGAGGGCCGCGGCCGCGAGGTGCTCATGAACGACCCGCGTTATCTGCGGGCCGGCACCCTCCTGGCAGCCGCGGCCGAAGCCGGCTCGCGGGTAGCCGTGGTCACGGCGAAGGACAAGCTGCGCGCATTGCTTGGCCATGGTCTGCGCGGAATCTGCCTGTCCGCGGAAAAAGCGGACGAGGCCACCGTCGAGGCGAACGGTATCGACCGGGTGCTGGAGCGCGTCGGCATGCCGTTGCCCGAGGTGTACAGCGCGGACCTCTCCGAATTCGTCTTCGCGACCGGCGTGTGGCTGCTCGAAAACGATCGCGCGGATCTGATGTATCTGTCGACAACCGACTACGTCCAGCACAAGTTTGCCCCGGGTACCGATGGCGCGAACGCGTTTTACGCAATGATGGACCGGTATCTGTCGCGTCTGCACGAACTGGGCGCGGTGCTCGGCGTCACTGCGGATCACGGCATGAACGCCAAGCACGATCCGAAGACGGGCGAGCCGAACATCATCTATCTGCAGGATCTGCTCGACGACTGGCTGGAATGTGGCGTCAATGACGGTGGCGTTCGCGTGATCCTGCCGATCACGGACCCGTATGTACGCCACCACGGGGCGCTAGGCTCGTACGCGACGGTGTATCTGCCGGCCGGTAACGACGGCGTCGCGCTACGTGAACGGCTCGCACGACTTCCGCACATCGAGGCGGTGCTGACCCGCCGTGAAGCTTGCATGCGCTTCGAATTGCCGCCTGATCGGGTAGGGGATCTGGTCGTCATCAGCGACAAGTCGTTCGTGCTCGGCAGCAGCGCTGCGGCGCACGACCTTTCCGGACTGACGGTGCCGTTGCGTTCACACGGCGGATTGTCGGAGCAGACCGTGCCGTTGCTGTTCAACCGTCCGCTCGCGCGAACCGTCGAAGGCCGGACCTTGCGCAATTTCGATGTATTCCATATCGCGTTGAACGAACTTCAGGAACAACCTGCCGTTGCATATCTTCCGGAGCAGCACGCATGAACTCTATCGATCTCAAACCGCCGCAGTTCCGCGAGGAGGCTCTGCGGATCGACGGCAACAGGTTGACGCGAGACCGCGTGATCGAGGTGATCAACCCGTACACCGGGGACGTGGTAGGCACCGTAGCGAAGGCTTCAGTCGATGATGTACGCATGGCGTACGAGGCGGCCCTTCGATACAAGCCGACACTGTCGCGCTTTGAGCGCGCGTCTATTCTCAATCGCGCCGCAGAACTGCTGCGCACCCGGACCGAAGAGGCGGCGGCGCTCATCACGCTGGAATCGGGGCTGTGCCTGAAGGACTCTCGCTACGAGATCGGACGCGTGGCAGATGTGTTCAACTTCTCCGCGAGCGAGGCGTTGCGTGACGACGGCCAGGTATTCTCGTGCGACCTGACGCCTCACGGGAAGAAGCGCCGCGTCATTACACAGCGCGAGCCGCTCCTCGGGGTCATTACGGCGATCACGCCGTTCAATCACCCGATGAACCAGGTGGCGCACAAGATCGCGCCGGCGATCGCCACCAACAACCGTATCGTGCTGAAGCCGTCGGAAAAGGTTCCGCTGTCTGCTTACTATCTGGCGGATCTGTTGTACGAAGCAGGGCTGCCGCCGCCGATGCTCCAGGTGGTGACCGGCGACCCGGGCGAGATTGCCGACGAGCTGATCACGAACCAGAATGTCGCGCTCGTGACCTTTACGGGAGGCGTCGCTATCGGTAAATACATCGCCGCGCGGGCCGGCTATCGGCGCGTGGTGCTCGAGCTCGGCGGCAATGATCCGCTGATCGTGATGGACGATGCTGATCTTGAACGTGCTTCTGAGCTTGCGGTGCTCGGTTCGTACAAGAATTCCGGGCAACGCTGCACGGCCATCAAGCGAATTCTGGTGCAGCGGACGGTGGCTGATCGCTTCACCGAACTGGTGGTCGAGAAGACCAGGGCCTGGAAGTGCGGTGACCCGGGAGACGCCGACTCCGACATGGGTACGGTCATCGACGAAGCAGCTGCGTCGCTGTTCGAAGCACGGGTCAATGACGCGATTGCACAAGGCGCGCGCCTGCTGACCGGCAATGAGCGTCGGGGTGCGCTCTTTCCGCCGACCGTGCTGGACCGCGTCACACCGTCGATGGAACTGGTCGCGCAAGAAACGTTCGGCCCGGTCTCGCCGATCATTGCATTCAACGATCTCGACGATGCCATCCGGATAGCCAACGGCACAGCCTATGGCTTGTCGTCGGGCGTCTGCACGGACAGCCTCGACAATGTCACGCGTTTCGCGAATGAACTCAACGTGGGAACGGTGAACGTCTGGGAAGTGCCCGGCTACCGGATCGAGTTGACGCCGTTCGGCGGCATAAAGGATTCGGGGCTGGGCCATAAGGAGGGTGTCCAGGAAGCGATGAAGAGCTTCACGAACGTGAAGACCTTTACCTTGCCATGGGGCTGACACGGGGGAGAACGCGATATGCCGGGGAATATCGAACTGATTGCAAGGCTGCTTTTTGCTGCGGTGCTGGGCGGCGTCATCGGCTTCGAGCGAGAGCGGTTTGCGTTTCCGGCCGGTCTGCGCACGCATATGCTGGTGTGCGTGGCCTCGTCTCTCGTGATGATCGTTTCGGCGTTCGGTTTCGAAGACACCCGCTCGATGCCAAACGTCGCCCTCGATCCATCACGCGTAGCGGCGCAGGTTGTGTCGGGAATCGGATTTCTCGGCGCTGGCGCGATTCTGCTGCGCGGCGAGGTGGTGCGCGGGCTGACGACGGCGGCAAGTGTCTGGGCCGTCGCAGGGATCGGGCTCGCGGCGGGTGGCGGGCTCTATGTGTTGGCGCTGGCGGCAACAGTGATCATCCTGACGACGCTCACGTGGGTCAAACCGATGGCGCGCCAGTTGCGCACCAAAGGCAAGCTGCGCCGGGAGCTGCGCCTTCAAGTGGATCGGGGGGCGATCACGCTGCCGGTGTTGTGCCGTGTATTCGGTGACGACGGGCCTCGTATCAGACAGATCCGCGTAAGCGAGGACGGCGACAACGAACAGCAGGAACTGATCACGATTTCGTTGTCGCGCATGTCGACCGTCGAGTTTGCTGCTTATCGCGACATGCTTTGCGATTTGATCGGCGTGCGTGAGGTCGAGGAAATCGAAGTGCACTGACGGGGAAATTACTCATCCTATCTTGCCCAAACACGACATCTCTATTTAGCGTCATCTTCGACCGCGATATAGCAGGGCGTGGCCGCCGTATCAAAGATTCCGTTACGTATCGTTCATCGACTCTCCAACCGCTATCAACGGATCGTAACCGCGATCCTCGCGAGCCGGTACGGCTGCCGCGATGCGGGGCGAGCCGTTCACGCCGCCTCGCGCGTGGGTCCAGGACCACAAATCGGCGGGCGACAATGCCTTCGAGAACAGGAAGCCTTGCAGCTCGTCGCAACCGATCGTACGTAAGATGCGGGCCTGATGCTCGCTCTCGACACCCTCGGCGACCACGCTCAGGCCCAGTTCGTGGCCAAGCTCGATGATCGCCCGGATGATGGCGAGATCCGCGGGGGCGTCGAGCATGTCGAGCACGAACGCACGATCGATCTTGAGCCGGTCAAGCGGAAAGCGGTTCAGATAGCTGAGGCTTGAGTAACCGGTGCCGAAATCGTCGAGCGATAGCTTGACCCCGAGCGCGCGGATCGCGTTGATCGTGGCCAGATAGTTCTCCGCGTTATCTATCAGGACGGTCTCGGTGATCTCGAGTTCGAGACGCCACGGGTCGACGCGATGCCGCGCGAGACTGTCAGCGAGCGTCCCGATCAGGTCCGGCCCGCTCAGCTGGATCGCTGACACGTTGATCGAGACGCGCACCGGCATCAGTCCCTCCGCATCCCACGCGGCGACCTGCCGGCATGCTTCTTCTATCACCCACGCGCCGATCGGAATGATGAGCCGCGTATCTTCCGCGACCGGAATGAACTGCGCGGGCGACACCTTGCCGATCTGCGGGCTGTTCCAGCGCAGCAACCCTTCGACGGCTACCAGTGCGCCCGTGTGCGCATCGACGCACGGCTGGTACTCGAGCCGGAACTCGTGCGTCGCGATGGCGGTGCGCAGGCACGCTTCGAGTGTCAACCGGTAGCGGGCGCGTTCGGCCATGTCGGGCGTGAAGAACTTGACAAGATTGCGTCCCGCCCCCTTCGCTTGGTACATCGCTGCATCGGCATTCTGCATCAGCGTCTCGATGTCCTCGCCGTCGTCGGGGAAAAGTGCCACGCCGACGCTGCACGACACCTGTAGCGTGTGGCCGCCGAGTTCGTGCGGCTGGCGCACCAGCGGCAGCAAACGCTCATCGATCGTGCGCATGACATCAGCCGCGTTGCTGACGCCGTTCAGGATCACGGTGAATTCGTCGCCTCCGAGGCGGCTAACCGTGTCTTTGCTGCGCACGGCCTGCAACAGGCGCCGCGAGACTGAGCGCAGGAGGTTGTCGCCGATGTGATGGCCCAGCGAATCGTTGACGTTCTTGAAGCGGTCGAGATCGATGAACAGCACCGCGATGCGCTGTTCCGTGCGGCGCGCGTTGCCGAGCGCGATGGCAAGGCGCTTCACGAACAGCTCGCGGTTCGGCAACTCCGTCAGCACGTCGTGCTCGGCAAGGAACTGGATGCGCGCCTCGCTCTTCTTGCGGTCCGTGATGTCGATCAGCGTACAGATGTAGTGAGACACGTTTGCGCGTCGATCGCGTACCGCGCTCAGCATCAGCCACGCCGGATAGTCGCTGCCCGCGCGCCGCCGCACGTGCGCTTCGCCATGCCATGCGCTCAAGCGATCGACGGAATCGATAACGGTCGGGAAAATGTCGTCATGCTCCTGCGCGCCGAAGAGAAAAGCGGGTTCCCGGCCCGCCACGTCGTCGGCACGATACCCCGTCGCACGATAGAACGACGCGTTGGCAGTCACGAGCCGTCGCTGTGCATCGAGAATCAGGATCGCCTCGGATGACGCCTCGAATACCTTGCCCCACAGCTCGAGGCGTTGCTCCATCAGCTTGATCTGGTTGATCGGCGTGAATGCGGTCAACACGGCGTCACGTCCCTGGAAGTTGAAGCGCCGCGCTGACAACATGGCCCAGGTGGGTTCGTTGGCGGCTTTCCAGTGCACCTCGAATTCGTCGACTGCCTCGCGATCGGAGAGTTGCTGGAAGAAACGCGCGCGAACCTCGGAGTCGAGACCGAAGGCCCACGGGTCGACCGTGCAGCCATTCAGCCAGTAAAGTGCGGGCTTGTTCACGTGCAGCACCTCGTGCCCGGGGATCGCCGTGACGACCATCGGCACGGGGGTCGCCTCGACGAGCGCATGCTGCGCGGCCGACGCGCGCGCTGTCGCCGCGAGTTCCTTCTGCACGTCGCGCTCGCGGTCGAGCTGCGCGAGCATGTCGTTGAAGCCACGCACGAGCTGGCCGATCTCGTCCTGGCTATGCCAACTGGCACGCAGCGAATGGTCGCCCGTGCGCCGCACCGTGTCCATCACGCGCGCGAGCTGGCGCAGTGGCCGCGAGATCTGCTGTGCGACGAAGTACACCATGCTCAGGATCGCGCACAGCAGAAATAGCGCTGTGCCGAGATGCAGCCACATCCGCTCAAAGAGGCCGCGCACGCGCTCACGCAGCAGTCTTTCGAGCTGATTGCCGGTCACACTCCACGCGTCGCTCACGCTCGCCACCACGCGCTGTTGCGCGCCATCGAGCGCGGCAAGCGTGTCCACAGCCGAGCCGGCATCGACAGCGGCGCCGGCCACACGGCGATACGCGTCGATCGCGGCGAGCATGCGCTCGACCGGCGGCCCAATCGTACCTGCGAGCAGGGCGTTCGCGGCCGACGCTTCGGCATAGTCGGAACGCAGCCCCTGCAATACTGCGTCGAGCTGCCCTTCGAGCACGAGGTAGCGGGTGCGCATCTCGTCACGGCTCATCGGCTTGGCGCGACGGCTCGCGCCGGCATCGTGCAGGTGCCGGCCGATTCGGTTGATGTCGCCAAGCAGCTCTGGATAGCGCAGGATCGACAGCGACATCGAATAGTAGCTGTCGAGGTCCGGGTCTAGAATCAGGTTCGACTGGTTGCCGACCCGCGTCACCAGTTCGCGTGTCGCTTCAAGGCCACCGTCCACTGTCGCGGCGCTGGCTTGCGGCATCGCACTGGCCGCAAGCGAGGCGAGCACGCGGGCATTGAGTTCGGCGCTCTGCATGTTCGCGCCATAGCGGCGCTCCGCGTCGGTCAGCTGGCTCGCCGTCCGTTGCAATCGATCGGTCGTCTGATGCTGTCCGGCCCCCGCAAGTGCAAAGTCGATGAGTGCGTCATGCGCAGCCGCGACGTAGGCATTGCCGATCAGCTCCTTGTCGGAGAAGTCAATCGCGATGTACTTCTCGTGGATCAGGATGCCGCTGATGTACAGCACCGCGCTCAGGTCGAGCAGATAGATCAGCAACAGCTTGCGGCCGACGCGAAGGCGCGCGAGGAACCGGAATAACAGGTTGCGTTTCATGGGTGCTGCCGCTCGACTGCGAAGCGTTCGCACCGGGCGCCGTAAACGAGACGTTTCACTGCGTTTCTCCGTGCGGGAACCTCGGACCCAGGTCAGGTTTGAAGTCGGCCCCCAATCACGCTATCGACCAGTTTAAGAACTTCTTTAGCCTCTGCTTAAAACTCCCCAACACGGTGCCGGAAACGCGACATTACGGTGCGAACATACCCATTTCGGATTGGCGTAGCGTTGTTCGAGAACGGGATGACCACACCACAGCCACCTGAGCCAGCGAGCGGTCATTCCACGGATTTCCCTCTCGGGATTGAGGGGCCTCGGTCAACGCCATCCGAACTTGTGTAGTCTTGCTGCGCCAACAGCGCCGCGAAAATCCCGCGTCTGAACCAAGGATAAGCAAGATCGCCCGGGCCACGTGGCGCTATTACGGAGTCTGTACAAATCGCTATATCCGGATATATATTACGGTGTCATGCTCCGGTTCACCTCGGTCATCTGAAGCGAGAAGTCCTATGCGTGTTCAACCATTTGTTCGTGCCCAGCCGCTCACTGCGGAGTACATGGAACAGGATGCATCTGAGCACGTGCCCGGCAGCGACGGCCAGCGCGCGCGGCTGGCCGACCTCGATTCATATATGCACTGTTCGGTGATCGGCACCTGTCTTGCCAACGCCGATCTACGCGACATCGTTGTGCGCTTTTCGGCGTTCGACTTCCGTGAGGCGAGCGACTTCGAGGTGCATCATGCCGCGCTACAGATCGCCGCCGAAGGCGGCCCGGGTGCCGACGCCCTGCAGGAGGTATTGGACAATCGTTACAAGACGGAAATCTGGCGCTTCGAAACGGCGCGCAATGAACATGAGCTGCGTCAACTGTGGAGTGCGGTGCACCGAAGCGGCGATACGGCTGGCGCTTATTGGGCGCTGATGACGCATCCGCCCGCGACATGTGAGTTGCGCCAGCGTGTTGCAGGCGAGTTGCACGGGCTAACCTATCTGGTGACAAGTCCGTCATCGGCGTTCAACGCCGAGTGATCGAGTCTGCCGCACGCCGCGATCGTAGCCTCTGCTATGCAGTTGAAAGCGAGTCGATGCAACGCGCGCGCTCTATTAATTGCGGCTCTGGAATCGATCGGCGCTGCAAGACCGGCACCTGATATTTGGCGGCGGTTATCTCCGCGAGAATGGAGATCGCCATCTCCGCCGGCGTGCGCGAGCCGATGAAGAGGCCCGTCGGTCCCTGCAACCGGTCGACCTGAGCACGTGTCAGATCGAATTCCAGCAGACGTTCCTTGCGTTTTTCGGTGTTGATGCGGCTGCCCAGCGCGCCCACATAGAAAGCAGGTGATTTCAACGCTTCCATCAAGGCCATGTCATCGAGCTTCGGATCATGGGTCAGCCCGACAATCGCGGTATGAACATCAATTTGCAGTTCGGCGATGACATCGTCGGGCATGCCGCGCGACAGCGTGATGCCAGGTACCTCGAACGATGCGCCAAACTCTTCGCGTGGATCGATCACGACAACCTTACTGTTCAGCACGGCGGCGCGATCCATACCGCCGAGCGTCGAGCCTTCGGTCATTGAACCCAGCGTGACGATCACCGCATCGCGCGGCCCGACGGGGATCGAAACGCTACGCCCCTCGCGCTCGCAGACGATTCCCTCCACGCGCGTTTCGCCATTGGCTTCGTTGAGCACCAGATCACTCACACGCGTGCCGAACTGGAACTGGACACCACGGTCGTCGAGCCATTTGCTCAGCGGCCGGACCATCGAGTCGTATTGGTTGTAGACCGTGCGCATGATCCCGTGCAACGGGTTGAACCCCGACACCATGTGCACGAAGCGCAACAGGTAGCGCTTGAATTCAACCGCGCTATGCCACGGCTGGAATGCGAAGGTCGTGCACCACATCAGCCAGAAGTGGGTCTTGAAGAAGGCAGGGGAGAAGTGGTCCGCTATACGGCTGCGGCCGAGCAAGTGCTCCGGTTCGATCGCGAGGCGTTCGAGCGTGAGGATGTCTCGTTCAGCGAGCCCGAACTCGGTTTGTTGATCCGGTGGCCGTCGCGTACCAGACGAGACTTCGACGAAGTCTTCATCGTTTCATTCCAGTCCAGGATTTCCTGCGTGACCGTCTTGCTTTCATCGAGCGTAGGGATCGATGAAAACAGGTCAAACGTACATACGTACTTGCTCTCGAGCATGCGGCCGCCCCGCAGTACATAACCATCTTGCGCCGAGCCCGCTGCGTCCAGACTTCCGCCTGCCACGCCAAGCGCTTCGAGGATCGTGATATTGCGGCCCGGAACATCGGCATCGCGGATCAGGAACGCGGCCGCGGCCAGCGATGCAATGCCGCCTCCCACCAGATAGAACTTGCTGTCTTCGGAGAAGAACGGCTTGGCCGTGCCGCCCGTGTACGCACGTTGCATGGAATCACCCTCGTTGAGATTGTGTTGAACGATGTTGACCGACGGGCAGGAAGGCACCGCTTTGAAAGGTAGCGGTCCCACTTAAACCGGGGCTGATACAGATCAACGAGCGGGGCGATGCGGTCCCTATGCTGAAACAGGTTAAACGTCGAAGAGCCTTGGCAGACGCACAGACGTAACACCGCCGGCACACCGGCAGCAGGGAGAAAACACTCACGGACCAGACGCATAGCAGTTTGCCGCTCAAGCCCGTTGCCGCCGATACGGTCATTGCTCAACCTGCCGCTCAACCCGGAGGCCGCAAGCTGAGCTTGCCGCTTCTTACGGGCGTTGTGATCGCCTCGATGATCGGCGGCGGCGCTTTCAATGTACATAACCGCAGTTTCCTGACGCTGATCGAATACACGCCACGTCAGATTCGCTACCTGCTCGACCTGTCGCGAGATCTCAAACGCGCCAAATACGCCGGCACGGAAATCGCGCGGCTGGTGGGTAAGAACATTGCGCTGATCTTCGAAAAGACCTCGACTCGTACGCGATGCGCATTCGAAGTTGCGGCTCATGATCAGGGTGCCCATGTCACCTATATCGATCCGGGCGCGTCCCGGATCGGTCATAAGGAGTCGATGAAAGATACCGCCCGCGTACTTGGCCGCATGTACGACGCGATCGAATACCGGGGCTACGGGCAGGAGATCGTGGATGAACTCGCCAAGTACGCAGGGGTACCCGTGTACAACGGGCTCACTGACGAGTTCC
Source organism: Caballeronia sp. LjRoot29 (assembly GCF_964252755.1). Taxonomy (NCBI): domain Bacteria; kingdom Pseudomonadati; phylum Pseudomonadota; class Betaproteobacteria; order Burkholderiales; family Burkholderiaceae; genus Caballeronia; species Caballeronia sp. LjRoot29. The sequence continues at coordinate 160,859 of NZ_CAXUPU020000004.1, read as the reverse complement.
ACCCGACGCAGATGCTCGCCGACGTGCTGACCATGCACGAATTCCGCGACAAGCCCATCCATGAAATCAGCTACTGCTATATAGGCGATGCCCATAACAACACGGGCAATTCGTTGATGATCGTGGGCACGAAGCTCGGCATGGACGTACGCCTGTGTGCACCGCGCCGATTGTGGCCGCACGATGACCTGATCGCGCAATGCCGTACGTTTGCGGCGGCTAGCGGAGGTCGTTTGACGCTAACGGAAACACCGGCGGAAGCGGTGAAGGGTGTCGATTTCATCTATACCGACGTCTGGGTATCGATGGGTGAGCCGTTCGAAAAATGGGGCGAACGAATCGAGGAGTTACTGCCCTTCCAGGTGAATGCGGCCTTGCTTGCGGCCAGCGGCAATCCGCGTGTGAAGTTCATGCATTGCCTGCCTGCGCTGCATGACACGAAGACAGAAATTGGCAAACAGATCGGCGATAAATACGGCTTGCTGAATGGCGTGGAAGTGACGGACGACGTGTTCGAATCGGACGCATCGATTGTTTTCGAGCAGGCGGAAAACCGTCTCCATACGATCAAGGCTGTTCTCGTCGCCACGCTGGCCGAGTGAGGAGAACGCAATGCTGATGGTAATCGCATTGGGCGGTAACGCATTGCTCAAGCACGGTGAGGCGGTCAGCGCCGAAGCACAGCGCAACAACGTACGGATGCTGCCGCACAGCTCGCGAAGGCAGCGGCCGGCAACGACCTCGTCATCGTGCATGGCAACGGACCGCAGGTTGGCATGCTCGCGCTCCAGGCGGGCAGCTTCCCGCTCGACGTCCTCGATGCGGAAACGGAAGGCATGATCGGTTACATGATCGAGCAGGAAATGCGCAACCTGCTGCCTGCGGGACGGGCTTGCGTGAGCTTGCTGAGCATGGTTGAAGTGAGCGCGTCCGATCCGGCTTTCGAACACCCCGACAAACCGATCGGGTCCAGGTACGCGGTCGCCGAAGCGGCGGTTGCATCGCAGGGAAAAGGCTGGACCGTGACCGCGCAAGGCGACAAGTTACAGCGTGTCGTACCGAGTCCAAAGCCGGTGCGCATGCTCGAGATAGAGCCTGTACGCTGGTTGCTCGAACACAGTTGTGTGGTGATCTGCGCGGGGGGGCGGCGGGATACCGGTAGTCGCCGACGCAGAAGGGCGGCATCGCGGTGTCAAGTCAGTGGTCGACAAGGACCGCAGCGCTGCGATGCTGGCGGCCGAACTGAAGGCGGATCTGTTCGTCATCGCGACTGACGTGCAAGGGATTTATCTCGACTGGGGCAAGCCGTCGTTGCGCTTGGTCGCGCGTGCGACTCCAGCAGTGCTTGGCGAGCTGGCTTTCTCGGCTGGATCAATGGCGCCAAAAGTCGAAGCCGCGTGCGATTTTGCAAGCCGCACGGGTCGGCGCTCGGTCATTGGTGCGTTGAGCGACATCGAGGCAATGATCGCCGGCAATGCCGGGACATCGATCGATGCAACGGCGGCCGGCATTGAAGAGGCCGTAGCTACGCAGCCGTCTTGATGAGTTGCTTGACCTCGGCACCGGGCAGACCACGTCCGGCGATCGCAAGCGCGAGCGGCGGATTCAGGCTGTCGACCATTGTCTTCCAGCAATCCTCAATAAGAAAATGCGGCATCGGCCCAACGAAAACTTCGACACGTTCGACTTGACGCAGATCAACTCTGCCGAAACAGATACCGCTACAGTCTTTTTAAGTCGCTGTTCCACGGGCAAGCCATAACGGCCGCGACGCGTGGGCTCGTGGTTCTAGCCCCTGACGCTCTCACGAAAAACATCACCCTCGGCGCCGAGTCATTCGGGTTTTGAAGAAGACTCTCGCATTGATTCGTACACGCCGCTGTAAGGCAAGCATACTGACCTGAAGGATTTTCATGGACACTCGCTCCAGGACTGTTTCCACCGGCAACCCCATGCTCCCGCAGCAACCGGTCGCCCACTCTGCCGCGGACGCTTTTCGCGTGCTGGACTACACGAAGGAAGCAGCGATTGCTCGTTTCACGGGTGGTCTGTCCCCTGCCGCGCAATCACTGGCTTTTGCCGACTGGTTCATCCATCTCACGTCGGCGCCCGGAAAAAGGGCAGAGCTGGTATCGCTAGCCGCCGCGAATGCAGGGCAGATTGGTGACTACGTGTTTCGCAGTCTGACGGGTCACGCTGCCGCGCCACTTGCGGAGCCAGCACCCGGAGACCACCGCTTTCGCGCCGAGCTCTGGCAGACCGAGCCTTATCGACTTTTGCAGCAAACGTTCCTGCTGACCGAACAATGGTGGCAGGCCGCGACTCGTGACGTGCCGGGCACGACGAAACATCACGAAAACGTCGTGGGTTTCGGCGCACGTCAATTGCTCGACATGGTTTCGCCGACGAATTCGCCGTTCACCAACCCTGAGGTTGTACGGCGAACCCAGGCCACGCTGGGCGCCAATCTTTTGCAGGGCGCGTGCAACTTGCTCGAAGACGCGCGACGCGAGGCGAACGGCCAGCCTCCCGCCGGCGTCGATCATTTCAAGGTCGGCGTTACGCTCGCGGTGACGCCTGGCAAGGTGGTCTTTCGCAACCATCTGATTGAGCTCATTCAGTACAGTCCCACGACAGAAAAGGTCTTCGCAGAGCCGATCCTGATCGTGCCTGCATGGATCATGAAGTACTACATACTGGATCTCTCACCGCACAACTCGCTGATCCGCTTCCTGGTCGGCCAGGGCTACACTGTGTTCTGCATTTCGTGGCGCAACGTGGGCGCAGAAGACCGGGACCTGAGTCTTGAGGATTACCGCACGTCCGGTGTCATGTCCGCGCTTGATACCATCGCCGAAATCGTGCCGGACCAGCGAGTCCATGCGGCGGGTTATTGCCTCGGCGGCACACTGTTGTCAATAGCCGCAGCGGCGATGGCGGGTGTCGGCGACGAACGGCTCGCATCCGTATCGCTCCTTGCCGCGCAAACGGATTTCACGGAACCCGGCGCGCTGCAATTGTTCATCGACGACAGCGAGGTCTACTTCATCGAAAGCATGATGTGGTCGAAGGGCTATCTTGATACCAGCCAGATGTCGGGCGCGTTTCAGATGCTGGAGTCGAACGACCTGATCTGGTCGCATGTCATTCACGACTACATGCTGGGCGACCGCACGCCCATGTTCGACCTGATGGCGTGGGACGCCGATTCGACCCGCATGCCTTACAGGATGCACTCGGAGTATTTGCGCAAGTTATTCCTCGACAACGACCTCGCGTCGAGCCGGTATCAAGTCGACGGACGGCCCATCTCGCTGCGCAACATCCGCGCGCCAATGTTCGTGGTCGGCACCGATCGCGACCATATCGCGCCGTGGCGCTCGGTCTACAAGATCCACTACCTGTCCAGCACGGAGATCACGTTCGTGCTGACGAGCGGCGGCCACAATGCCGGCATCGTCAGCGAACCGGGTCACGCGAACCGGCAGTTCAGGATTGAATACGCAGCGGCGGCGGATCTTCGCGTCGGCCCGGACGAATGGATCGCTGCAGTTGAGCCGCGCGACGGTTCATGGTGGACAGCATGGTCCGCCTGGCTCGCCGGCCGTTCGGCGAAGGGGCTCGTCGCACCACCACACATGGGGCTCGCTGCTGAAGAACCCGTGACCCTCGTCGATGCACCCGGCACCTACGTACTTCAAAACTGAGAGCGACCCATGGACGACAACCTGCTTCGCAACCGTACCTTCGATGAACTCACGATCGGTGAGTCGGCCTCGCTCGTGCGCACCGCCGGGCTCGACGATATCCAGTTGTTTGCCGCCATGTCGGGCGACGTGAATCCCGCCCACGTCGATGCGGCTTTCGCCGCTCACGACATGTTCGGTCATGTCGTCGTGCAGGGCATGTGGACGGCGGGTCTCATCTCTGCATTGCTGGGCACGAGACTGCCTGGACCAGGCACGATATATCTCGACCAGGACCTGCAGTTCCGCCATCCGGTCGTACCTGGCGATGTCGTGACCGCGACGGTGAGCGTCAAGGAAAAACGCGCGGACAAGCGGATCGTGCTGCTCGATACGCGCTGTACCAACCAGCGGGGCGAGGCGGTCCTGATCGGTCTGGCCACGGTGATTGCGCCGGCCGAAACTATCGTATGGCCACGGATCGCCCGTCCGGAGGTCTCGGTGCGAAACCACGGTCGCTACGACGCTTTTATCCGCGAAGCCCAGGCCATGCCTTCCCTGCGCACGGCGATCGTGCACCCGTGCTCCGCGGAGGCGATCAAGGCCGCGATCGAGGCCCGCAACGAAGGGATGATCGATCCCGTGCTGATCGGCCCGGAAGCGAAGATTCGTGCGGCCGCCGAACTGGCACAAGTGAGCCTCGTCGGAGTGACGATCGAGGCGGTCGAACACAGCCATGCAGCCGCTGCGCGCGCCGTCGAAATGGGCGCGGCGGGGAAGGTCGCAGCCCTTATGAAGGGCAGCCTGGAAACGGACGAATTGCTCGCGGCGATCGTGAGTTCGGCGTCCGGCCTTCGAACCGGGCGGCGCATCAGCCATGTCTACGCGATGGACGTGCCCGCCTATCCCAAGCCCTTGTTCATCACCGATGCCGCTGTCAATGTCACGCCCTCACTAGAACAGAAGCGCGATATCTGCCAGAACACGATCGACCTGCTGCATCTGCTCGGCATCGGGCAGCCGCGAGTCGCTGTGCTCGCCGCGGTGGAACTCGTTAATCCGCGCATGCAGACCACGCTCGACGCGGCCGCGCTCACCGTGATGGCTGCACGCGGCCAGATTAGCGGCGCGATTGTCGACGGCCCGCTTGCCTTCGATAACGCCATCAGCGTGGCAGCGGCCACGACGAAGGGGATCGTCTCGCCGGTTGCGGGGCAGGCGGACATCCTGTTGGTACCCGACCTGGAGGCGGGCAACATGCTTGCCAAGCAATTGATGTACTTTGGCGGAGCCGATGCCGCCGGGCTGGTACTCGGCGCGCGCCTGCCGATCATCCTGACCAGCCGCTCTGACAGCCTGCGCGTGCGGCTGGCGTCGGTTGCGCTGGCCAGGATGGTCGCGCAACGCACGCTGCTCAGCATGTCGTCGCCATCATGAGCGCTCCGCTGTTGCTGACCTTCAACCCCGGCTCATCGTCGATCAAGATCGGGCTGTTCAGCGTCTCGTCCAATGGCGCGACGAGGATTGGCCAAGGCATGATCGACTTCCGGCACGCGCCGCTGTCGCTGCGTCTGGAGAACGATGGCGTCGTTCACGACATCGGGTTGAAGGCAGTCGTCACAGAAAACTTGCACGAAGTGCTGGACGAAACGCTCAATTGGTTTGCGACGCACTTTTCGCTGACGGATCTGGTCTCGGTGGGGCATCGCGTCGTGCATGGCGGTGACACTTTCTCCGGACCGGTTGCCATCACCGATGAAACGCTTGCCGTGATTGTCCAGCTCACGCCGCTCGCACCGTTGCATCAGCCGCAAAGCGTGCGGCTGATTCGTGCGATTCGACACCTTCGGCCTCACCTCGTGCAGTCGGCCTCATTCGACACCGCGTTTCATCGCACGCAAACGGGTCTCGTGCGCCGCTTCGCTCTGCCGCGCCATTTCTTCGATACCGGTGTCAAACGTTACGGCTTTCATGGTCTCTCGTATCGCTTTATAACCGGCGCGCTCGCGCTTCAGTTTCCTCAGCTTGCCCATAGCAAGTTGATCGCGGCACACCTTGGCAGCGGCGCGAGCCTGTGCGCGATGAACGCAGGCGAAAGCCGCGACACCAGCATGGGATTTTCGACCCTTGACGGCATTCCCATGGCCACGCGCTGCGGCGCGCTCGATGCGGGCGTCGTTCTTCATTTACTGCAGCAGCAAGGCTTGAGCGCAGCAGCGATTGAAAAGATCCTGTACGAACAGTCCGGCTTGCTCGGCGTTTCGGGCATCAGTGCAGACAGCCGCGAACTCGCGGCCAGTACGCGGCCAGAAGCGCGTGAAGCGCTCGAGCTCTTCGCGTTTCGAATCGCAGGCGAAGCAGCTCGGCTCGCGACCACGCTCGGTGGCCTGGACTGCCTTGTATTCACCGCCGGGATCGGCGAACACCAGCCTGAGGTCCGTGCTGCGGTATGCGGGCGTCTCGCGTGGATCGGCGTCGAACTGGACGACCACGCGAACGCCGCCAATGCGACCATTATCAGCGCTGCTGGCAGCCGCGTGACCGTGTTGGTGCTCGCGACCGACGAGGAGCAGATCATCGCGGACGAAGCTATTTCCATTCTTCATGACCCGGGAGCAACAGCATGAATGGCATCATCGATCTATCCGGAAAACATGGTCTGGTCGTTGGCATTGCTAATGAACACAGCATCGCCGCAGGATGTGCTCACAAGTTCCGCGAGGCCGGCGCCGATCTCGCGATCACCTACCTTAACGAAAAAGCCGAACCGTACGTGCGCGCTGTCGCCGAGACGCTGCCGGCCGCCCTCATCATGGCGTGCGACGTGAGCGTGCCGGGTCAGCTCGAAGCCGTCTTCGAGCGCATCAAGCGGGAATGGGGAAAGCTCGACTTCGTGCTTCATTCGATCGCCTTCGCGCCCGGTGCCGATCTTCACGCGAGCCTTGTCGATTGCTCGGCCGAGGGCTTCGCGCTCGCGATGGATGTGTCCTGCCATTCATTCATCCGCATGGCGAAGCTGGCGCTGCCGCTGATGACTGACGGCGGGAGCCTGATGACGGTGAGTTTCTACGGCGCCGAGCGGGCAGTCGACCATTACAACCTGATGGGTCCGGTCAAGGCTGCGCTCGAATCAAGCGTGCGTTATCTGGCGGCCGATCTCGCGACTCGCAGGGTTCATGTTCACGCCATCTCCGCCGGCGCGGTGATGACCCGCGCAGCGTCCGGGATTGACCACTTCGATGCGCTTCTCGACGAGGTCCGCGCACGCACGCCGGCGCAACATCTGGTCACGATCGAGGAAGTCGGGCGTATCGCGGCCGTGCTCGCCAGCGATGCTGGGATGACGTTGACCGGTTCGACCATCTACGCCGACGCCGGTTTTCATGTGGTGGCCTGACGGGCACGGAGAGGTCTCGGAAAAGTGAGGAGTTGAGAGACGAACTAGATTGATATGCCAGGCGATGCTTATATCGCCGAAGCAGAATTGATTATAGGGGGGCGACTTGCGGCATTCCGTGCGCTCAAGATCGGCCGCTCATTGCCTGCCAGTCACGGACCCGCTTATGCCGACTTTCGACCGGTAGTCTGCTACCAGTTGACTCTCAGTCCGGCCTCTTTGGCGCGATGCCGATCGTCGTCGTCCGCATGCAGGTATTCGCTGGTCCTCGAGATCGAGGTATGACCGAGGTTATCCCGCACGTATCGTAAATCGACTTGACCATCCATCATGCGAGAGCCCGTCGTGTGCCGCAGCCAATGAGCCGACGCCTGGCGCAATCGTTCCGTTGCGCGTTCATGTGCTTCGCCAGTTGATTGGAGATGGTCGATTGCGTTGTCGAACACCTGTTTGATGATCAGGTGCACGGCGCCGCGCGTAGCATTCGGTGTGTGCCACCGATCGGCAACAGCCGCGGTGTCGTTTCGCCGCCATAGGGCGGGGGAGCGAGACCGTAGTGTCGGCGATAGCGGGTCAGCTCCGCCATGAGTCAACGCATGCACGTTAAAGAAATGAGAGCCGGCCGACGGATGACGATAACGGGCCGTTTAGTGGTGATTGTATTGGCTGGGGGTTTCACTTAGTTCAATCGGCCGCTATGCGACCGGCACCGACCGTTCCCGTGCTCGAAGTTACTGCGCCAGAAGGACAGGTAAGCATCTTGATCGGGAGTCTGCATGTGAACGATTCCGGATTGCGTCAACCTGTTCGCAACGCAGGCTACGCAAAGAACAATATGTGAACTATCAAAAACGGAAATCGAGCGTGCAATGAACTATAACGTGTCGCTTCGAAATAACTGAAGGTCGACTCGGTCGCGGTGAAGTGCAAAGTCATCAGCCGGCTGGTGGCGTCGTCAATAAACACGAGTAAAGTGCACGCCGGTGCGCGTTCTTCAAACCACCGGTGATCGCTGCCGTCGATCTGGATCAGCTCGCCTAGGCACGAACGCCGGTTCCTCGGCTGGTGAATCTTGGGCGGACGCTGCTTGCGCGGAATCCATAGGCCCGCGTCAGTCATCAGGTGCCGGACGGTTTCCTTTGAAAGCGTCAAACCGTGGCATTCGCGCAGCTTCTCGCAGGCGAGCGTCGGGCCGAAATCGGCATAGCGGTCTCGAATCAAAATCAGCGCGCGGTACGCCGTTGCCTCATCGAGCTTGCGATTGCCCGGACGTCCTTGGGCAGCCGACCCAACGCCGGCCGCGCCAGCTTGTTTGTACCGAAGCACCAGTCGCTCGATCTGGCGCACGCTTAAGCCCAGCCGTTCTGCGGCACGACCGGGCTTGAGTCGCGCCTCGGCAACTGCTTCAATGACCTTTAACCGATCCAACTCACGCATCGACATCGTGATCGTCCCATTGGTGTTCATCGCCCACGCTCCACACGTGCTTGCCTGGCAATGAAACTACGCCCAAACCCGACATTTCTATTTAGCGGAAACGCGACATCTGAACTTGGGACCTACATTAAAAATGTTGATAATTTATCTTATGTAAAATTATGATCCAGCGCTTTCAACCGGCGGGCCCCTATCACTTGCTCGGCTGGTCATTTGGCGCGGTGGCCGCGCACGCTATGGCCGCTCGTCTGCAGCAACAGGGGCACACCGTCGCCCATCTCGGCCTTCTCGATGATTTCCGTCGGGGACTGAACCAGGCAACACCATCAACTTCGATGACCGCCGGGATCAGTTGCGCGAACAGATTCACACGCTTGGGCTGCAAAAAATCGGTATCGGTAGCGACCGGCAGCTTGACGCGGTCATCGACATTACAGTCAACAACACGCGTCTGATGTACGAGTACTCGCCAGCCGTCTTTCAAGAAAACGTCTCATTCTTTGAAGCAACAGAGCAAAAGCAGGACGGGCCACGGCAATGCCCCGAGCTATGGGCTCCTTACGTCTGCGGTGACATTCGCAATTGTCAGGTCACTGCAACCCACGGCGAGTTACTGGACGAGCCTCACGCTGCGCTCATTGGCCGGGTGATCACTAAAGCGATCACGGATCTCTGGAACAATGAAGTGGACGCCGTTTCCTGAACCGAAATGCTGCCGTAGCGTTGGAACTTCGTCTACACGACCCAAAGGAATGCATGAAATGTTAAAACGGCTCATCCATTGCAAGCAGCAGAGCACTGGCCGGCGGACGTCGAGGTATCGCATGTCACGATGCCGATGACGGAGATGGACATTGACAGCCCCGTTCTCGCTGATGCTGAGTTACGGCATGCCGCGCGTTAACGGCAATCAGCGGGCGGATATACCCGGGTACGTGGGATGTGTCGCTTTTAGCGACGTTGGAAGTTCAAGTCGTTTCGCAAAGGTCACCGGTCCGCGCAATGCCGGTGGTCACATGGGACGCCAAAACGGTCATGCGCTCCTTGGTCATCGAGCAGTTGGATCAGCGATATGAACCATCAACAGACCGACCACGCTCTCTGGCAGGTGACGGTGATGAAGCACTCCTTAACATCGACTTCCGGCGTATTTGATTAGCAAGTTGATGAAGTACGCCGCGCCTCCTTGTCCTGTTGCACCCGCATCGCGAGTTGCACAATGGGACGGCACGTCCAAGCGATCCGGATGTCAAGGCTCGCGCCCCTGGTGCTCGAGCCCGATCGGGCGCGAGCACAAAAACATCCGCCTTAAGCGCAATTTGGCGCTGGCGCCATGCCCTTGACAGCAGGAACGTGGAGTCTTCGTTCATCAACGACGGCGTCGGCTATCGGGCCATCGTCGATTGAGACGCGAGCGATGACGGCCTTTTCCGACCTCCGCGATCGATGAACCGCAGCCTTATCGCCGTCGGAAAAGCTTCACTCAACTATAGTTGAATGATCCGTTATCACATAGATTTGGAGTATCGCCGACGCGTGCCGAGCGGACACGCCGTGCATTGAAGGCGCGCCTTGCACGGCTGGCGATTCTATGGTTATACCTTGCGCTCCACCCTATCGGCCAGAATGACTATCTTTGAACATTGACAGGCCATCGTCGCTTCGTGCAAGCGTGTTTCCTGTGTCCCTGCAGAACGCCCTGAGCGAATGTTATGGCGAACGTCGACGGCCAATACGGGAAGCTGTCCGGCAGGCCGCGTCGCTGGCGCGACCCAAAACCCACACCGCCGTCACTACGGGTCAGCGGTGTGGGTGCCTGAAATATGACGTTCAGGCAACTTAATGCGCGTGCACGACCGGAAAGTCGATGTCCGTGTCCGCGACTACGTTGAGGTAATTCGTCCACACATTCAACGCAACGTGCTGAATGATCTCGATGATCTGTGCGTCGTCGTATCCAGCGGACTTGACTGCTTGCAAATCGGCATCCGATACACGGCCACGAGCCTCGGCGACCTGCTTCGCGAACTTCACTGCCGCATCCGCTTTCGGTTCGTTCGAACCGCCGCTACGATTCGCGGCGATTTCCGCATCGTCGAGTTTCGCGAGGTTCTTGGCCAGATACGTGTGAGCCGACAGGCAATAGTCGCAGCCATTGACTTCGGCGACGGCAAGCGCAATACGCTCGCGCGTCGGGGCCGCAAGCTTACCTTTTGCAAGCGCACCGGAAAGACTCAGGTAGCCTTCGAGCGCCGCCGGGCTGTTGGCGACAAGCCGGAACAGGTTGGGCACGACGCCCAACTGCTTGTTGACGGCCTCCAGAAGCGGCTGGGAAGCAGCAGGCGTATCGGCGATCGTGGCGGGCGTATGGAGACGGGACATGGCAATTTCCTGTGGAAGAAAGAACAGAGGTAACGACAGGGATAACGACAGGCCGAACGTTACGCGCTTCCAGTTCCGAAGAGAATCCAGCAATATCGGGAATCATCCTGCCAATATATGAGAGAGTCGAATGGACCGGCTTGAATCCATGTCTATTGTCGTCGCCGTTGTCGAGTCGGGCAGTCTTTCGGCTGCCTCGCGTCGGCTCGGCATGCCGCTGGCGACGCTCAGCCGCAAGGTGGCAGAACTCGAATCGCATCTGAAGACGCGCCTGCTTCACCGCACAACGCGACAGCTTTCGCTCACCGAAACCGGGCGGTCATACGTGGCCGCATGCCGGCGCATTCTCGAGGAAATTGAGGAAGCCGAGCGCGCGGCGACGGGTGAATACACGGTCCCCAAAGGCGATCTCGCCGTCACGGCGCCAGTGGTTTTCGGGCGCCTGCATGTCGTGCCCGTCGTTGCGGAATTTCTCGCCCAGTATCCTGAGATCGATATTCGCCTCGTACTCGCGGATCGCGTCGTGCATCTTATGGAGGAGCATGTCGACGTCGCGGTCCGGATTGGCCGTCTGCCGGATAGCGCGCTGGTTGCGACCGGCATTGGGGCAATCCGGCGTGTGGTCTGCGCGAGTCCGGCGTACCTGGATATCCATGGCGAGCCGGCAAAGCCCCGTGATCTCGCCAGCCAGCAATGCATCACGTTCGAAGGTCTTGAATCGGCTCGCGCGTGGCGATTCGGGTCAGGCAAAACAGAGCAAGCCGTACCCATTCATTCACGACTTGTCACCAACACGGCCGAGGCGGCGATCGAAGCTGCGATTCACGGCGCTGGACTGACACGGGTCCTGTACTACCAGGTCGCGGACCCCGTGCGCAGCAATGCACTTCGCGTGGTGCTCGACACCTTCGAACCCGCGCCGTTGCCGGTCAGTCTGCTGCATACGGGACAAGTGCCGCTACCGCTGAAGCTGCGTGCTTTCCTTGACTTTGTCACGCCGCGCCTGCGGGCTCGCATACCGCGCGAATTCGGTCATCTCACCGGGACTTGATGGCCCGCTACGAGTAAAGATGCGCTCAACTCATCGCGTGATATGCCGGGAGCATCCCTTGACCGATGGCAATAGCCAACGCGCCGTGAGCGTTGGATGTCGCATCAAGGACGGCTTTTGACACAGAAGGGGAGCCCCGAGACCCATAGGGCAAACTGCTGCCCTGTCAAGGCAGGCTCCCGTTCGGCGTGCTCGGTACCCCGCAGAAAAGTCATATCGCGAATATGGCGTAGAGGCATCCATTTCTCTCAATCCAACTGCCCGGGCGCCGATCGTAAAAGGCAACATTGCGAAGGAGGCGCGCGAGCCGTCGCATGCAATTTCAAATTTCAGCATTACTAACAGTCTTGCCATTCTTCGCGTAATTGCTGCGCCGCTTGAGACGCTTGAGCGTCACGTGCGCGGCGCAGGCCGAGACCCGGTTGACTACCGCAAACAGATTGCTGTCACGTCCTTGCGCGAGGGCGGCTGTCGCTCGGCCCAGGCTTACCTTCACCATGCAGTGCTTGTCCACGCCTCCGCGCGGACCGTTGTCATCCTTAAGATGAACAGCGACATGGGTTATGCGTCGTTTGAGACGCGCGAAGCTCTCCTCGACGCGCTGACGCACGTGCTCGCGAAAGATCTCCATCTCATTGCGGGAAAGTTGGATGCCGGATGTCTGAATGCTGATTTCCACAGGAATCTCCTAATCGATGGTGGCCGTTGACAGAAGCGATTTTAGGAAAAGGTCAGCGATCCGAATATTCGATTTTTATTTACAGTCTGTCAGCCCTATGACGGCGCTCGCGGCGCGCTCATTCCCTTCTCATTTTCGACCTATACGATGGACTCCAGTGATCAGCCGCCCGTATGTGCGGCGACGAATCGCTTTCGGCTGCAGCCTTCTTTGCGCGGCACCACTGTCCGGTATGAAAGAACGGTTGAAGAGCTTGTCGCCCGCGGCTACTCATCGATCTTGTTATGGAGCATTGAATGAATTTCAAGCATCTGTACTACTTCTGGATGACCGCTCGCATAGGAGGCATAAATCGGGCCGGAGTGCACCTGCACGTGACGCCGCAGACCCTGAGTGCACAGATCAAGCTGCTCCAGGAGCGGCTGGGCTGCGAGTTATTCGAGCGCAACGGCCGTAACATCCAGTTGACCGATGCGGGTCGCATCGCGGCTGATTACGCCGATCAGATATTTTCGCTCGGCTTTCAAATGCAAGACGCACTGCGGGAATTGCGCGCAACGCACCCAGTACCGGTTTCCCGTTGGGAATCGCCGGCAGGTTCGAACTGGACGCCTGGATCAGCAGGGCGCCCTTCGCCGGCGTCGGCGAATTGACGACCGGACGTTGATGACGTATTGAGTCGCGAGAGCAAGGCCCTCTCAACGGAGGAATCCAGCATCACGCGCATATACGTCGGAACCACGGTACGGCGCGTCTCGGCGAACGCAGCACGGCCGTCGCGTGACACGGTCCGGGTGGCCATTCTGATGCAGAGCGTCCCGTCCTACATGCCTAGCCGTCTCGAACGACCAGGCAGACCCGCGCCGCCATCAAACGATAGCCCCAAGGCGAGTTGCGACAAAGTCGAAACTTCGCTCGTCTCAACCACCCGAACCAAGCCCACGCGCGGCCGCCCTTAGCGCGTCCTCCAAAACCTTGACCAATGCCGGTCGCGATGCCCGGTGTGTAGTAAAGCCCGCAATCGATACGCCAGCGTCCCGCGAGTAATACACCGCGGTTCCCCAATAGCCCGTGTGCAAATAACATTCGCGCCCATCCACGCGCTTCACTAAAATTCCCAACCGATATTCTTCAGCGCCGTCATGCTCATCTTTGCGCAGCATTTCGGCGAGCGTGGCGGGGTTATCGAATACGCGATGCTCGAAAAGGTCCCGCTGAAACATAGCAAGATCACGGACCGACATGACGAGACCTCCACCACCATAAAGATCCAGCGTCGCGCTCAGATTAGTTACATCAGTGCCAGCGACGTCGTCGAGAAACTGGCGCGCTCGCGGTTGCGCTTGCGCAGGTTGTGGCTCGACCAGTTCCCACCATGTCGATGCCAGCCCGCGCTCATCAAGACGCAACTGATGCCGGACGCTATGAGCCAGCGGCGCTTGAGTCACACGCTCGACAATGTCGCCGAGCAACACGTATCCGGTATCGGAATACTCGTACCGTTGGCCAGGCTCGCCGGCCGGACCTGCGTATCGGCACGAAAGCTCGACTTGCTCCTCGCGGGTCCAATGATGCGTAGGGTCGGCGAGCACCGCCTCGAAATAGCGCGGGTCATCGGCGTGATCGTAGATGCCAGCGCTATGGTTCAACAGATGGCGAACCGTGATCTTGTCAGTGCGATATCCGCGCGACGTCAGCAAGCGTTCCAGTGTTGGCGCAAGCAACGAAGCGATGGGGGCATCGAGCGAAATAAGTCCCTGCTCCCAAAGCCGCAGCACCGTCGCGGCGACGAAAGTCTTGGTGTTGCTGGCAACGCGCATCGGCGTATCAGTGGTAAGCAATCGGGAAGTGGACGCGTCCGCTATTCCCGCCGCAACTCCCCATGGGTTCGGCACGTTTTTGCCCGCGACAAACACGGCCATCGCCGCGTGCTGCTGTAATGCCGCAGTCAAGACTTCAGGTGTTAGAAACTCCAATGCGGTCTCCAGATGATCGATGAAATTCCAGCGCGGCTTGGCGCTAGCACACCCCTGAAGATTACCGGGAAACGCGCGGCAAACGGATCGGCGAAAGCTGTTCATGCGGCATCGGCCTTCAAAATTCCTCCCGCCGACTCGCCGCCATCGACATAACTGGACATCTCTAACGCGAATGATTACCATTTGACATCCCGAGTCCGCAGGCGTCCGTCAACGAAAAGGGTGCAGAACAGGAGCCCTTTTCATGCACCAGCAAATCGTCAATCCTGCGGAAAACGCATCTTCTTCTGACCACGGATCAAATCTGTCCGTGTGGGAGAACGTAATGCGAGAAGCCGTGCGAACCTCTCGCGCTGCGCCAAGCAATGTCATGCTGAACACTTACCAGCAAGCGCTTGAAATTGCGTATCGATTGATCGGGCAACCGCCTCCAGGCCGAGCCGACGACTGCGTCGCCGCACTGGTCGTTTCACATCACAATCTAGCCGACGTACACGCTGAACAAGGCGATATCGACAGCGCCGCCGACC
Organism: Caballeronia sp. LjRoot29; assembly: GCF_964252755.1. NCBI lineage: Bacteria > Pseudomonadati > Pseudomonadota > Betaproteobacteria > Burkholderiales > Burkholderiaceae > Caballeronia > Caballeronia sp. LjRoot29. Next base: position 145,718 of record NZ_CAXUPU020000004.1, on the reverse strand, counting down.
ATCTTTGCCGCGCTCACGAGACCCTCATCCGCTCGTTTCTGGACGTTAGTCGGGACAGAAGCCTGCAACAAGCCGCATTGCGCCACAGCCGCGAAACACACTTCGCGTTGCTGAACCACGTCCGCGCGCATGGAGCGCATCCGCTCGCGACCCGCGCACTTGGCGCAGGTTGCCTTGCCTTGAGCACAGCCCACTCGACACCGCACTGATTCTCAAACACTCAAACTCACAAACCCAAACCGGAAAAGGAAACTCGCGATGCCCTACACGTTGCCCGCCTTGCCCTATTCTTTCGATGCACTCGAACCCCACATCGATGCCCGCACGATGGAGGTTCACCACACGAAGCATCACCAGACCTACGTCAACAATCTGAATGCAGCGGTGAAGGACACGGAGTACCAAGACGTGCCGGTTGAGTCGCTAGTGGCGCAAATCGATTCGCTGCCTGAACCACTGAAATTGCCGGTGCGCAATAACGGCGGCGGCCATGCGAATCACAGCTTGTTCTGGACGGTCATGTCGCCTCAGGGCGGCGGCGAACCCGATGGTGAACTCAAAGAAGCCATCGATGCGGATCTCGGCGGATTTGCGGCTTTCAAGGAGGCTTTTACCAAGGCGGCGTTGACGCGTTTTGGTAGCGGCTGGGCCTGGCTTTGTGTCGATAAGCAAGGCCGTCTGGTTGTCGAAAATACGGGCAACCAGGACAGCCCGTTAATGGCTGGATCGATGTCAGGCAACCACCCTATTCTCGGGCTGGATGTCTGGGAGCATGCGTACTATTTGAAGTATGAGAACCGCAGGCCTGAGTACATCGCCGCGTTCTATCACGTGATCCACTGGCCGGAAGTTGAGCGCCGTTACGCAGCCGCGCGTGCCTGAAGAATGGTGCGGGACGGTTGAAAGATCGTTGCGCGATCCGGCACACCACGGCTGCGGCCGCGCACTATTTGAAGGCCGGGCAACGCCGGAGAACACCCCGCTCGCTGCCCTGCTTAACCAATCGAACATCCGTCAAATTTTCAAAGCCTTTCCAACTGCTTGCGCGTCGTCATTGCTATTCCCAGCGGAATCGCAATGCCAACGACGATCCCCAGTACCGATCCAAACACCTGCGCGACACTTACCGGTGTAAGCGCCGACAGGCGAATAAATCCTGGCGATAACAGCGCAAGAACCGTTTCGAACGTCTGCGTCAGCATCATTACTCCTTGTTCATGCGGGCTTGAGCACCTTCTTGTGTTTGCTCGATGCCGGTTGCTTGAACATCGCCTTGCATTCAGGACTGAGTTGCTGAAGATGCGCCTTCATGCAGACGGTGATTTTCTGCTCGTTCGGAATTTCCGCCGCGCAGTAGTGAAGCGCGTCGCCTTTGCAGGCCGCGGTCTGCTCGTCGCGGGTCGCGGCAAACGCCGTGCTACCCATCAGAATTCCAAGTAAAGAAACAGCGGTGAAGACAAAACGGGACATAGGCGTGGACAAAAGGTAGCGATATTGCTTGCTCAGCAAATCGCGCGCCAGCCCCTGTTGCCAGGTGCCTGGGCAGGGATTTGAGTACCTGACGACGCTTGACCGGATGACAGCCGGCTGGTACTCGCACTGCGGCTCACCATCCATCCTCGAACATTCGGCCGTGTCGCCTCCCGGACAGTGCGCACAGTACGCAACTATTGTGTCAACATGCGCGACTTCATTTCTTTCGCGACACGCGGCATCTCTTTCATGGCTTCGAGCAACGCGCATCACGCGACCGGTTGGGCAGCAGGTTTAATCGCTGCCGCGGTCGTCAGCAAGGCCGGCGCGGCCGGTCCGTATCACCTCTGGGGCGTACTGAGTTTTTGTGCGGGCGTGTTTGGCGGCACTGCGCCGGACTGGCTCGAAGTGGCATGGTGGACGCGGGCGCGAAGGTTATGGATCACGCATCGCACGCTCACGCATTGGGGTGTCGGCTGGTTCGCGTTGCTCGGAGTTTCATACCATTTTCTCGGCGTTCATCCATGGGCTGCCGTCAGTTTCGGCTTTGCCTGCGGCGGCTTGATGCATCTCTTCGCCGACTGGCCCAATCCGCTGGGCGTACCCTGGCTCGTCTCGCGACACTCCCTGAACTGGTGGAACAGCGGTCGATGCGACGCGTTGATCGTCGGCGCGGCATGGATCGCGGCGGCCGTGGCGGTAGACCATGTCTGGTTTCATAGCGTGGTCGGCCTCAGGCTGCTTCACGCGCTCTGATAGCCGGACAAACGCGCGATAAAAGAGCATACCGACGCCATCGACCTTTCGTCCGCACATGATCGGATCAACGGAATTTCATAACTTAGCCACGGCCAACGCCCTTTCTGACCACTTTGTTTCTATCGGAAAAGCGACGCAAAACCTGTGCATTCCGCTCGCCGGCCAATGTCGACTGTCACGTCGAACAATAGCCGCGAAGCACCTGAAGGCCCTGCCCCATGGTTCATTGCTTGCCATCTGCGTGGATCGGGTCGATTGTTGCGGCGCAATAAAACATCCGTACCGCGTTTGAGCAATTAATTTTCGTTGGTGATTATCGGCGCCAGTCGTCCGGGCAACACGCCGTCATAAGGCGCGTGTCCAGACGATCCCTTCAACGGACGGAGACACGCACTTGTTCCTATACGGCTACGGTCCACTGCTGCTGGCGGGCGCGAAACAGACGATTGCGCTCGCGGTCCTGTCTCTCGCGGTATCCATCCTGCTTGGGCTCGCCGGTGCAAGCGCGAAGCTATCGGCCAATCGCGTCACGCGCGGCATTGCCACAGCCTACACCACGCTGATTCGCGCGGTGCCCGACCTGGTCCTGATGCTGCTGCTTTTCTACAGCATCCAGATCGCGATCAACAACCTGACCGATGCGCTGGGCCTGGATCAATTCGATATTGATCCCTTCACGGCCGGCGTCCTTACGCTCGGGTTTATCTACGGCGCCTACTTCACCGAAACGTTTCGCGGCGCATTTCTCGCGGTGCCGCGCGGCCAGCTGGAAGCCGGCAGCGCCTACGGCATGAGCGGTGCGCGGGTGTTCGTGCGCATCCTGTTTCCGCAGATGATGCGCTTCGCGCTGCCGGGGATCGGCAACAACTGGCAAGTGATGATCAAGGCGACGGCGCTAGTGTCGATCATTGGTCTCGCCGATATCGTCAAGGCCGCGCAAGACGCCGGCAAGAGCACCTACAAGATGTTTTTCTTCATCATGGTTGCAGCGGCGGCCTATCTCGTCATCACGACTGTCTCGAACATCGTCCTGTTGTATCTCGAACGCCGCTATTCGACGGGCGTGCGGCACGCCGACCTCTAAGCTGCCTCGGCTACTTCTCAGCTACTTCTCTCAGCGACGTCTCAGCAAACAGGGAAACGCGACCGATCATGATCCAGATACTTGCCGATTACTGGCGCCCGTTTCTTTACTCCGACGGCATGCGCGCCTCGGGACTTGTCGTCACTTTGTGGCTGTTGGCGAGCTCGCTTGCACTCGGTTTTATCGCGGCGGTTCCGCTTGCGTGCGCGCGCGTATCGAAGAACCGATGGCTCGCCACGCCGGTAGGCCTTTACACTTACGTGTTTCGCGGCACGCCGCTCTACGTGCAGTTACTGCTGCTCTACACGGGTGTGTATGGTCTCGAGTTCGTGCGCTCGCAGTCGCTGCTCGAAGCCTTCTTTCGCAGCGGTTTCAACTGCGCGATTTTGGCCTTCGCGCTCAATACCTGCGCGTACACCACCGAGATTTTCGCCGGGGCGATCCGCTCGACTCCATACGGTGAAGTGGAAGCCGCGCGCGCGTATGGCATGAGTACTTTCACGGTGTATCGGCGCGTGATCCTGCCGTCGGCGCTGCGGCGCGCGTTGCCGCTGTACAGCAACGAAGTGATCCTTATGCTGCACGCTACGACGGTCGCCTTCACCGCCACCGTCCCGGACATCCTGAAGGTCGCACGCGATGCCAATTCGGCCACGTATCAATCGTTCGAATCGTTCGGCTTTGCGGCGCTGATCTACCTGGCGGTGTCGTTTGTGTTGATCGGCGCGTTCCGGCGGGCGGAAAAGCGCTGGCTTGGATATCTGGGCACGAGCCGGCGTTAGGGGTTTGCATTGCAGGTCGGTGCTTGAGGTCATCGTTTAAAATCCGCCAGCTAGAGCGTTATGCTGGTTTGGATTGCAGTTCAGTCAACTATCCCGGGAGTATGAGTTGGAGCCAACAGCCAAAGATGCTGCGACAAAGCTGGTCGCGCAAGACATTCACAAGCGCTACGGCGACAATGAGGTGCTCAAGGGCGTGTCGCTTTCCGCGCGAGCCGGCGACGTCATCAGCATTATCGGCGCGAGTGGTTCGGGCAAGAGTACGTTCTTGCGATGCATCAACTTCCTTGAGCGGCCGAACGCGGGGCAGATCGAGGTGGATGGCGAGACGGTGCAAGTCAAGGCCGATCGCGCGGGCAACTATGAGGTGGCTGATCGCAAGCAGTTGCAGCGTGTGCGCACGAAGCTGGCGATGGTGTTCCAGCATTTCAATTTGTGGTCGCATATGACCGCCATTGAAAATGTGATGGAAGCGCCGCGGCATGTGCTGGGTCTATCGAAGAAAGAGGCGGAAGAGCGGGCACGGATGTACCTTGAGAAGGTGGGTCTCGCGCCTCGCATCGAGAAGCAATATCCTTCGCATATGTCGGGTGGGCAGCAGCAGCGTGTGGCGATTGCGCGTGCGCTGGCGATGCATCCGGATGTGATGCTGTTCGATGAACCTACTTCGGCGCTGGATCCGGAGCTGGTTGGTGAAGTGCTGAAGGTGATGCAGAAGCTTGCTGAAGAGGGTCGCACGATGATTGTCGTTACGCACGAGATGGGTTTTGCGCGCAATGTTTCGAATCATGTGATGTTCTTGCATCAAGGGCGCACTGAGGAGGAAGGTGCGCCGGGGGAGGTGCTCAGTGCGCCGAGGAGTGAGAGGTTGCGGCAGTTTCTTTCTGGAAGTTTGAAGTGAGTCGTTGGCACTTGGGGATAGGGGGCGGGGATTTTGGGTTGGCGGTCGAGGGATGCCGGGATGCTAGGTTCTTGCGTTAGCGGTCAGGGTCATTGCCGGGTTGCTGCTTTCCAGGTCTTCGCGCGTTTTACGTTAGCGGATTTCTTTATCACTATTAGCCACTGCGCGTGGCGGCGCGTCATTTCTTGGTCCTTAGCGACAAAGAAACGAAGCAAAGAAAGCGCTTTCACCGCTCTACCCTAAGTGTCCACAGCGTGCAGTTTTCATTCATGGGTGCCCCAAAAGCACGGTGCTCGCAAGAGCACCGGATGTGTGAAACCCTCCTTCTCGCGAATCCTGACAGTAAAACGCTTCGCCCCGTACGCTCTCGGGCAAGCACCGGTGCCCCACGGACCGGCACGGCCCCACGCTCGCACAAGCCTTTGTTCCTTGAAAGGTTGGATGATTGGTTGGCCCGCGCGAAATGGGTTGGGTAAATGGCTTCTTGGCGGCTTCGCGGATAATGGCGTGATGTATCTATTGCTTCAGTTTATGGTGAGTCGGTGGGTGGGGTTGCATGGATATTTTTTCATCGGGTACGGCCGCACAAATTTTGGTGACTTCGTTTTCCGGGTGGGTTGACGAGGTGATTCGGCATGCATACAAATTCGGTGATGGTTTTCCGCGGATAGCGCAGGATACACGTTGGGTAGGTTCAGTCACTGGTGGCGAAGCGTGGGGTATCCGTGTTCGGAGAAAGAGGGGTTCACACATCCGTGGCTCTGGCGAGCACCGTGCTTTTGGGGCACCTATGAATGAAAACTGCACGCTGTGGACACTTAGGGTAGCGTGTTTTAAAAGCGCTTTCTTTGCTTCGTTTCTTTGTCGCTTTGGACAAAGAAATGACGCGCTGCCACGCGCAGTGGCTAATAGTGATAAAGAGAATATCCAAGTCACGCAGACCACCAAGCTAAGCAGCAGCAACCCGGCACTGACCCCGACCGCTCACACCAAAACGACCACCCCGCCCCCGCACGCCAAACCGACCACCCCACGCCCCCGCCCTACGCCCCGTAACCTCCCCCGATCCCTGGTGCGAACGAAAAGCAAATGAGCACTAACCCCGGCCCGGGCGCCAAACCTCTCAAAGTCGCAATAGCAGTGCTGCCCCCCTGCTCCATGAGCGGCATCGGCATGATCCTCGACAGCCTGCGCCTCGCCAACGAGATCGACGGCCACGCACTCTACGACTGGCAAATCTGCTCATGGGACGGCCGCCCCCTCACCTTCGCAGGCGGCGCGCAACTCCACGCCGACACCGCATTCGGCGACGCCATCAGCTGCGACTGGCTGATCGTAGTCAGCGAACGCTATCAGCAATTCGCCGACTATCGGTTATTCCTCCAAAGCCTCGCTCGCGTAGGCAGCCGCACGCCTCGCGTGACCGGCATTCACCACGGCGTATGGTGGCTCGCAATGGCAGGCCAGTTGAGCGCCTACCGCGTGGCGGTGAACTGGGAAACCTACCAGCAATTCGCCGAGGAGTTCGAGCGTTCGATCGTCACGCAGCAGATCTTCGAAATCGATCGCGATCGCTCGACCTGCACCGGCGGTCAGGCGACCGTCGACTTCATGCTCGCCATGATCGCGCGCGACCAAGGCGCGGATCTGGCGGAACGGATCGCCGATTCGCTGGGCATCGGCGTATTGCGCTCGGGCGAAGAACGCCAGCGCATTCCGTTCGTGACAGCGCCCGGCGAACGTCATCCAAAGCTCAACGACGCACTGCAACTCATGGAAGCAAACATAGAAGATCCGCTCGCCACCGATGAAATCGCCGGCCTTGTCGGCATCTCGCGACGCCAGCTCGAACGCCTGTTTCGACAGTACCTCGGCGCAATGCCATCGAAGTATTACGTCAACCTGCGCCTCACCAAAGCACGCACGCAATTGCAGCGCACCAGCAAGTCGGTGGTGCAGATCAGCCTCGCGTGCGGATTTGCATCGGCGGCGCATTTCTCCAATGCTTATCGCGACCGCTTCGGTGTGACACCCCGCGAAGAACGCCGCAACTGGATCGAAAAACATAGCGGACAAGCCCCCGACGAACCACGCGGCGGCGCATTGCTCGGTTCATTACGTGAGCCTGTTTGAAGCTCTTTTCGCCAGCTCGCGCATCGCACCCATCTCCCGTTCGCCGGCACCAATCATGCAAACGCGTAAAATCATCGCCCCACTCCTGAGAGGTATGCATTGAAGAAGGTTTATCAGATGAATCATAAAGTCGCTGCTTTCGCACTTGCCGCCAGCACGGCATTCGCCGCCTCATTCGCCGCGTCAAGCGCGCATGCAGCGGATATCAAGGAAATCCGCTTTGGCGTCGAGGCGTCGTATGCACCGTTCGAATCGAAGTCGCCAAGCGGCGAGCTGATTGGTTTTGATATCGATGTCGGCAACGCCGTCTGCGCGAAGCTCAAGGTCAAATGTGTCTGGGTCGAGAACTCATTCGACGGCCTGATCCCGGCCTTGCAAGCACGCAAGTTCGACGCGATCAACTCGGACATGACTATCACCGACCAGCGCAAGGCCGCCATCAATTTCACCAATCCGATCTACGCCATTCCGAACCAGTTGATCGCGAAGAAAGGCACCAGGATCCTGCCCACGGTCGATGGACTGAAGGGCGCGCACGTCGGCGTTCTGCAAGGGTCGATCCAGGAAACCTACGCGAAGGCCAAGTGGGCGACGGCCGGTATCGATGTAGTGTCGTATCAGGCGCAAGACCAGGTCTATGCGGATCTCGCAGCCGGTCGTCTGGATGCTGCGTTCCAGGATGCGGAAGCGGCATCGAAGGGCTTTCTGAAGACGCCGCAGGGTGCGGGCTTCGCGTTCGCCGGACCGGCCGTGGTCGATGAAAAGCTGCTCGGCGCGGGTGTGGGTTTCGGCGTGGCGAAGAACAACCACGCGCTAAAAGACGCCCTCGATCAGGCGCTGACGGATCTCAAGTCCGACGGCACTATCGACAAACTTGGTTCGAAATACTTCGACGTGAAAGTGGTCGTGAAGTAAGAGCATTTCGTTACCGGTCCTACAACGTGGGGCCGATTCTCCAAGCAGACGCCAGGCATCGGCATGATGCCTGGCGTTCCCTTGTGCGCGCAGTCGCGCCAGATTGATTCGCAACGCCGGGGCAAACCCGAATGGCTCGTTGGCACCGCGGCGCGTCTCTCGCCACAGGCGTCAAGTCATGTGAACGGCACTACGGTGACTATTCGCGCGAATGGCATTTTCCTTCATACTGGCAGCCTCAGCATCGAAACGGCGTTGCCGTGCGGTCGTCGTATGCGGTAGTCGTATGCGGTAGTCGTATTACTTAGGAGCATGATCCATGCATGATTCTTATCTTGCGCATGTGCGCAGCACGCTCGATCAAATTCGCGCCGACGGTTTTTACAAGTCCGAGCGCGTGATCTCAAGTCCGCAGTCGGCCGATATCCGCCTGGCGGACGGCAGCGACATGCTGAACTTCTGCGCGAACAATTACCTCGGTCTTGCGAACGACGCCCGCCTGATCGAAGCCGCCAAACAAGGCCTCGACCGAGACGGTTTCGGCATGGCGTCAGTGCGGTTTATCTGCGGCACGCAAACTGTTCACAAGGAACTGGAGCAAGCACTCGCCAGCTTCCTGCAGACCGACGATTGCATCCTGTACTCGAGTTGCTTCGATGCCAACGGCGGCCTGTTCGAAACCTTGCTCGATGAATCCGACGCCATCATCAGCGACGAACTCAATCATGCGAGCATTATCGACGGCGTGCGTTTGTCGAAGGCCAAGCGCTATCGCTACAAGAACAACGATCTGTCCGATCTTGAAACGAAGCTTCGCGAAGCCGATGCTGCCGGTGCGCGCTTCAAGCTGATCGCCACCGACGGCGTGTTTTCGATGGACGGCATCATCGCGAATCTTGCCGGCATCTGCGACCTCGCCGATCGATACGGCGCGCTGGTCATGGTCGACGACTCGCACGCGGTGGGCTTTATCGGCGAGCATGGACGCGGCACGCCAGAGCATTGCGGCGTGCTGTCCCGCATCGACATCATCACCGGCACATTGGGCAAAGCGCTGGGCGGTGCGTCCGGCGGGTATGTGGCTGCGCGCCGCGAGATTGTCGAACTGTTGCGGCAACGCTCGCGCCCGTATCTGTTCTCGAACACGCTGACACCCAGCATTGCCGCCGCCACGCTCAAGGTGCTCGAACTGCTGGCGAGCGACGAAGGCGCCCGGTTGCGCGCGAGCGTGGCCGCGAACGGCGCGCATTTCCGCGATGCCATGAGCAAGCTCGGTTTCACGCTTGTGCCCGGCCAACATCCGATCATCCCCGTGATGCTCGGCGACGCCCAGGTCGCGTCGCGCATGGCGGACGCGCTGCTGCATGAAGGCGTCTACGTCATCGGGTTTTCGTTCCCCGTGGTGCCGAAAGGACGCGCCCGTATCCGCACGCAGATGAGCGCCGCGCATACACCGGCGCAGATCGATCGCGCGGTCGATGCGTTTGCGCGCGTCGGCCGTTCACTGGGCATCATCTGAAACATCGGGACATATCGGACAATCATGAAAGCACTCGCAAAACTGGAACGTGGCCCGGGGCTGACGCTGACGCGCGTCAAGAAGCCTGAAGTCGGGCATAACGATGTGATGATCCGCATCACGCGCACGGCGATCTGCGGCACCGACATCCATATCTGGAAGTGGGACGAGTGGGCGCAGAAGACCATTCCCGTGCCCATGCATGTGGGTCACGAATACGTTGGCGAGATCGTGGAGATGGGGCAGGAAGTGCGCGGCTTCGCCATCGGCGACCGCGTGTCGGGTGAAGGTCACATCACCTGCGGATTTTGCAGGAACTGTCGAGCGGGACGTCGGCATCTGTGCCGCAATACGGTGGGCGTGGGTGTGAATCGTCCCGGCGCGTTCGCTGAATTTCTCGTCATTCCGGCGTTCAACGCGTTCAAGATTCCACCGGAAATCTCCGACGACCTCGCCGCTATCTTCGATCCGTTCGGCAACGCGACGCATACAGCGCTGTCGTTCAATCTCGTCGGCGAGGACGTGTTGATCACGGGCGCAGGGCCCATCGGCATCATGGCAGTGGCCATTGCCAAGCATGTGGGTGCGCGCAATGTGGTGATCACCGATGTGAACGATTACCGGCTGGAACTCGCACGCAAAATGGGGGCGACCCAGGCGGTGAATGTGTCCGAGACGTCACTGCGCGACGTCATGGCCGAACTGCACATGACCGAAGGATTTGACGTTGGGCTGGAAATGTCCGGCGTGCCGAGCGCGTTCACGGGCTTGCTCGAAGCGATGAATCACGGCGGCAAGGTCGCATTGCTGGGCATCCCGCCCGCGAACATGGCGATCGACTGGACCCAGGTGATATTCAAGGGGCTGGAGATCAAGGGCATCTATGGCCGGGAAATGTTCGAGACCTGGTACAAGATGGTCGCCATGCTGCAGAGCGGACTCGATCTCTCTCCTATCCTCACGCACAGCTTCGCGGTGGACGACTATGAAGAGGCGTTTGCGACCATGCTCTCAGGCCAGAGCGGCAAGGTGATTCTGGACTGGACGGTTTGATTTTGCCGGGCTGGAGTCATGTCTGCGAGATTCCAGCCCGGTGCAGCTACGCACGTTCCAGCGTCGCTATCTCACGCACCACCACCAGCAGCATCGAAAGACTCGCGCCGCTTGTTGCACGCAATTCCGCCAGCAAACGCGCATAGCGTTCGACCGCCGCTTCTCTTTTAGCCCGCCAGTTTTCCACGATCACTTCCGGCGTATCGATATCGCGTGTTTGTTCGAGCGCACTGACCGTCAACGCACGCTTCAGCCGAGCCAGCTCTTCCAACGCAGCCGCGCGAGCCAGCAAATCCCAATGCGTGGATGCCGGCAACGCCATCGCCCGCTCGGCGATCCAGCTGTAATTCAGCAACGTGCCGATGGCGAAATAAACGCTCGCGACGGTCTCCAGGCTACGGTCACAACTGGCCGCCACTTCAGCGCTGTCCAGCACCGCAGTCGATAACCCGCCGCTCGCCACCAGCGCCGCCAGCGGACTTTCAACTCCCGCCTCCTCCAGCACGCGACGCCGCTCCGTCCATCCATCGAGTTCATCGGCAGGCAGTAAATGCGGCAACTGCGGCGCAAGCCTCTGAGCCGCTTCGCGACAACGCGCGACACGTTCAGTCGCGAGACACGTGTCCTGCGTCGAGACCTTCAGATGACGCAGGAACCAGAGCGTCGCGCCCTCCAGCAAACGCACGACATCGACGAACATTTTCGCCTGCACTTCGTCTGCCACGCGATTGTCGAGCGCGTCGATATTGCGCCATACCTCGTTCAGGCCGAATACATCGCGCCCCATGATGCAGGCGCGCACGATCTCGCTCGGACACGCATCGGTTTCTTCCATCAGCCGATGCACGAAGGTGCAGCCAACCCGGTTGATCAGCGCATTCGTCAGGTGCGTGGCCAGGATCTCGCGCCGGAGCGGATGGCGTTGCATCGGCTCGCTGTAACGCGCCTGCAGGGGCAGCGGAAAATAGTCAGGCAGCATGCCTGCGACGAGCACGTCCTCGGGAACATCGGAGGCGAGCAGTTCGTCATACAGCCACATCTTGCTGTAAGCCAGCAGCACGGCGCGCTCGGGCGACGTGAGCCCAAGCTTTGCCGCCTGACGTTCGGTGATGTCTTCATCCGACGGCAGGAACTCGATCTTGCGCTTCAACCGCCCTGCGCGTTCGAGCCAGCGCATCAGCCGCGCCTCGCCGTCGAGCATCTCGGCCACGTAGCGGTTCGCAATCGATAACGCCTGCGTCTGCGCGTAGTTATCGTTCAGGACGAGCAAGCCGACTTCATCGGTCATCTCGGCCAGCAGCGCGTTACGCTGCTTTTCAGTCATTTCGCCGTCGGCTACGACCAGGCCCAGCAGGATCTTGATGTTGACTTCGTGGTCCGAGCAATCGACGCCGGCGGAGTTGTCGATGGCGTCCGTGTTGATACGCCCGCCATGCTGTGCGTATTCGATACGGCCAAGCTGCGTCACGCCAAGGTTGCCCCCTTCGGCAAGCACCTTGCAACGCAGTTCGGAACCGTTGACGCGCACGGCGTCGTTCGTACGATCACCAACTTGTGCAGGCGTCTCGCGCGTCGACTTGACGTACGTGCCCACGCCGCCGTTGTAGAGCAGATGTACATCGGCCAACAGGATCGCGCGGATCAACTCGTTTGGCGCAAGCGTGGTCGCGGTTACGTCGAGCGCGGCCTGGACTTGCGGCGACAGTGCAATGGTCTTTGCGGTGCGCGGGAATATTCCGCCTCCGGCCGAAACCAGCGAGGCATCGTAGTCCGCCCAGCTCGATCGCGGCAGCGCGAACAGCCGCTCGCGTTCGTTGAAACTGGCTGCGGTATCGGGGTTCGGATCGAGGAAGATATGACGATGATCAAATGCCGCGATCAGGCGGATATGGCGCGAGAGCAGCATGCCGTTGCCGAACACATCGCCTGACATATCGCCAATGCCAACCACCGAAAAATCGGTCGTCTGCGTATCCACGCCCATCTCGCGCGAATGGCGCTTGACCGATTCCCACGCGCCGCGCGCGGTGATCGCCATTCTCTTGTGGTCGTAGCCTACCGACCCGCCCGACGCGAATGCGTCGTCGAGCCAGAAGCCGTATTCGTGCGCGATGGCGTTCGCATAATCGGAGAAGGTGGCTGTGCCCTTGTCGGCGGCGACAACAAGGTAGGGGTCATCGGGATCATGACGCACGGTATCCGGTGGCGGCACGATTACGCCGGCCACGCGGTTGTCCGTCACGTCGAGCAGACCACGCAGGAACATCTGGTAGCACGCCACGCCTTCGCGCGCGAATGCCTCGCGATCCGTGACCGGCGGCGGGTTCTTCACCACAAAGCCGCCCTTCGATCCTACCGGCACGATCACGGTGTTTTTCACCATCTGCGCTTTCATGAGGCCGAGCACTTCAGTGCGAAAATCTTCTCGCCGATCCGACCATCGCAAGCCGCCTCGCGCCACCTTGCCGCCTCGCAAGTGCACGCCTTCAACGCGCGGCGCATAGACCCAGATCTCGAACATCGGCTTGGGTTCGGGCAGACCCGGCACCATCGACGGATCGAGCTTGAACGACAAATAATGCTTGGGCTTACCTTCGGCATCCTTACGAAAGTGGTTGGTTCGGACGGTCGCGTTGATCACGCCAAGGAACTGCCGCAGGATGCGGTCTTCGTCGAGATTCGGTACGTTGTCGAGCGCGGTTTCTATTTCGGCCAGCACGTGTTCCGTGCGCGTGTCGCGAAGCTCACGGCTTTGAGGGTTATCACCGACCACCCCGGGAAGCGCTGGATTGAAGCGCACCAAAAACAGTTCAAGCAACTTGCGCGCAATCGCCGGGTTGCCGGTGAGCGCGCGTTCTATATAGGCGTCGCTGAAGGTAGACCCCACTTGCCGCAGATACTTCGCGTAAGCCCGCAGGATAGTCACGTCACGGGCGCCGAGTTGCGCGCGCAGGACCAGTCTGTTGAATCCGTCGTTCTCGACTTCACCCGTCCAGACGCTGGCGAACGCGTTCTCGAACAGCTCCTTGACGCGATCGATATCGAATTCCACGTCGTCGGCAAGCTCCAGGCCGAAGTCGTGTATCCACGCGTGCGGCGCGCCTAGCGGTTCGATCCGGTACGGCCGTTCTTCATCTACACGCACGCCGAGATGCTCCAGCATAGGCAGGCTATGAGACAACGCAATCGGGTCGCCCACGCGGTACACCTTGAATCGAAACGCCCGGCGTCCCGCTTCAATCGGCCTGTAAAGGCTCATCGCCAGACCGCCTTCCCTCACTTGCGTCTGCTCGATCAGTTCGATGTCGCGTACTGCTGTGCGAGCCGGATAATCCTCGCGATAACCCGCCGGAAACGAATCCGCATATCGATTCAGAAGCCGGTTGCCCTGCTCCTCGCCGAAGCTGTCGATCAACGCATCCGCCAGATCGTCCTGCCAGCGGCGCGCGACCTGCACGATCCGCTGCTCGAGTTCGCGCGTATCGGCTTCGGGGATCGTGCCTTTATCGGAGCGCACCGTAATGTAGATGCGCGCGAGTGGAGACTCTGACAACAGCGGGGTGAACTCGATGCTCTTGCCGTTGAACGCCTCCATGAGCACCTTCGCGATACGCTTGCGCAAGTCCGTATTGAACTTGTCGCGCGGCACGAACACAAGGCATGAAACAAAGCGGTCGAACCGGTCGCGCCGCACGAATAACCGTGTGCGCTGATGCTCCTGCAAACGCAGCACGCCGAGCGCGATATCGAACAGGTCGTCTTCATCCGCTTCGAAGAGTTCTTCGCGCGGATATTGTTCGAGCACGGTCACTAGCGACTTATGCAGATGCCCCTTCGCAAGAAACCCTGCACGCCTGAAGATGTTCGCGCATTTGCGCCGGACGATCGGGATCTCGGACGTAGGAACCAGGTACGCAGTGGACGTGTACAAGCCAATGAACCGCCGCTCGCCGATCACCTTGCCGTCCGCGCCAATGCGCTTCACGCCAACGTAGTCCAGATAACCCGGCCTATGTACGGTCGCGCGTGAGTTGGCCTTGGTGAGAAAGATCGGCGCGGTGCCGTTGATGATGGCCGCGGCGGCTGGAGGCAGAGGCGTGGTGTTATCAGCTGAAGACGGGCGCAGGCTTTCACGCAACAGTCCCGCGCCGGAGCCCGGCACACCGCGCAACGCGAAGCCGTTGTCTTGCGTGATGAGTTCATAGTCGCGGTGACCGAGGAAGGTGAAATGATCCGCCACCATCCACTCCAGGAACGCGCGCGCTTCCACGCCGTCCGCGCTCGTCTCGCGCGCTTTCATCTCACCTATGGTTGCACGCGCGACCTCGACGATCTTCGGCCAGTCCTCAACCGATGCACGTACGTCGCCCAGTACGCGCGCGATGTCGCTGCGCAACCCGTCGAGTTTTGCTGCTTCGCCGCAACGGTCCACTTCAAAATGGATAAACGATTCAAGGCGCGATTGCGGATCGCCGTTGTCGACGTGTCCCAGCGCAATGCGCGTGATCGCCCCGCTTGCGTCGCGAGAGACCCGGAACACCGGATGAATGGCTGAATGCATCGCGAGACCGAGACGGTTGACCGCCATGGTGACCGAGTCGACGAGGAACGGCATGTCGTCGTTGACGATCTCGACTACCGTGTGATCGGAATGCCAGCCGTGTTGTTCGAGGTTGGGGTTGTAGACCCGCAGGACCTCGCGGCCCGTCGTGAATTTCTGCGCCGTCTGCCAATGCGCCATGGCCGCACCGTAGAGATCGGCTATATCGCGGCTCTGGACGTCTTCTGGGTCTGCAAGCTCGTAGTAGTGGCTCAGGAGGGGCTCAACGACATTGAACGCGGGCTCTGGAAGCCGTCCCCGTGCAAAGTCGACTACGTCGGTGAGAAGGTGCGCAACGCGTTCTTCGCTCTTGGTCAGCATGTCGTCTCCCGGTCTGGCGCGTTCGGTGCTCGAATTATGCGCCAAGTTTTGTGACACTTGAGCGCAAGAAGCACCGTCCGCGGAAACCCTCAGACGCTGACCTTATCTTTAATCTTAACGTTGACCCTAACGCTGATTGGAGCCCGACACGACATCGATCCATACCGCGAGCACGAGGATGCCGCCCTTCACGATCATCTGCCAATACGAATCCACATCGAGCATGGACATGCCATTGTCCAGGCTCGCCATGACCAGCGCCCCGATCAACGCGCCATAGACGGTCCCTGACCCGCCGCGCATGGACGTCCCGCCGATAAAGCACGCGGCGATAGCGTCGAGCTCGCCCATCGTTCCCGCCGATGGCGACCCGGCCGCCAGCCGTGCCGTGTTGACGAGTCCGGCAAGCGCGCACATCAGGCCCATCAACGCGAAGATCATCAGCTTCACTCGGTTCGTATTCACGCCGGATAAACGCGTTGCTTCGAGGTTTGAACCGACTGCATAAATGCGTCGGCCGAACACGGTCTGCGTAGCGATATAGGTGAAAATACCGAGCAACGCGAGCAGCAGCAACACCGGTACGGGAATACCGCCGTACCGGTTAAGCGTAGTCACGAACGCGACCAGCACGAGCCCCGCCGCTACGATCTTCACGCCGTCCTGCCACAGCGGCACGACCGGCAGCTTGTAACGCAGACGGTTCTGACGCTGGCGCACAGTGAGCGAAACGAGCAACGCAAACAGCACGACAGCCAGCGCATTGCCCGCCATGCGCGGCAAATATCCCTGGCCGATGAACACCAGATTGCTGGACACCGGCGCGATCGTCGAACCGCCAGTCACGCCGAGCAGCACACCCCGATAAGCCAGCATGCCGCCAAGCCCGACGATGAACGATGGCACCCGCAGATACGTCGACCACCAGCCATTGAACATGCCGATGGCGATGCCGAGCAGCATGACCGCCGGCACCGTGAACTGGATCGGCCAGTGATGCGAGACATCGAGAATGGCGGCCACGCCGCCGAGCAGTCCGAGCAGCGATCCAACCGATAGATCGATCTCGCCCGAGATGATCACGAACACCATGCCGCACGCGAGCATGCCGGTGATCGACATCTGCCGCAGCAGGTTCGACAGGTTGCGTGGCGTGACAAACGCGCCATCCGTGAGGAAGGAAAAGAAGATCCAGATGACCGTGACAGCCAGTAGCAATGCGAGCAACTTGTATCGCGTGAAAAGCTGCTTGAAGCGCTGCCCGGATGTGGAGTTGGAGCTGCCGGTGGCGCTGCGTTTAGGCGACGAGGTGACGTCAGGAGTCATGCGACGCTCGCTTGAAAAGAGTTTGTCTGTGGGGTCGCGCGGATGGCTGCCGCCAGGATGTGTTCCTGCGTGAGCCCTTCATTGATGAAGTCGCCGCGCAGCTGGCCTTCGCCTATGACGAGCACGCGGTCGCTCACGCCAAGCACTTCGTTCAGTTCCGACGACACCACGATGATCGACACGCCGCGCCGGGCCAGCGCGAACATGAGCTTGTAGATCTCGAACTTGGCGCCTACGTCGACGCCTCGCGTGGGTTCATCGAGGATAAGAATTTCTGGGTCGGTCAGCAGCATCTTGGTCAGCACGGCCTTCTGCTGATTGCCGCCGGAAAGGCTGGCAATAGAGAGCATTGGCGTCGCGGCACGCACGGAAAGCCGCTTCATTTCTGTATGGATCGTGTCGAGTTCGGCAGCGGAATCTATGCGGCCGCCCTTTGCAAAACGGTTTAGCACGGCCAGCGTGATGTTATGCCCCACACCCAGTTGCGGCACGATGCCGTGACGCTTGCGGTCTTCAGGCACCATGCCGATACCGGCATCAATTGCATTGGCGGGGGTCTTGATCTTGAGGCGCTTGCCGTTCAGATAAACCTCAGCCTCGCTGACGCCCGGGTACGCGCCGAAGATCGCCTGCATCAGCTCGGTGCGCCCTGCGCCGACCAGTCCGGCAACGCCGAGAATCTCGCCCTTGCGCAGCGAAAACGAGACGTCGTCAACGCGCTTGCGCCGCGGGTTGGTCACATCGAAGCAAGTCACATGACGCGCTTCGAAGATCACTTCGCCAATGTCGTGCGGCTCGCGCGGGAACAGGTTCTTGATCTCGCGGCCGACCATCATCGCGATGATCTTGTCGGTGCTCAGATCCTTCATGGGCTGCGTGCTGACATGCCTGCCGTCGCGGATTACCGTGATGGTGTCGCAGACCGCTTCCACCTCGTCGAGCTTGTGAGAGATGTACACGCAAGCCACGCCCCGCTTCTTGAGATCACGCACGATGTCCAGCAAAATGCGGATTTCGCTCGCTGTCAACGACGACGATGGTTCATCGAGGATCAGCAACTTCGCGCGCTTGTTCAACGCCTTGGCGATCTCAATCAGTTGCTGATGGCCGCCGCCATAGTTCATCACCGGCTGAGCCACGTTGATGCCGCTGATGTTCAGTTCGCGCAGCAATTCGTCGGCACGCTGATACATGGCGGCGTAGTTCATCCGGCCGCCGCTCAGCGTGATCTCATTGCCGAGGAAGATGTTTTCCGCGACGGACAACTGCGGCACGAGCATCAATTCCTGGTGGATGATGACAATGCCGGCATCCTCTGTTTCGCGGATAGTCGATGCCTGCAAAGGCTTACCTTCCCAGAGAATTTCTCCTTCCCACGTACCGTGCGGATAGACGCCGGACAGCACTTTCATCAGCGTCGATTTACCTGCGCCGTTTTCGCCGCACAAACCGACGCATTCCCCGGGCGAGACCACGAGGTCAATACCATCAAGCGCCTTCACACCGCCAAACGTCTTGACGATGCCGTGCATTTCCAGCAGCGCGTTTGCCATGCGGTTTTTATCCTGGACAGTGAATCAGCGTGAAGGCCCCAACGTAAGCGTTAAACGTTAAACGTTGAACGTTAAGGAGCCCTCACGCCCGGCATAACCCGGCAGAGTACTTAGTTCCCTGCCAACTGGGCTTGCGTATAGAAGCCGTCCTTCACCACGGTATCGACATTGCTCTTGGTCAGGAGCGTCGGCTGCAGCAACACGGTGTTGACCTGCTTCATGCCGTTGTCGTATTTCGCGTTAAAGGCCGGTTGCTGTCCTTTCGCCAGATCCACCGCCAGTTTGGCCGCTTCGCCCGCAATCAGTTTCAGCGGTTTATAGACAGTCATGGTCTGCGTGCCGTCCACCAGGCGCTTGACTGCCGCCAGGTCAGCATCCTGTCCGGAGATAGGCACCTTGCCCGAGAGGTGCTGCGCGGCCAGCGCTTGAATGGCGCCGCCTGCGGTGCCGTCATTGGACGCCACAATGGCGTCGATCTTGTTGTTGTTCGCGGTCAGGGCATCTTCCGTGATGCGCAGCGCGGTCGCGGCGCTCCATTCCGGCACCCATTGCTGGCCGACAATCTTGATGTCGCCGCGATCAATGGCCGGCTTCAATATCTTCAACTGCCCTTCACGCAGCATCTTTGCGTTGTTGTCGGTGGGTGCGCCGCCGAGCATGAAGTAGTTACCCTTGGGCTGCGCATTGAATACGCCTTGCGCCTGCATTTCGCCGACCTTCTCGTTGTCGAAGGAGATATAGGCGTCCACATCCGCGTCGAGGATCAGGCGGTCATACGACACCACCTTGATGCCCGCCTTCTTCGCTTCGGCCACTACATTGCCGAGGGTTTTCGAATTGAACGGCACGATCACGATGACATCGACGCCGCGCGAGATCAGGTTTTCAATCTGCGATATCTGCCGTTCCTCGCTGGCATCGGCGGATTGGACGGATACCTTGGCGCCCAGCTTCGTGGCGGCGGCCACGAAATAATCCCGGTCACGCGACCAGCGCTCGACTCGCAAATCGTCAATACAGAAGCCGATTTCAGGCTTGTCCTTGCTCGCATGAGCCAGGGTAGGAAGCACGGTCAGCGTGGCGAACATCGCTCCACAGACCAGCGTCCCGAGTACGGCACGGCGTTTCACAGACCGCTTCACAGACTTCATGTCTCACTCCTTTTTTATGGTTGACGGGCCGATACGTCTCCCTGCGCGGCCGGTCAGGGCAACGCATGTGCGAGAGAAGGGACGTCGGCGGAACCTACTGCGTGCGCCTGCTGCTTGCGCCACGAATCGAATGTTCGCGGTCGTTGGTTTTACTAACTATTTGTTCGGGTTACTTGTATATAGCCCGGTTGACGATATTTTCGAGTTGCTCTTGTTGCCCGCTTACATGCTGAGGGTTAACACGGCGTGCCAGCGCATCCATCGCCAGCGATTCGAGAGAGTAACCGCCCGACAGTATCTTGCGGCCAAATTCCGTGTCCCAACCCGCATAACGCTGGGTCTTGAACTCGGCGAGCTTGTCGTTTTCGACCAGCGTGGCTGCCCGTTCAAGCGCGATGGCGATGACATCGATGGCGCCGATGTGCCCGAAGAACAAATCCTCCGGCGCTACGCTTTGGCGCCGTACCTTGGCATCGAAATTCATGCCGCCGCTGCTAAAGCCGCCGTGTCGCAGGATTTCATAGAGCGCCAGGGTCAGCTCTTCGACGCTGTTCGGAAACTGGTCTGTGTCCCAGCCGTTTTGCGGATCGCCTCGATTTGCGTCGACACTGCCAAAGATGCCGAGTGAGTAAGCCGTCGCGATCTCGTGATGGAACGAATGTCCTGCAAGCGTTGCGTGATTCGCTTCGATGTTCACGCGGATTTCATTTTGCAAGCCGAACTGCGCGAGGAAACCGTGGACCGTGGCGACGTCGTAATCGTATTGGTGCTTGGTCGGCTCTTGCGGTTTCGGCTCGATCAGCAAGGCGCCTTTGAAACCCGTCTTGTGCTTATGCTCCACCACCATGTTGAGGAAGCGGCCAAGCTGATCGCGTTCGCGTTTGAGATCCGTGTTCAGCAACGTGTCGTATCCTTCCCGGCCGCCCCATAACACATAGTTTTCGCCGCCGAGCCTGTGGGTGGCCTCAAGCGCCTGGAATACCTGGGTGGCCGCGAACGCAAACACTTCTGGGTTCGGATTGGTGGCTGCGCCGGCTGCGTAACGCGGATGCGAGAACAGGTTCGCCGTACCCCATAACAGCTTGATGCCTGTCTCTTCCTGCTTGGCCGCCAGATAGTCCGTCACGCCTTTGAAGTTATTCACGTAGTGCTTGATGCTGTCACCTTCGGGTGACACATCTGTGTCATGGAAGGTGTAGTACGGCGCGCCCAGTTTCGAGAAAAACTCGAACGCCGAGTCGGCTTTTACATGGGCTCGTTCTATGGGGTCGCCGGGTTGCTGCCACGGGCGGTGAAAGGTTCCCTGCCCAAACATGTCTACGCCGGGCCATACGAATGTGTGCCAGTAGCAGACCGCCAGCCGCAAGTGATCCTCCATGCGCTTGCCGAGTACCAGCTTGTCGCGGTCGTAATGACGGAAGGCAAAAGGATTGTTGGACTCGGGGCCTTCGTACCGCACGGCCGGCAGATGTTCGAAATATGACATGGCGTCTCCTTCTTTTTTGATGTGACACCATGCTGCCAGCATCGTCGATGGGTGGGCAATTGCGAAATCCGCCAGCGTTCATGGTGTTTCTTGATGGGGGGCGGTCGGGGAGTGTTGGAGTGGTAGGTTGCTGGGTTAGCGGTTGGGGTTTATGCCGGGGTGCGCGGGTTCTGGGGTTGGCACGGGTTCTGGGTTAGCGGTCTGGGTCATTGCCGGGTTGCTGCTTTCACAGTTAGTGGTCTGCGAGAGTCGGATTTTCTCTTTATCACTATTAGCCACTGCGCGTGGCGGCGCGTCATTTCTTTGTCCAAAGCGACAAAGAAACGAAGCAAAGAAAACGCTTTCACCGCTCTACCCTAAGTGTCCACAGCGTGCAGTTTTGATTCATGGGTGCCCCAAAAGCACGGTGCTCGCCAGAGCCACGGATGTGTGAAACCCTCCTTCTCGCGAATCCTGACAGTAAAACGCTTCGCCCCGTACGCTCTCGGGCGAGCACCAGTGTTCCACAAACCGGCACGGCCTCACGCGCTTTTGAGGCTTTGTTTCTTAGGAGCATGGTTGAGTGGCCTGCGCAGCAGAGGCGCGTGGCCAGCTTCGCGGATCACAGCCTGACGTGCATTTACTGCTTCAAATTGCGGTGACTCGGTTGGCCGGTGCATAGACGTTTTCGTTAGGTATGGCCCCACGCATTTTGGAGGCCTTGTTTCAAGGTGGGTTAGCGTCGTCGTTCGGGATGCGTACAAATTCGGAGGATGGTTCTAGGCGGATAGCGCGGGGTGCTCCTTGGCAGGTTCAGTCACTGGTGGCGAAGCGTGGGGTATCCGTGTTCGGAGAAAGAGGGGTTCACACATCCGTGGCTCTGGCGAGCACCGTGCTTTTGGGGCACCTATGAATGAAAACTGCACGCTGTGGACACTTAGGGTAGCGTGTTTTAAAAGCGCTTTCTTTGCTTCGTTTCTTTGTCGCTTTGGACAAAGAAATGACGCGCCGCCACGCGCAGTGGCTAATAGTGGTAAAGAAATAAGCCAACACTAAATGCGGGAAGACCTGGAAAGCAGCAACCCGGCAATGAACCAGACCGCGAACGCAGAACCCGTGCAACCCGCCATTGACCCCGACCGCTGACCCAAATCCCCTGCCCCCCACAAACCGACCCAAACGCCCCCAATATCACAACACCGCTAAGTGAAAATCAGGCTAGCGGTCAGCCGGCGCACGGGCCTAAAATCAGCAACACTAAAAACACCCGAAAAATAACAGGCGCATATTGCGCCGCAACGGAGACGATTGTGGATATCGCAACGCAGCGGCACGTACAGTCCCCTGGAGCCCGATGACACGACCACAGACCGCTCAGGCTTCGCACCGGATCGCACTGCTGTTCAACGCGAACAAGGTGTATGACCGCGAGGTCATTACCGGCATCGGCAATTATTTGCTGTCCACGCGCGTTGCATGGGACCTCTTCCTCGAGGAGGATTTTCGCTGCCGGCTCAACGGCATCGAACGTTTTGAAGGCGATGGCATCATCGCGGATTTCGACGATCCAGCCGTCGCCGAAGCGCTCGGCGATTCGCAATTGCCTGTGGTCGCCGTAGGTTCGTCTTATGCGGACCCGGCGTGTTATCCCGCCAGACTGCCGTATATCGCCACCGACAATGCAAAGCTGATGTCGCTTGCCTACACGCATCTGATCGGCGCCGGCTTGCAGCGTTTCGCGCTTTACAGCCTGCCCGAAGCGCCCGAAAACCGCTGGGCGCAAGAGCGAGAACTGGCCTTCAAGGCGCTGCTGGCAGCCGATGGGCTGGAGGCAGATATCCATCGCGGCCTGCCCACCAGCGCACCAGTCTGGAGCCAGGCAAGCGCGCAACTGACCTCGTGGCTCGAGAGCTTGCCGAAGCCCGTGGGCGTGATCGCCGTGACCGATGCCCGCGCGCGGCATCTGCTGCAGGCGTGCCTCATATCGGGTATTCCCGTGCCTGAGCAAGTGGCCATCATCGGCATAGACAACGACCCGCTGACGCGCTCGCTCACCCGCATTCCACTGTCTTCCGTGATCCAGGGAACCGAGGAAATGGGCCGGACCGCAGCGCATCTGCTGCACCAGATGCTGGGCGGCGCACGCTTTCACGGCAGGCGCATCCTCGTGCCGCCGGTCGGTATCAACGTGCTTGAATCAACCAAGCATCAACCGGTCTCAAGCCCCTATGTCATGCGTGCGCGGCACTACATCCGGCAATACGGGTGTCAAGGCATCAAGACTGAACAAGTGGCCGATTACGTCGGCGTGTCGCGCTCGTCGCTGGAAGATCACTTCCGCCGCGAACTCGGCTGCACCGTCCACCAGGAGATCCTGAACCACAAACTCGATATCGCGAAGCAACTCCTCGCGCGTCACGATCTATCGAGTGCCGAAGTAGCCATCCGCTGCGGCTTCACGTCGCTGCAATACATGTACGCCGTGTTCCGTCGCGAGCTGGACTGCACGCCGCGCGAATATCAGGAACGCCTGCCGGTCGCGCCCTGTGCACAACCCGGCTGATCCCGCTCTTCATGTACCTCGCCGATATGCCCACCCCTCTCCGCCCCGGCTCCGCGCGCGTCAGTGTTGAACGCTGGGGAGCGCTGCCCGGCGGCGATGTTGCGCGCCTGTTCACGCTGCGCAATGTGCACGGCATGCGCGTCGCAATCAGCGATCTCGGTGCCACGTTGGTCTCGTGGAATACCGCCGATCGCGCGGGACGCGTGGCCGATGTCCTGCTCGGTCACGACACGCCTGCCGAATATTTCGCGGGCCATGCTTATCTGGGCGGCGTGATCGGACGCTGGGCAAACCGTATCGAGAACGCGCGTTTCGCACTCGATAACGTCGCGTATTCCCTCGATCGCAACGAAGGCCACAACTTGCTGCATGGCGGCGCGGCAGGTTTTCATCGCGCACTGTGGGACGCACAGGAAGTAGACGGCGCACTGGTCCTCACCCATGAGTCCCCGGAGGGCGACGCGGGTTTCCCTGGCAACGTATCGACTACATTGCGCTATACGCTCGACGACGACGGCACGCTAACGCTCGCATATGAGGCGGTATCGGATGCGCCTACGCCGCTCAACCTGACGAACCACGCGTGCTTCAACTTGTCGGGCGATGAAACCGCGGATATCCGCGGCCACGTCATCTCCATCGATGCCGACACGTTCTTCGAAGTCGACGACGCGCTGATCCCTGAAGGCCGCGCGCAGGTCGCGGGCCATGCGTTCGATTTTCGCGCCAGCGCTCCGCTTGGCGCACGCCTCGACTGGCCGCACGATCAGCTCGCGCGCGCAGGCGGTTTCGATCATTGTTATGTCGTGGGCGAAAGCGGCAAGACGCTCAAACCTGTCGTGCGGCTCTACGACCCCGGCAGCGGCCGCGAATTGACGATGGGCACCAACGCACCCGGTGTTCAGTTCTACACCGGCAATCATCTCGATGGCATCGTGGGACGGCATGGACAGCGTTACGGCAAGCACGCCGGCCTCTGTCTCCAGGCCGGCGCGTTCCCGAATCAGGTCAACATGGCGGACGCGGGCAGCGTGATCGTGCGGCCCGGTGAGCCGTACCGGCAAGTCACGTGGTACCGGCTCGGTCTACAACAATAGCCCCTTATTTCACGACGATCGTGCCCGTCATGTGCGGGTGGATCGAACAGAAATACTTGTATGTGCCGGGCTTCGTAAACGTCTGTGAGAAGTGGTCCCCGGAATCGAGCGGCGCCGATTTGAACTCGCGTGGCGTTGCATCATCGACAATGGTATGAGGCATATCGTCATGGTTCTCCCACGTCACGGTCGACCCGGCTGCAACCGACAACTGAGCAGGACTAAATGAAAAGTTGTCGATTACCACGGTGGCCGGTTTTGTATCGGCGAATGCGGGCGCAGCCGTCAGTGCGATTGCAACCCACAATGCGGTGATCGTTTTAGCGACCCGCTTAACCATTCCCACACGCCGCGACGCAGGCATTGTCATCACCGTTCTCCACTTGTTCACGTTGGCGCTCATGCACTGAGCCGCGTGTCGACAACGGCCAGATCAGCCTTGCCCGGGATATAGTTGACCGAACGCACGCCCAGCATCTTGCGTAACGTGTCGGCGGGGACTTTCATCGGACCGGGGCCTGCCGCCGTGCCCGGCGCCGGCTGCGGGAACGCGGTCGACAACGCGGAGTAAAAGCTGATCTCGCCTTCAACCTTTTGCGCGACCTGATGCACGTGGCCGTTGAGCACCGTCACCGAGCCGAACCGCTTCATCATGCTCAACGCCTGAGCGCTGTCATCGGTGCCCCAGCCCCACTGCGGATACAAAGACCAAAGCGGGATATGCGCGAACACCACAATTGGCGTGCTGCTCGTACGCCCCTGCAGGTCTTTCTTCAGCCACGTCAGTTGTTCATCGCCGAGAAATCCCAGGCCGCCGCCACGCAGATCCAGCACATTCGTCAAGCCGATGAAATGCACCCCGCCCTGGTCGAAGCTGTACCACTTCGGGTCCGCCGGTTTGGCGAAGCGCTCGAAATATGAACCGCCGTCGTCGACGAGAACATCGTGTTCACCCGGAACGTAGTGCACGTCCAGCCCAGCGCTCTGGATGATCTGCGTGGCGGTATCGAACTCGTCGGGCTTGGACAGATGACTGATGTCGCCGGTATGAATGATGAACTTGGGCTTCTCGGAGCTTGTGCGGATCTTGTCGACGGCTTCTTTCAAGGTACCCGCCGGGTCGACGTTCGGATCCTTGTTGAAGCCGATATGACTGTCGCTGATCTGCACGAAGCTAAACGCATGACGATTGACTTCGGCGGCCTCCGCAGTGCCGCTGATCAGCTTCGAGCCCGGCACGCCGCCGTTCATGGTCCACAGCATGCCCGCACCGGCCCACGCCATGCAAGTCAGGGCGGTGCGCCGTCTGGCGCCGTGTTCCGTGAGGGGTTCCGGTGGTAGGATTTTCTTGTCGAGGTCGGGCATGAACGGCTCCTGATGGGTGGGTGTACAAAACGGAGTTGCACGTCGGTGTGTATCGCTCCATGCCCACCAAACTCAGGCGTTCATCGCTTTATTCCCGGTAAATTTTTTCGCCAAACTCCCATAATCGGGAATAAATCGGGAAGCCGGCCGGTAAGGTCAATTGAGAGCCGGCCTCTTGCATCGTGGTGCTTCGGTACCGCAATACCGTGGTCTGCGCCGACCGGCGACCCGTCATTCGCATGAGCGCGTGACGCCTGTTCATTACGTTCCGCGGCAACATCGGTTGCCAGGGAGAGTACCGATGGCGAAGCCCTCGCCGAATCGCTTTGACGCGGTGATGCTGCCGCATCTGGACGCGGCGTATAACCTTGCCCGCTGGTTGAGCGGCAGTCCTACGGAGGCCGACGACGTCGTGCAGGAAGCCTTCCTGAGAGCCTTTCGTTTCTTCGATGGCTACGAGGGCGACAATCCGCGCGCCTGGCTGCTGGCGATCGTGCGCAACACGTGGTTCACCGAGTGGCGCAGGCAACATAACCGCGCCGATGCCACGCCCTACGACGACTCGCTCAATGTCGACGATCAGCTTCCCGGCTGGGCCGATGAAAGCGGCGACGATCCGGAGAAACTCGCCGTGCGGCAGGACGAGACCGAACTCGTGCATCGCGCGCTGGCTACGTTGCCGGTTGAATATCGTGAGGTGATTGTGTTGCGTGAGCTGGAAGACATGAGCTACAAGGACGTGGCGGCGGTGGCGGGAATACCCATGGGGACCGTCATGTCGCGGCTTTCGCGTGCGCGCCGCCTGTTGTGCGCGGCGGTACGAGCGGCGCAAGGCGGCCCGGAACAGCAGGCAATACGTCTGGTCAAAAAACCACCCGCCGGTCCCGAGGAGTCCAAGCGTGGAAACTAGATCCAACTTATCGTCCAATGTAACGCTCGCTGAAAAGCTGCGTGACGGCTCGCTTTACGAACGGGCTCCGGAATCCCTGCGTGCGCAGGTACAAGCCCGGTTGAAAGCGGAAACAGCGAAGAAAAGTCCGTCGCCCTGGAACTGGTCCTGGCATATGTCAGGACTGCCGTTCGTCGGCGGAGGAGTCGCGGGGATCGGCTTGTGCTCGCTGGTCTTCTTGACGCTGCTCTGGACCCAGCAGCCAACCCGTGGCGGTGACCTGCAACAGGAGATCGTATCGAGCCATGTGCGGGCGCTGATATCGGAGCGCCCGATAGATGTGGTGTCCACCGATCAGCACACGGTCAAGCCCTGGTTCAACGGCCGCATCGACTATGCGCCGCCGGTGGTCGATCCGCAGGCGCAAGGCTTTCCGCTGGTCGGCGGCCGGCTCGATTACGTGGATCATCGCCCGGTTGCCGTGATGATCTACCGGTACCTGAAGCATCCGATCGATTTGTATGTCTTCCCTGAAGATCATGGCAAAAGCGGACCGTCGTCCACGCCTCTGACCACGCAATCCAACGATGGATATTCGCTGGTCGAGTGGCGCCAGGACGGCATGGTGTATTGGGCAATCAGCGATGCATCCTCGGTCTACGTCAAGCGGTTCGCTGAAGCAATTAGGGCCGGCACGCGGCAGTAAGCGCGAACGCATGGCTTTGATAACGGCGGTCTGCGGAGCATTGGCCTGCGGATCGCCGGGCTAACCGCTGCCGCGCCGCAGCTTTATCGCGTTTTGCGCTCTCCTCGGCTAGCGATTTTTTTACCGGCGCCAGAAGGCGTCGCGGTCTTGCGTCTTCCACAGCAGCGTTAGTCGCTGCATCAGCACGTTCTCCCTATCCAATCGCTCGCTTGTGCCTGAAGGCTATTCAGCGTCTCATGTAAACAACACTACGCATCGGGAATTATCGGGCGAGATAATCGTTGTCAGTTGTAAGACCCGTGCTGCTGGATCGCTTAAGCGAATGCCTGCAACCCGCGCCGCCGCGCGAAAAAACAAATGATTTTCCGACTGGTTTTCACCCAAAACATATTACTTAACGCTGTCGGATATCTTTCGAATAGACGCATAAAACGCAGTTTTGTAACGATCGGAAAAATGACGCGTAACGTCTGTAATGGTACTTCGTGTTCAACTGAATTAGCGTTCAGTTGTGCTCCCTTAATGCACTGATTCGAGTCGGTCCAATAACTGCTTATGGTAGAAAGAGTACGAAGCAAGGGTCAGGGAGCTTGTCGTCAAACCAGGTTGGGAGAAATGTCGTGAAACGCCTGAATTCTTGGCTACCGCTGGCGGCGGTGGCAGTAACCGCGGCCTGCATTTGCGGGCCGGCGAATGCACGGGTTTTCGTGGGTGTTGGGGTGGGCGTGCCTTATTACTACCCGGTCGCGCCGGTTCCGTATTACTACCCCTACGCGCCAGCAATCGTGACAGTACCGGCGCCTCCGCCGGTCAATTATGTCGAACAGGGACAGGTGCAAGAACCCATGCAGGGTCCGGGCCCGTCGGCTGATGTCTCAGGACAGCAAGGAGGTTCCTGGTACTACTGCGAGGCATCGAAAGCGTATTACCCATATGTGAAGGAATGCCCGGCCGGCTGGCGCCCCGTCGCGCCGCAACCAGGCAACTCTCAGTAATTCTTGAACGGAAGGTCAAAGCGTCATGAAGTATCCAAGACTTGTATTACTCGTTTCAATGGGGGTTTCGCTAGGCATTCTGGGCGGTTGCGCCGTCGTGCCATCGGGACCGAGCGTGATGGCCCTCCCCGGTACTGGCAAGACTTTCGACCAGTTCCGCGCAGACGATGGTTCATGTCGTCAGTTCGCCTATGGACAGGTGGGTGGCGACCAGGCCAATCAATCCACGACCAATAGCGCGGTGGGCAGTGCGGTGGTTGGTACGGCGCTGGGCGCGGCAGCAGGCGCGGCGTTCGGCGGCGGTTCGGGCGCAGCGGTGGGTGCCGGCGCCGGTTTGCTGGCCGGCAGCATGTTTGGCGCGTCTAACGCACAAGGTTCGGCCTATGACGTGCAGCGCCGCTACGACTACGCGTACCTGCAGTGCATGTATGCGAATGGTGACCGGGTGCCAATGCGTGGGCGCATGATGAGCGCACCGCCGCCACAGGGCGTTTATTCGACGCAGCCTCCGCCCCCGCCACCGCCTCCGGGAATGCCGCCGCCTCCGCCGCCGGGCTATTGAAGAAAGCTTGATTTCGTTCGCGCCCGGTCGAGAGGTTCTGTTGGTGGAGTGCGAACGAAATTCTTATCCCAGCGTGCGGATCGAATTGCTGATTCCGCGCGCGCAATCAATGACTGCCGGCGCCAGGCGCAGTTCCGCTTCGGCGAGCGTCCAGCGGCTCGTGGGCGCAACAACATGCACCGATCCCACCGGCCGCCGCTCCCCATCAACTACGGCCGCGGCAATCGTCATATCGCCGATAAACAACTCTTCCTTGTTCGGCGCGTACCCGCTAAGCCGTGCTTGCGCCAGCCGCAAATCAATCTCGCCGAGATCTGTCACCGTGTATTGCGTATGCGTCGCACGGTCACTCCGCTCCAGCAGCGCACGTGACTCGTCCTCCGGCAATGCCGCCAGATAAGCCCTTCCTGACGCAGTGCAATACATGGGGATGCGGCTGCCGATCGGCATGTGAATCGGCAGGAATTTCGTGCATACAAAGCGCGCGACATACACCATCTCGACGCCATCAGGCTCCGTCAGATTGGTCGTCTCTCCCGTCACGTTTGTCAGCTCCGACAGGAACGGATTGGCAACATCAATCAGCGTATCCGCGGCCAGATAGTTAAAGCCGATCTGCATCGCCTTCGCCGCCAGCTGGTAGCGCTTCGTGCGCGGATGCTTCTTCACATACCCCAGCTTTTCCAGCGTGTAGATCATCCGCTGCGCCGAACTCTTCGTGATCGACGTCGCCTCCGCCACTTCGGGAAGCGTCATCGTCCGCCGCTGTGCGCTGAATGCGCGCAGCACCGCAATGCCCTTCTCCACCGACTGATTAAACAGTGCGTCGGGTGCATCGTCGGTGATTGCAGGCACGTCCGTTTGAACGCCCGGTTTGCTTCGCTTCATGGATTCACCCAATTGTGTGGCTCACGCTTCGAGATCATTATGCAACACTATCATATCGAATATCGATACGCATATTTCGATTGACGATTTTATTGTCTCGAATAAGATACTCAAAACGTCAATAAACGATTTTTCGATTGGTCTGTCCAATTGTTCCTTCCTAATGAGTGGAGAGCCTCATGTACCAGTTCGTCAAACGCTTCGCCTGTGTCTTCGTAACGGGATTGCTGCTCGCGGGCGCGCCGGCGCGGTCGATGGCCGCCACCCCTAGTTATGCGGTCGGAGCCACTGCCACGGGCGTGCCGTTCACCTTCCTCGACGTCAAGTCCAACTCGATCCAGGGCTTGCTGGTCGATGCGATCACCGCGACCGGGAAGGCGTCAGGCTTTGACGTCAGCATTGAACAAACCACGTTCTCCTCACTAATTCCGTCGCTGACGACCAAGAAGATCGACATCATTTCGGCCGCGATGCTGAAGACGCCTGCGCGCCAGCAGGTCGTCGACTTCTCTGACACCGTTTATTCGTATGGCGAAGGCCTCATCGTGCGCGCCGACGACACCGGCAAATACCCGACAATGGATTCGCTCAAAGGCGAAGTGGTCGGCGCTCAAGTGGGCACGGCGTTCGTCGACGCGCTGAACAAGAAGGGCATTTTCAAGGAAGTGCGTACCTACGATTCGGTCGCCGACATCATGCGCGACGTCGCGCTCGGGCGCATCAAGGCCGGCTTCGGCGACCATCCGATCATTGCCTACCAGCTTCAGCACAACCCGAATCCGCAATTGCGGCTGGTCAAGGAGTATCAGCCGGAAGTGGTGGGACAGGTGTGCTTCGTTGTCCGCAAAGGCGACACGGCCACGCTTGACCAGTTGAACGCGGGCATCAAGAAGATCAAGGCGGAC
Source organism: Caballeronia sp. LjRoot29 (assembly GCF_964252755.1). Taxonomy (NCBI): domain Bacteria; kingdom Pseudomonadati; phylum Pseudomonadota; class Betaproteobacteria; order Burkholderiales; family Burkholderiaceae; genus Caballeronia; species Caballeronia sp. LjRoot29. Next base: position 114,716 of record NZ_CAXUPU020000004.1, on the reverse strand, counting down.
GGCACCCTGATGCAGATCATCAAGAAATGGCAGGTGGAATAAAGACATCCTCAGCACATAGAGGATAGAGCCATGTTCTTCCAGAACGCCATCGAGTTCCTGCCGATCCTGCTGAAAGGCGCGGTCGTCACGATCGAGATCACCTTCTGCTCGTTCATCCTGAGCACGCTGCTCGGGCTCCTGCTGGCGCTGATGCGCGTGTCGTCGAACAAGTTCGCCTCGCACGCGGCGTCGACGTTCATCAACGTGATCCGCGGCCTGCCGATCATCGTCCAGCTCTTCTATATCTACTTCGTGCTGCCCGATCTCGGCGTGCGTTTGTCAGCGTTCCAGGCGGGGTTTATCGGGCTTGGGATCGCTTATTCCGTCTATCAGGCCGAAAATTTTCGTGCGGGCATCCAGGCGATCGATCACGGGCAGATAGAGGCCGCGCAATCCATCGGCATGCGCGGCGCGCTGATCATGCGGCGCGTAGTGTTGCCGCAGGCGTTCAAGATTTCACTGCCGTCCTACGGCAACACGCTCGTGATGATGCTGAAAGACTCGTCGCTCGCCTCCACCATCACGGTCGCTGAGATGACGCGTGCCGGACAATTGATCGCATCGTCGACGTTCCAGAACATGACGGTATTCACGCTCGTCGCGTTGCTGTACCTCGGGCTCAGCTTGCCGCTCGTCTATGGCTTGCGCCGCCTCGAACGCCGCCTCGGCCTCAAGGGGAAACGATGATCAAGGTCGAATCAATCCATAAGCGTTTCCACGATCAGGAAGTGCTGAAGGGCGTCAGCCTCAACGTTGAAGCGGGTCAGGTGGTCTGTCTGATCGGCCCGTCGGGGTCGGGTAAATCGACGCTCCTGCGTTGCATCAACGGCCTGGAAACGCATGACGCCGGCACGATCACCGTGGACGGCCATGCAGTCGATGCCCGCTCGAAACACATTCACGAATTGCGCATGCAAGTAGGCATGGTGTTCCAGCGCTTCAACCTGTGGCCTCACCGTACCGCGCTGGAAAATGTCTGCGAAGGCCCGGTGTTCGTGAAAAAAGAAGACCGGGTGCAAGCCCGCCACAAGGCGTGTCATCTGCTCGACAAGGTCGGGCTGGGGCATCGTATGGATGCCTATCCGTCGGAGCTGTCGGGTGGACAGCAGCAACGCGTGGCGATCGCCCGCGCGCTCGCCATGGAGCCCAAGGCCATTCTGTTTGACGAGCCGACCTCTGCTCTCGATCCCGAGTTGGTCGGCGAAGTCCTGAGCGTGATGCGCCAACTTGCCTACGACGGCATGACGATGATTGTCGTCACGCACGAAATGAGTTTTGCACGCGAAGTGGCCGACAGGGTGTGCTTTCTCTACGACGGCACGATCTGCGAGGAAGGCGCCGCAGCCGATCTGCTCGAACGTCCTCAACATCCTCGCACGCGCGATTTCCTGCGCCGGGTGCTCACCTCCTCCGATGCGCCTTCGACCTGAATATCCACCATGAGCCTTGTTGAAGTTGCACGACCGTTGCCGCCCTCTCTCTGGGCCGCGACTGCGGAACCGGCCGTCGATACCCCGCCGCTCGATACCTCCATCAAGACCGATGTGCTGATTGTCGGGGCGGGTTATACCGGTCTGTCGAGCGCCTTGCATCTCGCCGCGCAGGGTTTGAAAACCTGCGTGATCGATGCCAGCGAACCGGGCTGGGGCGCCTCCGGCCGCAACGGCGGTCAGGTGATCCCCGGGCTCAAATACGATCCAGATGAACTCGTCCGCCGATATGGTTCACGCGATGGCGAAGCCCTCGCGCAGATCGCGGGCAAGGCCGCTGATACGGTTTTCGACCTGATCGAACGCCACCAGATCCAATGCGATGCCACGCGCCACGGCTGGATTCAACCTACGCATTCCGACAAGCTGCTTGGCACGCTGCACGCCCGCGCGCGGCAGTGGGAAGCGCGCGGTGCGCCGGTCGAACTACTCGACCGCGCGCAAGTTGCGAAGCGGCTCGGCACTGAAACCTTCATAGGCGGCTGGATCGACAAACGCGCCGGCAGCGTGCAGCCCTTGAGTTACGCGCGAGGATTGGCACGTGCGGCGAAGGCGGCAGGTGTCGCTATTCACGGGGCCACGCGCGCTGTTGCACTCGAACGAAGTTCCGACGGCTGGCGTGTGCGATGTGCAAGCGGTGTTGTCATCGATGCAAAACAGGTGCTGCTCGCGACCAACGGTTATACCGATGCGCTTTGGCCCGGCCTCGCCCAATCAGTGATTGCGGCGAACAGTTTCATTGTTGCAACCCAGCCTTTACCCGACGATATTGCAGCGACCGTTCTGCCTGGACGCGAGGTTGCGTCGGACTCGCGGCGGCTCTTGCTGTACTTCCGCAAGGACGCTGCAGGCCGCTTGCTGATGGGCGGTCGAGGCCCCTTCCGCGAGCCGCGTACTGCTGCTGATTGGGCGCATCTTGAACGCGCGGCGCGGTTGATGTATCCGCAAATCGAGGGTATCGAATACGAGTATCGATGGGCGGGACGCATTGCCATTACACGCGATTTCCTGCCGCATGTGCACACGCCGGCCGAGGGCTTGACCATCGCGCTGGGCTACAACGGACGCGGCATTGCAATGGCGACAACCTTGGGCAAACATCTGGCCGCGTTCATGAGCGGTGCGGCACAGGGTTTGCCCCTCCCGCCCACATCGATCAAGCCCATTCCCTTTCATGCGCTGCAGCGCGTTTATATCAGTGCGGGCGTGGCGTGGTACGGCTTGCTGGATGCACTTTCCTGACAACTTTCTGATAACGGCTGACGTACGCCGCCTGGCGAAAAAAAAGACCTCCGCGAACCGAACAAGCGTAAATTCATTGAATAGGTTCCGGCCGGTTGAAGGGCAGTTGCACGGCTCACGCAATAGGTCAAACGTCGAAGTCGGACAAGCAGTACAGGAGGAGCAACCATGAATACAAAACAAAGTAAAAAGGGACATCTCGAAGCCGCAGCGTCGCATCATGAGCAGGCCGCACGATTTCATCGCGAGGCGTCACATCATTTCGGAGCCGGCAAGGATTACGACCATGCCGCCCATCAGGCGGTCATGGCGCACGGCTACGCGCTTCACGCCATAGACGAAGCCAACAGCGTCGTCAAACACAACGCGGGTGCGTCGACGGTATTGCCGGCGCCAACGGGTACAGCCGAGAGCACGACCGCAGCGCAGCATCACGCAACGGCGGCGGAACTTCATGGTCAAGCGGCGCAGCATTTGCGCCACGCAGCCAAACTTTTCGACGATGACCGAAGCGCAGTCGCCCACGATACCCAGCTAGCGTTTTCCCTTGCCGTACGCGCGTTAGCCCATGGCAACGAGGCGGCCCGGCAGCATGTCACGCTGATTCGCGAGAAAGGTCCGGCGACCGGCGCCGCATGAAAGCGCGCGGTTGAAAGGATGTTGCCGCCCTGGCGTCTTCGACTAGAAGTGCTCTCAACGAAGACGCCAGGGCGCATCGGCGGTCGCCAGGCGTCAAGCAGCTCCGCTTAGATCGTAACAGCCGCTCCGTCGAATGGCTCGGCCACGCTCGTTTGATTCCTGCCTGCGGCTTTTGCCCGATACACAGCCTGGTCCGCCACCTTGATCAGCGCGAGCGCGTCGGCTACCTCTTCGGTATCGGTGCAAGCTACGCCGATGCTTACCGTGATGACCCCGTGTTCGCTGCCGTTATGTTCGATCTCCAGACCGCGGACAGCCGCGTGAATGGCGGCGGCCACCACGGCCGCGGAGACGCTGTCCGTCTCCGGCAGCACGACGACAAACTCCTCGCCGCCGAAGCGCGCGGCAATGTCGCCCGGCCGCTGGCTATTGCGCGCGATTGCCTGTGCCACGGCAGTCAATGCGTCGTCACCGGCCTGATGGCCGTATGTGTCGTTGTAGCTTTTAAACCGGTCGATATCGACGAACAAAAGCGCCAATGGTTTTCCCGAGCGTTTTGAACGATGCCATTCGAGCATGAGACGATCGTCGAGGCTGCGCCGGTTACTCAGGCCCGTCAGTCCATCGATACGCGTCATATCGCGCAATTGCTGCTCCACGATCAGCCTGTGCCGGAACTCCACGGAAAGAAGTTGCGCGGAAAATAACAGGGCGACAATCAGCAATGCCGTGACAATGCCGATGAACCACGCCCGGTTCGTCCAGTCCGCGAAGACGTAACGGGTCGCGGGCGCAATGATCACGATCATCTTCAGCTTGTCGAACCTGCGAAAGTTATAGAGCCGCTCCTCGCCGTCTTTTCCAGACTTGCCGATGAACGACGTCTCATGCGTCTTCTGGAAGCGCTCGAAATTCTTTCGTCCGGTGAAGTTCTCATCGACCGGATTTCCATCGTTCGGATAACGTAGGATCACATGACCGTCGTCCTGCAAGAGCGTGATGTTCCCTCCCGGGCCGAGCTGGACGCCCGATAGCAAGTTCTCGAAGTAGTCAAGGCGGAACGCCGCCACTACCACGCCGGCAAACGAGCCATCAGGATGGTTCACGCGCCGGCTGAACATGAGGTCGACCTCGCCGGGATTCAGGCGCGACTGCAGCGGGCGGCTGACGAACAGGCCCAGCTTCGGATTGTCGCGATGAACGACGAACCACGTTCGGTCGGCCAGATCGACGCTGCGTGGAATCGCATTGGTGGAATCCACAATGATCTTGCCTTTCGAATCGAGGCACAACAACGAGCCTATGTATTGGCTAGCCGTCGCGGAGCGATCGAAGAGAAGTTCGCGGCGCAGGCGATCCGGTAGCCGCATGACATCTGCGTCTTGAGCACCATCCACGGCCGCCTGGACGGAGAGGTCCGTGAGCTCGGTGGTGTACGCGATGTCGTGTTCAATCACGCGCGCGAGGTTGTCCGCATTCTCGATCGCGCGAGCGGTCGCGTCCTGATGCCCCTGCACCAGAATCGCCAGGGCGAACCCGAGCACGATCACCGAGAAAGCAATGCTGCCTAAACCTATTGCATTCGGATGGCGCGCTAAAGCCGCTCTTAGCCGAAAGAAAATAGTCGGTCTTTTTAACATTCGAAGGCTTCCAACGCTAAGGCGCTATTGTCTGGCGCGGAAACGGATCCGAGTCGGCCCGCGCTGGTTCGCACTCCGCCGATCGACCCTCGCCGCTTGCAGGAAACGCTTTCCTTAAAGCAGCAATTACTCGATGCCTTGATTCTTCGATGCCTTGATTCTTCGATTCTTCGCGCAATCCGTCATTGCCCTGCCTGCGCGTCTCGCCTTTTCCTGCCTTACTTGTTCCTGGCCCTTAGTGTGCGCTCCGCCGCCTATTCATCGTGCAAATATTCTATGCGTTCCAGGCCGCGCCGCGACGATCTTTCTTTAATTGCTCGCTTCTCTTGTTTCCTTCTCTTGTATGCGCTTGCCCGTCAAGTCAGTTATTGCACTAAGAGAGCGTCAATTCTCTCTTCAACAGCGAAATGCCGGATACGAAAAAGCCGTCCCGGCGAAATGCGGAACGGCTTTTTCAAGAACTGCTCAATCGCGATGCTGGAGATCTTGAAGATCTCGCTGCGGATGCCGCGGAATTGCCGGTTATCGATGTCGGGCCGGCACATCGATCAACCGGTCAGCTCCTCGTATCAATGGCAGCGATTTTCCCAATGATGATGCACCCGCACTTTGTGGCACTCACGGTGATGATGATACGGCGCAGCGTAGGCCGGGGCGATAGCGCAGAACGTGGTTGCTGCGACAGCGAGAGCGATGGCGATTTTCTTCATGGTCTTTTCCAAAAGTGTGAGGCAGGTAAAAATGTAGTGGCTTCACAAAGGGTGGCTTCGTGCACAGGTAATACAGACGCCGACATCGGCAGACGATTTCAACCAGATCAACCTGACTTCCGCGGTTGATGATGTTGATCACGACCCCAAGAAATTCCGCCGGTCGATGGTTGTTCACCTACTCCCCTGTTAACGGCGCAAATTCGAAATGGATAACAACTTTTCGAGATTTTTTGCAATAAAACGGTTGGGGTTTACGAGGATCGGGCATGGGATCAGGACGAAGATGGGAATACAGAGTTGGCCTGGGCAGTACTTGAGTCGAACCACGTTCTATGTCGGCATTTTGTAATCCGTCCAGTTCGGGGGAGCTATCCAATTGACGCGAATATCCATTCGCAAGGCGTGTTCCTCCTAGTCCAAGCATTGCTTGTCATGCGGCGTAACGCATGTAAGCAGCCTTGCAACGCAAGAGAGCAAAGCACGACATACACTCAACATGCGTCTTCTCCCAGGACGCGGTTGTGAGTGATGCAAGTGACTGCAGCTTGGCCCGCCCTTTTGGGTGGGCCGTTTTTTCTTCACGCTTTGATCATGCCGCTTGATCACATTGCTTTGACCACGTTCAAGAGGCCAGATCAGCGGCCGCTGCCTGCGGGAAGCATGCTATTTCCATTCGACCGAATCGTGCCCGGAACATCGTGGGCTGATCATGACAACCGGGTCTCTAATGAACCGTATCTTGTTTGCTTCGGGTATCGCCTGTCTGTTATCAATTTCTTCCGCCTACGCACAGTCCACTCCGGACACGTCCAACTCGGCGATCGCACAGAACTTCCAGTACATCAACCACCCGCCCGCAGCGCCGGTTCAAGCCAGCGCTCCTGCCGCAACCGGAAGAGGTCATGGGCATAGGCATCAGCAAGCTTCGACTGGCGCCGATCAAACTCAGTAGCAACAACGTATCCTTCTCAAGTGTTTACCGTTCTCCAGACGCCGGCTAAACACTCGCCGCATGTCTGGATTGCAAGCGCTGACGCACCTCGTTTGAATCGGCATACTGCGCGTTCGCGTTCATAATCTCGAGGTTGGTTTCGGGCTTGTCGTCCACATGCACGACTTCCCCATGCAGTCCTTATGATCGCGATACTATCGGAGCAGATACTCTTTGAGCCTGCCCTCCATGCCATCATGTCCGATCACGGGCCGCCGTCGCTTTATGCTTGCCTGCTTGTCGTTGTCCTGCACTGTCCCCCCAACGTTGACGCAACCGTACCGCCGCCCGGAGCGGACAGCCGTCGCAAACGTGTTTTCGCCCACTACATGGTCGCGTGGCCGCGCGGCGGCACGCACGCAACTGTCGCCTCCTATGAGGCAGAGTGCCGCGACGCGCACGCGCGCGGGATCGACGGCTTCGCGCTCAATTGCGGTGGCTGGAATCGAAGCGAGCCGCATTACAAACAACGCGTGCTGCACCTCTACGACGCTGCCGCGCACCTGGACTTCGACTTCAAACTGTTCGTCTCCGCCGACGGCCGGGCGCAGGACGAAATCGAGGATATTGTCGCCACTACGCGCGGCCTGAAGGCGCAATTGCTCGTCGATAACAAGCCAGTGCTATCAGCCTATGCCGCGGGAGGCAAGGATTTCACGAGTGGCGCCGCGCTTATGCGCGAAGCAGGCCGGCTAGGCGCTTTCTTCGTTCCGCACTTTTTCCCGTCCTCGGGCGAGCGGCAGATATCCGCACGTGACGCCGCCCAGATCGCAGAACAGCTTGGTAGTGCTGATGGTTATTTCTACTTCGGCGCGGCAGGTTCGCCCAACCTGATCGCGGAGTCCACTAAAGCACTAAGTGCGGAACTCAAGAGCCGGAGCAAGGTTTTCATGGCGCCAGTCACGCCGACCTATCGCGGGCTGTCGGCGGGCACCAATTATCGCGCGTTCGAAACCAGCGGCTTCTCCGGCATGGCGACTGAATGGGAAGCGGCGATCACGTCGGGTGCGACGTGGGTGCAGATCGTGACCTGGAATGACTGGGCCGAATCCACGTATGTCGCGCCCATCGGTGGCACTGGCCGCGCTCACGTCTACGACGACCGCTTCGGTGATCTGCTCTCGCATACCGGTTATCTCGATGCGAGCAAGTACTACATCGAATGGTTCAAGTCGGGCAGCAAGCCAACCATCATGCAGGATCGGCTGTTTTATTTTTATCGGTTGAATCTGCTCGGGCAGGATCATCCAGGGTCGTCGGACGCACACGATGCCAGGACACCACCGCGCACCAGCGAACCGCTGTCGTCGCAGATCCATGTGTCGGTGTTCCTGACAGCGCCGGCCGTGCTTGTCGTCTCGCTGGGGTCGGTTCAGGACGCCGCTAAGCGCTTCGATGTGCCCGCGGGCGTCACGCACGTCAGCGTGGATGCGCGGGCCGGCACGCCCCGTTTTGTGCTGCAGCGGCACGGCAAAACGCTCATCGATAAAACCGGCGACCAAGCCATCTCTGCCGATGACTTCTCCGGCGCCTACAACTATTTTTCGGGGAGTGCAGATGCCTAGCCGAGCATGGGCAAATCAGTCGTTAGCCGGCGATATGGCATACCGCTTCAACGCGATTGCCCGCCGGATCACGCAGGAACGCGGCGTAATAACCTGAGTGATAGTCGGATCGTAGTCCGGGAGGGCCGTCGCAGCGGCCTCCGGCCTCAAGACCGGCCGCGTGGAACGCATCGACCTGCGCACGGGACATGGCCTTGAAACACCAGTGGCGCTTGTTCTCGCCTATCGCACCCTGATCCAGGTACACCGCGAGACAGGTCGACGCAAAATCTTGCGGGGTGCATCGTTCGCCGTATCCCAGCGCGTGAGGAAGGTCGTACACCTTCGCTGCGCCGAGCGTGTTCATGATCGCGTCGTAAAAACGCCGCGCAATGTCGAGATCGGGAACACCGATGGAAACATGATCGAGAAGCTGCATGCTCGGCCGCTCAGGAACAGAGGCTCAGGGTGGAGTGCTTAATAGCACTAGAAGCAGAGCTGGAAAGCGAGGGACGGCTAAGCAAAATCCCCGCTTATTAGCCCACTTACTGCCCCGCTTCTATCTGCGAGAAGGTATACAGAGACCTCAATTCAATCCCGATTCCCTCAAGCATTTCCTTGCCGCCGCTTTCACGGTCGATCACGCATAACGTCAGCGAGACCGGCACGCCGTCGGCACGCAGTTTCGCCACGGCGTCGGAAATTGCACCGCCGCTCGACACAATGTCCTCGACCAGCACGAGCTTGCGGCCGGCCAGATCCGCGCCTTCCGCATATTTGCACGTACCGTACTCTTTCGCTTCCTTGCGGATATAAGCGGCCGGCAAGCCCGTCACCTGGCTCAGCATGGTCACGATTGGAATGCCGCCCATCTCGAGACCACCCAATATTTCCGTGCCGGGCGGGATCAGGGGCACCATCGCTTCCGCAATCGCCTTCAGGAGGACGGGATCGGACTCGAAGCGGTATTTATCGAAGTAGGTGTTGCTGCGCTTGCCTGAACGCAATAGAAAATCGCCGCTCAATTTGGATACTTCGCGGATTCGCCGGGCAATGGTCATGAATGGTTTCCTCTTACTTTTACCGGGTAACAATTGTTTCGCGGTCGCAAATCTACGCGAAAACTTGCTTTCGCGGAAGCAATAATGCCAAGCCCGATGATCCAGAATGACCTGATGGCAAGGCCCCGCCTGAATTATCCAGCCGTCGAAGCGCTAGATCAAACGCATCCAACATGGCTGCAAAGCGAGAAGGGATACGGCCCTGCCCGCGTCGGGCGGCGATAGACTCAGGGCCCGCACCCTTTCCCATCCAGTCTGCACAGTCACTGAACACGCCCATGATCACCCTGCAAAAATCCATCGAAACCTATATTCGGGCGAAGGATGGCAATCGCCCGTTTTTGATCGCGGACGCGTTTACCGCCGATGCCGAACTCACGATGCAAGTGAATACGTCGGAAATCTCGTTCCCGGCCACCGTCACCGGGGCGAAAGCTATTTCGAAGGTGTTGGTGAGCGAGTTTGCCGAGCGTCACGAGAACGTGTACACGTTTTGCATCGGCGATCCGCCCGCCGCTGGCCCCGCGTTCAGTTGCAACTGGCTTGTGTGTATGTCGGAGAAACGCACCGGTCTGGCGCGTGCCGGTTTCGGCCGATACGACTGGCTGGCGGCGGAAAATTCGGGACAGGTCCGGCAATTTCGAATCACGATAGAAGAGATGACCACGCTGCCGCAGGACACGGTCGAGCCGATCCTGCGGTGGGCGGACGCCCTTCCGTACCCGTGGTGCCCTCGTGGACGGCTTGGCGATGGTGCGCCAGATATCACGGCGATCGACCGGATCCGCGCTGCGCTCGCTTAACGCATCGGCCTCATAAAAGCAGGCGGAAACGCTTGGGCCAAAGTCTCCGGCCCAAGGCGGTAAATCGAACGCCAGCTAGACTCAGAGCGGCGCGTACGCCGGCTTGTAAGCACATTCGCGGATCATCGCGGTGATGTCGTCCGGCCTTGGAACGCGTGCCAGGTTGTTATCGAAAATGCACTCCGCCACGCGCACTGCGACATGGAGCGAAGCCTCGAAAATCTTGCTTTGCGGCGGATAGATCAGGCCGGTTGCAAGACTGGTTTCAGAGACCTGCTCGGCCACTGCTTTCGCGGCGACGATGAACATTTCGTCCGTGACCCGAGTCGCCTGCGTCGCGAACACGGCCATGCCGAGCGCGGGGAAAATATAGACGTTGTTGCCTTGACCGGGCACGAACGTGCGCCCTTCTATTTCCACTGGCGGGAATGGACTGCCGCTCGCGAAAATAGCGCGGCCGGAGGACCATCGGTACGCTTCCTCAGCCGTGCACTCGGAGCGTGAGGTCGGGTTGGAATACGGGAAGATGATCGGACGCTCGTTGATCTCCGCCATGGCCTCGATTACGTGCTGGTTGAACAGCTTGGGCACGGTGCTGACACCAATGATGCCGGTCGGCTTCAGCGCCTTCACTGCATCGGCAAAGGTGTCCACGGGTGCATGATCCACCGCGAAAGGCTTCTGGAAATCGGCCATGTCCTGGCGCGACTTCACCATCAGTCCGTTCACATCGAATAGCGCGCTGCGCGCCCGCGCTTCGTCGATTGTCAGACCCTCCAGCACCATCGCCTGGCTAATCAGTTCGGCGATGCCGGTCCCGGCCGAGCCGCCGCCCAGGAACAGGAACCGCTGGTCGACAAGCTTCTGCTTCGAGATGTGAAGCGCGGCAAAAATGCCCGCCAGCGCGACCGCGGCCGTGCCCTGGATGTCGTCGTTATAGGTGCAGATCTTGTCCTTGTATCGCGCGAGAAGCGGCACGGCGTTGAAGTTCGCAAAGTCTTCCCACTGGATGCAGCATTTCGGATGCAGCTCCAGCGCGGCTTCAACAAACTCGTTCACGAATGCGTGGTATTCGTCGCCGCGTACCCGTTCCTGACGCAAGCCCAGATACAGGGGGTCGTCAAGCAAGTCGCGGTTATTGGTGCCCACGTCCAGCGTCACCGGCAAGCAGTATTGCGGCGGCACGCCTGCGCAAGCCGTGTAGAGCGAAAGCTTGCCAATAGGAATGCCCATCCCGCCGACACCCAGGTCGCCCAGTCCGAGGATGCGTTCGCCATCCGTCACCACGATAAACCGGACGTCCGTCTCAGCCCAGTTTTGCAGCAGCTCCTTCACCCTTCCCTGCGCCGAAATGGGCACATACATGCCCCGCGTCGCACGGAAGATATGGTTGAATTTCTGGCACGCCTCTCCGACCGTCGGTGTGTACACGAGCGGCATGAATGTCGCCGGGTCGGACATGATCGTGGCGTAGAACAAGGTTTCGTTACGAGCCTGGAGATCGGACAGCAGGAGATATTTTTGCAGGTCGTTGTCGAGAGCGGCTAGCTCCGTATGAGTACGCGCAACCTGCAATTCCAGCGAACTGCTGCCCGGCGGAAGCAGCCCTTCAAGATGGTATTGGCGGCGCTCGGCTTCGGTAAAGGCAGAGCCTTTGTTCAGACGGGGATCGCGAAGGATATCGCGGCCGGTAAGCTCGCAAGGTTTTTGCATTGCAATATTCCTTTAAGCCGGCGCATATGGACGGCGCCGGATAGCGTATGAATACGTCGCGTGCCGCCCCTCCAAACGCTGGCAATTAGCCAAGCCACGCGACGACGAAAAGACGCAAGCCTTACGACGACAACGCCTGCATGTGGACATACAAATCGCTCTTGCCTTCAAAGCCGATGCCGGGAAGTTCCGGCAAGGTCACATAACCGTTGTGCACTTTCACGCCGTCCGGGAAGCCGCCGAATGGCTGGAACAGATCCGGGTACGATTCGTTGCCGCCCAGGCCGAGACCCGCTGCAATGTTCAATGACATCTGGTGGCCGCCGTGCGGAATGCAGCGTGAACGCGACCAGCCGTGCTGATGCAACATGTCCAGCGTACGCAGATATTCAACCAGCCCATAGCTCAGCGCGCAATCGAATTGCAGATAATCGCGGTCGGCGCGCATGCCGCCATAGCGGATCAGGTTACGCGCATCCTGCATCGAGAACAAATTTTCGCCGGTCGCCATTGGCTTGTCGTAGTAATTTCTTAGCGTGGCTTGCAACTCGAAGTCCAGCGGATCGCCCGCCTCTTCGTACCAGAACAAATCGTATTGCGAGAGGGCTTTTGCGTACTGGATTGCAGTGTCCAGGTCGAAGCGGCCGTTTGCATCGACGGCAAGCTTTTGACCCTCTTGCAGCACGGATAACACGGCGTCGATCCGGCGCAAGTCTTCGTCAAGCGAACCGCCGCCAATCTTCTTCTTGACCACCGTATAACCGCGGTCAATGTAGCTGCGCATCTCGTCTTTCAGCTTGCTGTAATCCTGCCCGGGATAGTAATAACCGCCGGCAGCATAAACAAAGATCTCGCGATTCGGCGAGCCGTTGCCATAGCGGTCCGCGAGCAACTGGAACAGCGGCTTGCCTTCAATCTTCGCCACCGCATCCCATACCGCCATGTCGATCGTGCCGATGGCCACCGAACGCTCGCCATGTCCGCCGGGTTTTTCGTTCGTGAACATCGCAGCCCAGATCTTGTGCGGATCGAGATTGTTACCCGACGTGTCGAGCAGCGAATCCGGCTCGGCCTCAAGCACGCGCGGAATAAACCGTTCGCGCATCAGCTTGCCTTGGCCATAGCGTCCGTTCGAATTGAAACCGTAGCCTACGACGGGCTTGCCGTCGCGAATGACGTCGGTGATGACAGCGACGAGACTCAGCGTCATCTTGCTGAAGTCGATATACGCATTCCGAATGGATGAACTGATCGGAATGGTCTGCTCGCGGATTTCCACGATTTTCATGTGACTGTCTCCTGAATGCCGCGCAAGGCCGGGTGCGATTGGGAACGCCTGAGCGCATAACGAAGCTTACGCGCGTGCAGTCGTATTACACTTCAACGCTACACATATGATTATTCAGTTTAAGTGAAGAACGACGTCACCTCCGATCTCGAGTTTTTTGTCCAGTTGGCGCGCCTCGGCAGCTTGTCGGCTGCCGCACGTGCGCTCGATCTGACGCCGCCTGCCGCTACGCGGCGGCTCGCACTAATGGAGCAGCGGCTGGGCGTAAGGCTGGTCAATCGCACCACGCGCAGCGCGAGCCTGACCGATGAAGGCGACACATATCTGCGGCACGCTACGCGTATTCTTGCGGCCGTCAGTGAAATGGAAGATGCGGTCTCGCGCAGCCGCGAGGCGCCGCGCGGCATATTGCGCGTGAATGCCTCGCTCGGTTTCGGCCGCACGACCATTGCGCCGCTCGTCTCCGCGTTCGTGCAGCGTTATCCGCAAGTCGAGGTCCAGCTGGATGTCACGGATCGCCCCGTTGATATTGTCGAGCAGGGTTTCGATCTCGCGATCCGCTTCGGCGCGCTACCCGATACGCGGCTCAACGCGCGCCGCATCATGTCGAACCGGCGCTTCCTGTGCGCATCTCCGGCGTATTTGCAACGGTACGGCAACCCGGCCGCGCTTGCGGATCTCACGCGTCACCGGACTATCCTTCACCGTCAGAATGACGACGCCTACGGCGTCTGGCGCTTCACGCGCGACGGCGAGACGGTGTCGGTCAAAGTAAATGGCGGGCTTTCGAGCAATGACGGCGACATCGTGCTCGGATGGGCGCTCGATGGACACGGCATCTCGATCCGCTCAGAATGGGATCTCGCAAAATACCTGGAAAGCGGCCGGCTGAAAGTCGTGCTGCCCGAGTTCCTGCTCCCGCCGGCGGACTTGTTTGTCTATTATCCAAGCCGCCGCAATCAACCCGCGCGCATGCGTGCATTCATCGATTTCCTGGTCGAGCATTTCCGCGCGTCCCAGTAACCCTGCTTAGGCGTATCGACTGCTCTGCCATGACAACTGCCCGCATTGCGTATGTACAGTGGCCCGAAGGATTGCAACCGGCCGGACCGGCATGGGACACCATTCGTCGCGCCGTGGAAACGGGCCGTCCCGACATCCTCGTCACGAATGAAATGCCGTTCGGCCGGTGGCTCGCGGAGCATGAAAACTTCGATGCGCAAGCCGCGCAACGTAGCATCGAACTGCACGAACAAGCCCTCGATGCATTGAGCAAGCTGGGTGCGGCAGCGGTGATTTCATCGCGTCCGGTTGCTTTCGACGGGCGTCTCGCCAACGAGGCGTTCGTGCTGGAATCGAATACGTATCGCATGATCCATCACAAGAAGTACTTCCCGCAGGAACCGGGTTTCTTCGAGGAGGCGTGGTACGACCGTGGCGCGGGAGGATTCGACTGCGTGCAGGTCGGACAGGTCAAAGTGGGTGTTCTGCTCTGCACCGAGTTGTTCTTCAACGACCGCGCGCGTGCGTATGGCCGTGACAGAGCGGATCTGATCGTCACGCCGCGCGCGTCTGGAACGTCGTTGTCGCGATGGAAAACGGCGGGCACGATGGCGGCTATCGTGTCGGGTGCATGGTTCATCAGTTCGAACCGGCATGGTCCAGGGGCGCTTGGCCAACAGTTTGGCGGCGTCGGATTCGTGGTGTCGCCTCAGGGTGTTCCGCTTGAGGAAACCAGTGAAGCAACGCCGATGCGCATTGTCACAATCGACCTTGATGAAGCTCGCACGCAGAAAGCGCAGTACCCGTGTTACGTGAAAGAGATGCCCTGATTCGGACGGGTCCACATCCGACAGACGCACGATGGCGAGCATTTATTGCTGAGTTGTTCGGTAACCATTGAGCTACTCGATTTTATTGCCGAAAGCGATCAACTCATATGCACCACCCTGGGGAACCGGACCCATTGTTGCGGTATCGGAAAATATTTTTCGCCGAAACTATCGTTCAATATCGACAATAGGCGGCCTAGACTTGTTTTCATCAGAAGCGCATGCAGACATTCACATTGGGTCTCTACGGCTTCCGAAATCGAAAACAAACTCTGGAGGTGACATCATGACTAAGTCAGGCGAGTTATCTGCGTTATTGCTGCCGGCGCTGCTTGTTGCGTCTGCGTTAGCCGCTCCTGCCATTGCGTTTGCGCAGGACAGCAACGCACCAATGACGCGTGCGGAGGTCCGCGCCCAACTGACCCAGCTGGAGAAGGCAGGCTACAGCCCGGCGACAAACGACAACTACTATCCTCAAGCGCTCCAGGAAGCACAGCAACGCGTTGATGCGTCGAACGGGACTGCGGCGCAAGCCTATGGCCCATCGACTAGCGGTACGTCAGCTTCAGGTTTGCACGTTCCTGTTGAACCCGCTTCCGGCGACGCCCAGCACTCGATCTACTTTGGTCACTAGCATTTGATCGTGCCGCTAAGTACTAAGAAGTCGCTAAGTAGTCCGCTAAGCGCACGAACAAAAATATCGCTCATTGCTTAAAGGCGCTGAGCGATTTTTTTATGTGGCAAACAACTAAGTCATGCTCAGCAACAGCCAGGTTTAACCACGCACTGGTTTCTGCAATATCGCGAGAACAGCGCTGGCGGCAAGCATGATCGATGAATAGATGAGCCCGCGAGCTAAGCCCGCACCATCCGAAATCCAGCCGATGAACATCGGCCCGACGATTTGCCCCACAGCAAACACGATCGTAAATGCGCCGATTCCGCGCGTCCATTGCGTAGCCGGAAGATTGTGCCGGACGAACGCGGTAGTTGACGCCACGGCCGATAAAAACGTCGCCCCAAATAACGCACCCGATACGAATGCCACTGCTGGTTGAGTGAACACCGCTGGCGTCAAGGTCGCGGACGCGAGGATCGCGTTAAAGACCGCCAATGCCTGGCCGCCGCTCATGCGATTGAGCAGGCCTGACCAGAGCCTCGCTGAGACAATAGTGGCCAGACCGAGCAGCACATAGAACCCGGTCACGACCGCCGCGCTCATGTTGGCCGCTCGAAGCAGCGCGATCAGAAAAGTCATGTAGCCGATATAACCTACACCGAACATCGCGTAACCGGCCAGTATGAAACCGACACGTCGCCAGGGCAAAGCACCCGGACGCTGTGCTGATGCCACATGTGCGGGGGAAATATCCAGCGCAGGTTCGCTTTGTTCGATCTTGCGCGCGGCGGCAATGGCCGCTATGGACGCCAGCGCGCAGGCCGCGGCCAAAGCGAACCACGCCCATTGCCAGCCATGCGGACCGTTGAACGTGGTCACGGGCACCAGCAATGCCGCGACGACTATCCCGCTGCCCGCACCACCGTAATAAAGTCCGAGCACGAGGCCTGCATCGCGTGGATGAGCCGTTGCAAGACGCGCTGCCAACACCCCGCCGCCGGCGAAGATCAACGCACTGCTGATACCGGTGACGACCCGTTGAGCGAGCAACGCATGGGTATCGGAAACCAGTCCGCCAAGGGTCATCAACGCCGCCGTCAGGACGCATCCGGCGATAAAGCAAACGCCCATTGACCATCGACGCGATACAAACGGAAATGCAAGCGCGCCTAGCAGATAACCTAGCGCGTTAGCGGTGTTCATCGCGCCGGCTTGCGCGATGCTCCAGCCGAGATCGGCCTTCATGGCGGGCAGCAGGAGTGCGTAGGAGAAGCGCGTGAGGCCCAGCGCGATTGCGCTGCCGAACGACAAACCCGCGGCGAGAACGAGCGTGTGCTGGCGAGAGCGTGATGCGTGAACGGGTGCTAAGTGTGCCGCGGTACTGCGTGTGTCGTCGATCATCGGCTAAGTCGGCCTGTGGGCTGACGGGCTAAGAGAGTCGGACGTTAGCGTTATTCGATGCAGCCACGATATCTGGCAGCATGTTGCTATGGCAACGCCTTAGACTCAATGCGACCTCGCCCGGCTCAAAGCCCTGATGCCTGGTCCGCCCTTATGCTTTGGCGGAAACCACACTCTTAAGCCGCCCTACTTCTCGCTAGGCGCACCCGATGGCCTGACACTCGTACACGTGACCACGCATCCCAACACGAGCGCCACGCCGGTCACCACCAGCGCGCCGTTTGCCAGCCCGACGCCGGCAGCGGCAACCGAACACGCGGCATATCCATTCAACGCCGCGATAAAAGCCGGATACGCGCGATCGGCCATTGCCATTGCGAGGTAAGCGCCGATCAACGCGACCATCGCGCCGATGATCACCACCGCCACCGCGCCGCCTTCGAACCCTGCTGTGTAGGCAATCACCGTACACAACGCAGCGCAGGCAAAGTGCATCGTGCTAGTCAGTTTTGTATTCGAAACCCTGAAGCGCACGCGGCTCAATACGAACGCCAACGCAATCGCCACGATGCCGCCGAACGCCGTCCACTCGATTGAAGCGCCTGGATCGAAGCCGAGCGCACGATCCGCCGATGCCGACGCCAGCGCGGCCAGCGCCAGCGCACTTTGCAGCGACGCCGGCGTGGTCCTGCCCAAGCGCGGCATCAGCACGGCGAACGCAGCGATGGCCAGCGCCACGAGCGTCGAGTCGAAGCCCGTTGCCATGCCGTAAGCCACGATCACCGCCGCGCCCACGCCCGTTGCATCGCGTAATGCCTGCCGCCGCGTGGGCGAGACTCGGCCCGGTGCCTTCAAACTTTGCATCGACGCCATCACTGCAAACGCACACAACGCACCGTCGAGCATTGATGTCTCCGCATCAGAGCAAGCGATTAACCAGGGTCCCGATCCCTTCGATCGAGACACGCACCTCGGCGCCATCCTTGATCGAGCCGATCCCGAGCGACGTGCCGCAAGCGATGACATCGCCCGGTTCGAGCGTCATGTCATGCGAGATCAGGCTGACCTGTTCGGCGGCCGTGAAGATCATGTCGTCGATCGGATAATTCTGCCGCTCGACGCCATCGAGCGTGGTGATCACGCGCGCCGCACGCCAGTCGAATCCGGTAGCGATAGTAGGTCCGAGGCACCCGAATGTATCGAATCCCTTCGCGCGGCACCATTGCGGAAAGTTCGGATCTTCCTGCAAGAGTTCGCCGGCCGTGACGTCGTTGACGCACGTGTAGCCGAAGATCGCGGCCTCGGCTTCTTCCACCGATACCGACGAGCAGCGCCGGCCAATCACAATGCCGAGCTCGCCTTCGTAGGCGATCTTGCCGTCGTAGCTGACGGGCCGGCGTATCGCTTCATTCGTGCCGATAACGGTCCGTGCAGGTTTGATCAGGAACAGAGGATGTTTGGGCGGCGCTTTATCGAGTTTCTTCGATAACGCGTAGAAGTTGTTCCAGAGCGCGACGATCTTGCTTGGCTGACACGGTGCCAGCAACGCGATCTCGTCGATGCTCAACTCCTTGCCGCTTGGCTCTATGCTGCCAATGTCGAAGGGAGAACCCTCGTACTGCATCACACGCGTACCATCTTCCGACAGCGTGCCAAAGCCCACCATGCCATCGGCGCGGGAAAAACGAATCCAGTTAGCCACGTTGAAAGCCCTGAAGAAGTGGTGCTGCCGTCGTTGAAGAGCGGCAGCCGGAACCGGCAGCGATGCGCGCCCGCATGCAGGCACGCAAACGCGACACGAACCTAGATCGCCCCGAGGCTTCGCAGTGTCGCGACCTGATCGGGCGAATAGCCAAGTTCCGCCATCACTTCATCCGTATGCTCGCCCAGAAGAGGTGAGCGCACGACGTCCGTGGGGCTATCGGAGAGCTTGATCGGGTTGCCGACGGTCAGGTACTTGCCGCGCACCGGATGGTCCACTTCGACGATCGTGCCGGTCTTGCGCAACGATGGGTCTTCGGCAATTTCCTTCATCGAGAGAATCGGTCCGCACGGAATATCGTGCTGATTCAGGATCTCCATGGCTTCGAACTTGGTCTTGGTCATGGTCCACTGTTCGATCTCGGCGAAGATGCCCTTGAGGTGCGGAAGCCGTGCGGCGGGCGTGCGGAAGTCGGGATGATCGATCCATTCTTCCTTGCCGATCACCTTGCAGATCTCGCCCCAGACCGGCGCTTGCGTGATGAAGTAGATGTACGCGTTCGGATCGGTTTCCCAGCCCTTGCACTTCAGGATCCAGCCCGGCTGACCACCGCCCGATGCGTTGCCGGCGCGCGGCACGGCCTCGCCGAACGTGCCGTTCGGGTACTGCGGATATTCCTTCATCGTGCCGGTGCGTTCGAGCCGTTGCTGATCGCGCAGCTTCACGCGGCAGAGGTTGAGCACGCCGTCTTGCATCGCGGCGAGCACCTTCTGGCCGCGGCCGGTCGCGTTGCGTTGATAGAGCGCGGTGACAATGCCAAGCGCGAGATGCAGGCCCGTGCCTGAGTCGCCGATTTGCGCGCCACTGACGACTGGGGGGCCGTCGTCGAAGCCTGTTGTCGATGCCGCGCCGCCTGCGCATTGCGCGACGTTCTCGTAGACCTTGCAGTCTTCGTAGGGGCCGGGACCGAAGCCTTTCACCGACGCCACGATCATCCTCGGGTTCAGTTCCTGGATGCGTTCCCACGTGAAGCCCATTCGGTCGAGTGCACCGGGGGCGAAGTTTTCGACCAGCACGTCGCATGTTTTGACGAGCGACTCGAGGACTTTCTTGCCGTCCGGATTTTTCGTGTCGATGGTGATCGAACGTTTGTTGTGGTTCAGCATGGTGAAGTAAAGACTGTCGGCGTCGGGGAGATCACGCAGTTGTTCGCGCGTGATGTCGCCTGCGCCGGCACGCTCGACCTTGATGACATCGGCGCCGAACCATGCAAGCAATTGCGTGCAGGTGGGGCCGGATTGAACGTGCGTGAAATCGAGGATACGCACCCCGTCGAGGGCTTTGCTCATGCCTGTCTCCTAACCTTTAGCAGGTTTTATCGTGGTACTTGCGATGCGCTTCGGTCATGCCATGTGGCCGTGCCGGGCTTTAGTGTTGCGGATTTTTTGCTGTTTGCATTTCTTCTGACCATGATGGGCCGTTTTTCTGCGGTTCTGTAGTTGGGGTGGCCCCTCATGGTGGGGTGAATCCGCGCTGCTCTTCTGATATACAATATTCTATACACAGTATTAGTCAAGGGATTTTGCGCGGCACGCGAGGGGTTGTGCGGTGCGGTACAGCGAAGATGCTTGCGCGGTGGCGGATGGTAGGCGGGTTTTGCTGCGACGCGAGAGGGGATGAATTTATGGCTGTTCGCGGTGGAGTTCTCGGTTGTGGGCCGAGTGGCGCCAAGTTCTAGCGTTAGCGGTCGGGTTCAATGCCGGGTTGCTGCTTTCCAGGTCTTCGCGGGTTCTATCTTGGATGTTTTCTTTATCACTATTAGCCACTGCGCGTGGCGGCGCGTCATTTCTTTGTCCAAAGCGACAAAGAAACGAAGCAAAGAAAGCGCTTTTAACAGCTCTACCCTAAGTGTCCACAGCGTGCAGTTTTGATTCATGGGTGCCCCAAAAGCACGGTGCTCGCCAGAGCACCGGATGTGTGAAACCCTCCTTCTCGCGAATCCTGACAGTAAAACGCTTCGCCCCGTACGCTCTCGGGCAAGCACTATTGCTCAGGAATCCGTACTGCATCACGTATATTTTAGATTGCAAGTCTTTGGCGGGTACGCAGTTGTTAGAAATGCATATTAATTTGGAGACCGGTTTTCCGCGGATAGCGCGGGGCGCACCTTGGGCAGGTTCAGTCACTGGTGGCGAAGCGTGGGGTATCCGTGTTCGGAGAAAGAGGGGTTCACACATCCGTGGCTCTGGCGAGCACCGTGCTTTTGGGGCACCCATGAATCAAAACTGCACGCTGTGGACACTTAGGGTAGAGCCGTTAAAAGCGCTTTCTTTGCTTCGTTTCTTTGTCGCTTTGGACAAAGAAATGACGCGCCGCCACGCGCAGTGGCTAATAGAGCAAAAGAAATGAGCCAACACTAAACCCGCGAGTACCTAGAAAGCAGCAACCCGGCATTGACTCCGACCGCTAACGCCAGAACCCGTGCAACCCGGCAATGAACCAGACCGCGAACGCAGAACCCGTGCAACCCGGCATTGACCCCGACCGCTAACGCCAGAACCCAAAAAAGGCCAACCCGCTAACCCCCAAGCGCCAGCGCCCCGCCCTTCCCACTTAATCCAGAAAATCGCAATTCGCCTCAACAAACGCGGCCAGATCAAGCGAATGCTGGCGCACCAGCCTCTCGACCAATTCGGTATCCCGCGCTTCAAGCGCCTCGATAATCCTCATATGGTCCTCAATCGAGCGCGCCGCCCGATCACTCTGCGAAATCGTCATCTTCCGGATCGCGCGCACGTGCACGAAAATATTCTTGATCGTATCGAAGATGATCTGCGACTTGCTCAACTGCACAATGGCCTGGTGAAAGGCAATATTCGCCTCCGAATACTCCTCAATATGCTCGGCCGGCGCCTGATTCTGAAAATGGTCAAACATATGCCGCAACGAAACAATCTCCGCATCCGTCGCGCGCTGCGTCGCAAGCCTCGCCGCCATGCTTTCCAGCGCGGCCCACATGTTGATCATCTCGACAATCTCGTGCTTCGTCTTCCGCACGATATAAATCCCACGCCGCGGCACCGTGCGCAGAAACCCTTCCTGCTCAAGCAACGTCATGGCTTCGCGAATCGGTGTGCGACTCACGCCCAACGCCTCGGTCAAGTCTTTCTCATCCAGCCTGATCTCTTCCCGCGAACGATAAATATCCGCCTCGGAAATGGCCTGGCGCAGCCGCGCATACGCCTGATCCCGCAACGATACCGTCGCGTTGATCGGCGCCAGCGAAAGCGTCACGCCAGCAGGCTTACCTTCCCCACGCGGCTCAAGAAGACCGGCCGGTGTTGCAGCAACTTCAGTATCAGATGGCATTGATGGTTTGATGTCCCAGGTTCCGCGCGCCCGTCGTCGCCCGTGTACCCGTGCCGCCGCTCTGGTCATCCGCCGTCAAACCAGCGTACCGACCGTTCTCCTGCGCGCGCTGCAACACGTCTTGCGGCAACGCCGATGCCAGTGCAAACGTCACACCCACACCACCCGCTACCAAGGCAATCCCGATCACGACTAATAAAACGATGCTCATTTCCGGCTCCTAGTGGTTTACTCCAAGAGCCTTCAGTATATGTTGCGTCGCAATGCGACGCAACATATTTCGTATGTGATATATCAGAAACAACAACCCTTCTGTGTTCGCAGTTTAAGCGGCTTTTTGCGAACGCGTGAAGGATTCAATCGTTTTGATACTTGGCTTGGCGGTGCCTTGGTTGACGCCTTCCCGCAGCTTGATGAGCGCCAGGACGGCATCGATCATCGGCGTGTCGACGGCAAGCTTCCGGCCGATTTCCTGCACGACGGTCACAATTGGATCGATTTCCATGGGCCGCCGTGCTTCGCAATCCATCAGCATCGAGGTCTTGTGCGCCCCGACCGCAGCCGCGCCGTTGATGCGCTTCTCCACATCGACACGGAAATGAACGCCGAGTTGTTCCGCAATGCCCTGCGCCTCTTCCATCATCTGGCGTGACAGCTTGCGTACGGCCGGATCACTGGTGAGGACATCGAGCGTGGCGCCCGTCAGCGCGCTGATAGGGTTGAAACACAGGTTGCCCCACAGCTTCAGCCAGATCTCGTCGCGGATGTTGTCGCGCATCGGCGCTTCCATGTCGGCGGCGCTCATGATGTCGTGGAACGCCTGCAGGCGCGGCGTCACCAGCCCGCTCGGCTCGCCGATGGGAAACTTCTTGCCATACACATGACGGATCACGCCGGGTTCCGCAATTTCGGCGGCGGGAATCAGCACGCAGCCTATCGCCCGTTCCGGTCCGAGCACTTGCCATTGCCGGCCGCCCGGATCGACGCTTTCCAGCGTGGTGCCGGCCAATGCGCCGCCGTGCTCATGGAAATACCAGTACGGCAGGCCGTTCACTGCCGTGACCACCGCGGTATCCGGCCCCAGCAGCGGCTGCATCAAGTCGACTACGCCCGGCACCGAATGCGCCTTGAGCGCAATCACCACGTAATCCTGTGGCCCGAGCTCCGCGGGATTGTTCGTGCAGCGCACCTTGACGGTGTGCTCCGCGCCATCAATCTGCAAGCGCACGCCGTTTGCCTGCATGGCGGCCAGATGCGGCCCCCGTGCGACGAAACTGACATCCGCTCCCGCCCGGGCAAGCAGCGCCCCCATGTAACCGCCGATCGCACCGGCGCCGTAAATGCAAATTTTCATTGTCGTCTCCTGGACCATTCCATCTTCTGATATACAACATATTAGATTCAGTATTGGATAACTGCCGCGAAAGCGCAAGAAAAAAGCGCGACTCTTTTTCAAGGAGCCGCGCTTCGAATACTCAGCGGATTTCGGTCAGGCGTGTGCGGTTTGCAGCGGCTTATGTTCCTCATCATAGGACGAAACGACGTGCGTCCAGATACGCGCTGCCTGCACCGGCAACGTACGGTTTTTCCGCTTCGCGAGCGCAACGGTTCGCGTCACCGACGGCCACAGCGGCACTGACTGAACCAACGCCTGCGCCGACGCTGCGCCTGCGTGCATCGGCTGGATGCCGATTCCCAGTCCCGCCGCGACCATGTGCTCGACGCTTGCGGCCTGCGTCAATCGTTGAAGCCTGACGTTCGACGCGCCGTGTTCATCGAGCGAACGCGCGATGACATCGAAACTGCCGGCGCCGTCGTCAAGAACGAACAGACTCGCGCCGCTCAGGTCGCGCCATCGCACCGTGGCATGGGACGCCAGCGTATGACGCGCCGGCACGATCGCACACACAGGATCGGAGAACAGCGTTTCCGTCGATAAATCGCGTAGATAGTTAGGATCGCTAATATCAAGCGGACCGGTCAGCACACCCATGTCGGCATCGCCGGCGCGCACGAGTTCGAGCACCCTGCCCTGCGGCGCATCATGCAACGTCAGCGCGATATTGGGGTAGCTCGCCCGGCATGATGAAAGCAGCGCCGGAAGCACCGAAGCGACCAGGCTGGAACTGCTCGCAATGGACACCACGCCGTTTTCGACCGTAGAAACCTGCTGGCCAAAACGTAGCGCCACTTCGAGTTCATCGACCAGTAACGCAATGCGGGGAAGCAATGCGCGGCCCGTATCGGTGAGAGCGACCTGCCGCGTCGTGCGGTCGAACAACCTCAGTTCGAGCAGGTCTTCCAGTTCCCTGATGCTGCGGCTCGCCGCCGACTGCGTGACGCCGAGCGCATTGCCGGCCTGCGTGAAACTCCGATGCTGCGCAAGGATCACGAACAAGCGTAACTGCTGCAGCGACACGCCCGACGACTTCAATCCTCCCTGTCCCTGCGCGGAATCAGTCTGGCTTCGAGTCATTGTGCCGACGAGTTGCGCGGGGTTTCTGTCCAGGCTGTCTGAAACCTGGCGGCGTCGAGCCGGCTCGACTCGGCAACCGTGTTATCGATCCAGCGCTTTCTCATCGGCGCGAGCACGAATTTCGCGCACAAGCCTGCAGCAATCGAAACAGTCGCTGTTACGATGAACACCGCGTCCCACGAGCCGATGGCCGACAGCACCGAGGCGAGCGGTACCAGCATGGAGGCCGTACCCTTCGCCGTGTAGAGCGTACCGGCGTTGGCGGCGGCGTATTTGCTGCCGAAGGTATCGGCGCACGTGGCCGGGAAGATCGAGAAGATTTCACCCCAGCACAGAAACGTCACGGCTGCGAAGAACATGAACAGGTACGGGTTGTGGCCGAACTCCATGAGGCCGAGCAACGCCACGCCTTCGCCGATAAAGATGAAGAACATGGTGTTCTCGCGGCCGATCTTGTCGGAGATCCAGCCGCACAGCGGACGCGTGAAGCCGTTGCACAGGTTATCGATCGACAGCGCCATGGTCAGGAGCGGCAAGGTCACGCCGAGCAGGTTGACCGGCATCTTGGCGAAGCCGTATTCCTTAGCGATCGGACCGAGTTGCGCAGTGGCAATCACACCACCCGCCGCCACGAACACGAACATCATGTACAGCACCCAGAAGAGCGGCGAGCGCACCATCTGGCCGGTCGTGTAGTCGATCTTCGATGCCACTACGCGCTTGGCCGGAACGGCATAAGCCGGCGGCCTCGGACGCACCAGCAGCATGCCCAGCAACAGGATGCAGACGCCCTGGAAGATGCCGAAGAACACGAAGGTGTGTTCGTAGCCCGAGCGCTGGATCATGTTCGAGATGGGGATGACCGTGACCGCCGCGCCTGCGCCGAAACCTGCTGCTGTCAAACCGGCAGCGAGGCCGCGCTTATCCGGGAACCACTTGAGCGCGGTGCCTACGCAGGTGCCGTACACGCACCCCGCGCCCACGCCGGCAATCACGGCTGCAATGTAGAGATGGATCAGGCTGGTTGCGTTTGCATCGATGATCCAGCCCAGCGCCGCGCAGATCGAACCGCCGATGACGACCGGCCGCGGACCGAATTTATCGACGAGCCAGCCTTCGAGCGGCACCAGCCAGGTTTCCGTGACGATGAAAATGGTAAACGCCGTTTGAATCGCTGCCTGGCCCCAGTGATGTTTCGCATCCATGGGGACTACGAACAAAGTCCACGCGTACTGCAAGTTGGCGACCAAGCCCATGCAGATAATGCCGATGGCTAGCTGAGCCCACCGATTGTTATGCAATCCCATTTTGGGCTGACCAGCGGCCGGTGCCGTCGCTGCGTTTGCCATGTCTGTCTCCGTTATGTTTCAGCGCTCGTGCGGCGCGTAATCAGCTTCTTCATCGACAGCTTCGCCAATGATTCAATCGACTGCGGCACACCGTGGGTTGCTCACCGGTGTGAAGGGACTTGGTCGGTCAGGAAACGTGTTCGTGGCGCCGTTGGGCGGATACGGCCATGCCCATCCCCCAGGCCGTAAAAAGTAAAAGCGATTAAAAGCGGTGAAAGAAGAATCATTTTTGAAGCGATTCCCAATGTGCGATGTTCTTATAGGGATGACCCTGACTTCTGCCTTCTCCCCGCGTGCACCTTACGAAACTACCGCACGTTGAAAGCATCCTGCGACAGAAAAACGATTAGGGAAAGTTAGAAAAATTTATTGTATAAATACAGGATCGTTTATAGGTGGAGATCCGCCATGATGCGTAATGCGACGCTCAGGCAACTGAAAATATTCGAAACGGTGGCACGGCGGCTCAGCTTTTCCCGCGCCGCCGAAGAGCTCTACCTCACCCAGCCGGCCGTCTCCACGCAGGTCAAGCAACTTGAGGAGCACGCGGGACTGCCGCTGTTCGAGCAGCTCGGCAAGAAGATCTACCTGACATCTGCCGGTCAGGAAATGCTTCACCACAGCCGCGCGATCCTCGAACAATTTCGGGAAGCTGACGACGCCATGGCCCGGCTCAAGGGTATTTCCGGGGGCACGCTGAACGTGGCTGTGATCAGCGCCGGGGACTATTTCTTCCCTCGCCTGCTGGCCGAATTCACCAAACGCAATCCCGACGTCAAGCTGAACCTCGCCGTTCATAACCGCGAGGAA
This sequence comes from Caballeronia sp. LjRoot29, assembly GCF_964252755.1. Classification (NCBI taxonomy): domain Bacteria; kingdom Pseudomonadati; phylum Pseudomonadota; class Betaproteobacteria; order Burkholderiales; family Burkholderiaceae; genus Caballeronia; species Caballeronia sp. LjRoot29. The sequence goes on along the minus strand of NZ_CAXUPU020000004.1, from coordinate 87,992 downwards.
TTGCTGCACCAGCTCACCGACAACCTCACCGACCTCGCGATCATGGTTCGCCCGCCGAAGGACATGGACACCGAGAACGTGTCGTTTGCCCCGCATCCCTACGTGATCGTGGCGCCGCCTGATCATCCGCTGGTGGGCAAGAAGAACATTGCGCTGGAGTCGCTTGTCGACGAGCCGTTCATCGTCAGGGAGCGCGGCTCCGACACCTGGAATTCGATGGAGGAAGGCTTCGCGGGACGGCTCAAGCCGCTGAACATCGCGATGGAAATCACGAGTACCGAAACGATCAAGCAGGCGGTTATCGCAGGCATGGGGATCAGCTTCCTGTCGGCACATACGGTCAGCATGGAGTTGCAGATCGGGCGGCTGGCGGTCCTCGACATTGCGGGTTTTCCCGTGATGCTCAACTGGTATCTCGTGCATCGTCATAACAAGCGGCTTCCGGCAGTGGCGATGGCGTTCAAGCAATTCCTCATCGACGAAGGGGCGGCGCAAATCTCGGCCATTACACATATCGGGTAAACCATCTATTAAGTATCTTTAATAGTCAGGCTAAAAACAAGTGACTATCGTATATGGATGGTTCTTTCTATCCTGCAGTTAAGCCAAGCAGCCCACATCACGCTGCCCGTCATGCTTAATTAGGAGACGACCATGAACCGTTCACAAGCCACGATCGCCGATGCGCGCGAACTCCAGACTCAGCTTTGCGCCTACAACAGCGCCTTCGAAGAACTTGACCTGATGTTCCGCTGGGACGTCGAAACGCTTCAGTCGCTGGCGCACGCTGCAAGCGATCAGGCGCGCATTGAGCAGTACATCGAAGCGCATTGCCCCCACTTGCTCAAGGCGTACAGCGCGGAATTCCTCTGCCAGGCCATCGTGGACAGGAAAAACGCGTATTACGAAGCGTGCCGTGCAACGACCATCGCCCGGGCCGACGACACCCGCGGCGCACGCATGTGGCGCCCGGAGTGCGACAGCCCCCACGCTAAAGCCGCTTGATACTGAATGCATAGAGTTAATCGCGCCTGAGGTCATGCCTCAGGTACCCAGCATCAGCTTATGAGCAACTACTAAGCTCTCGAAAGGGGCGGGTTAATCAACCCGCCCCTTTCTTGCATCCTGCTCATTGCGCCAAAGACACCCACACGCTCTTCGGCTCCGTGAAGTTCTCGATAGCCACGTCCCCATGCTCGCGGCCAAAGCCCGAATCGCCTGAGCCGCCCCACGGCAATCTCACATCGGTATAACCGTACGTATTCACCCAGACAGTGCCCGCCTTGAGCGCCGACGCCATCCGATGTACTCGTCCTATGTCCCTGCTCCACACGCCCGCTGCGAGGCTGTACAGCGTCCCGTTGGCAATGCGCACGGCGTCTGCTTCATCGTCGAAGGGAATCACGCTGACCACCGGCCCGAAGATCTCTTCCTGCGAGATGCGCATTTCGTGCTCGACATTGGCAAACACTGTGGGCTCGACAAAATAGCCTCGCTCGCCCCATCGCCTGCCACCGGATACCACTGACGCCCCTTCGCTCTTTCCAATGTCCACGTAGTCGAGCACCGACTGCATCTGTTTCGCGGAAATAAGCGGTCCCATCGACGTTTCTTTCTGCGATGGATCACCCAGCGTGATCGACTTCGCACGCTGCGCCAGACGTTCGACGATCTCGTCATACACCGGTCGCTGGACCAGCACCCGAGAGCCCGCCGAGCACACCTGCCCCGCGTTGAAAAAGATCCCCGACGCAGCCGCGCGTGCGGCCTGATCGAGGTTGGCATCGGCGAAAATGACGTTGGCGGACTTGCCGCCGAGTTCGAGCGTGACGCGCTTGAAGTTGACCGCCGCACCCTGCAGGATTCCTCGTCCAACCGATGGCGAGCCCGTGAACGTGACCTTGTCCACGCCGGGATGCGCGACTAGCGCGTCGCCCACCACGGAGCCCTTGCCGGTAACAATATTCAGTACACCTGGCGGTACGCCTGCTTCCAGCGCCAGGCGTCCCAGCATCAGCGCCGATAACGGCGTCAGCTCCGCAGGCTTGACGACCAGCGTGCAGCCGCACGCAAGCGCGGGCGCGATCTTCCACATGCCGATCATCAACGGGAAATTCCACGGCACGATCGCCGCGACCACGCCGACCGGTTCGCGGACGGTATAAGTCAACGCGTCGGGGCGTGTGGGCACCACTTGTCCATTGATCTTGTCGCACCAGCCCGCGTAATACGCGAGGGTGTCGATAGCGGCCGGTACATCCTGGCGCCGCACGCCGGAGATTGGCTTGCCGGCGTCCAGACTTTCTACCGCGGCAATTTCATCCTGATGCGTGCGCATCAGTTCGGCAAAGCGCATCAGGATCCGGCCGCGCTCGGATGCCCTGATTGCATTCCACGGCTTCAACGCGGCGCGCGCCGCTTGCACCGCACGGTCGACATCAGCCGCCGTGCCCTGGGCGACGCTCGCTATCTGCGTCTCAGTCGATGGATCGATGATGCTCGAATACGCGCCGCCACCGGGCGCCACTGCTTCGCCACCAATCAGCAGCTCGTAACGTTTCACGTCCGCTTGGGCGGTCATTGTTCTCTCCTTTTACCGTAATGCAGTCCCGCGCGTCGTCCCGGGTTTAGTCCCTGAGTCCGGATCACGCGCCGGATTTTGCTTCGAGTTCAGCGAGGCGCTTGTGCAGGTTTCGTTCTTCAGTGAAGCGGCTCGTTTCATCGCGTATGACGGCGACAATGCCGGTCACACTCTTCTCCGGGCCCGCTGAATGCAGCAGCGCGACCGTGAATGCGATCGATAAAGACCGGCCGTCCTTGTGCACGGCCGGCACGCGCAGCACGTCGTGTCCGTAGCGGGTCTCACCGGTCGCCATGGTTTTTTCATAGCCGCTCCAGTGACGCCCGCGCAAGCGTTCGGGGATGATGAGGTCCAGCGAATTGCCCAGCGCTTCTTCAGGCGTAAAGCCGAACATGCGCTCGGCGGCGGGGTTCCATAAAGTGATTGCGCCGCTGGCGTCGGAGATGACGACCGCGTCGCCGATCACGTTGATCAGCTGCTCGAAATCGATGGGGGGGGTTGTCTGCGCGGCGCTATTCATGATTGAAATGGCCTTTCTATTCAGGTAGCGATTCTTGCCGCGCCGTGGGTCCATCAAGGCCATCCACGGCGCCGCACTTTCGTGCTTGTTTCGCGCTTATTCCGCGCTTACTTCACGTTTCAAACGGCTTGTTGCTTATGCAAGTTGGCGATTTGCGCGCTGCTGTAACCGAGGCGCTTGAGCACTTCGTCCGTATGCTCGCCCAGTAACGGCGATGCAGTAATTTCCGGCTTCATGTCCGAGAACTTGATCGGGCTGCCGACCGTCAGATACGAGCCACGCTCCTTGTGGGGAACTTCAGTAATCGTACCGCTTTCACGCAGCGACGGATCGTTGGCCAGTTCTTTCATCGTCAGCACCGGCGCGCACGGAATATCGAACTTGCGCAGGATGTCCACCGCTTCGAACTTGGTTTTATCGGCGAGCCATTCTTCGATCGTCTTGAAGATGTCGAAGATATGCGGCTGACGCGCCGTCGCCGTGTTGTAGTTCGCGTCTTCAATCCACTCAGGTTTGCCGATCGCGCGGCAAATCGGCGCCCACGCGTGACCCTGGATCGTGAAGTAGATGTACGAGTTCGGATCGGTTTCCCAGCCCTTGCATTTCAGCACCCAGCCCGGCTGACCACCGCCGCCGGCATTGCCGCCTCGCGGAACCACATCGCTGAATTCGCCGTGCGGGTATTGCGGATATTCCTCCAGGTAGCCCAGCCGGTCCAGACGCTGCTGGTCGCGCAACTTCACGCGGCACAGGTTCAGTACGCTGTCCTGCATCGATACAGCGACCTTCTGCCCCTTGCCCGTCTTGTCGCGTCCAATCAGCGCCGTCAGGATGCCGATGGCCAGGTGCATACCCGTGTTGCTGTCGCCCAGCGCGGCCGCGCTGATGGTCGGCGGACCGTCCCAGAAGCCGGTGGTCGAGGCCGCGCCGCCTGCGCACTGAGCGACGTTTTCGTAGACTTTCAGGTCGTCGTAATGGTGGCCGTCGCTGAAGCCTTTCACGGAAGCCAGGATCATCTTCGGATTCAGTTCCTTGATGTACTGCCATGGGAAACCCATCCGGTCGAGCGCGCCCGGACCGAAGTTTTCCACCATTACATCGGATTCCTTAATAAGTTTTTCCAGGACTTCCTTGCCTTCCGGCTTCTTCGTGTCGAGCGTGAGCGACTTCTTGTTGCTGTTGAGCATCGTGAAATACAGTGCATCGACGTCCGGGATATCGCGCAATTGCGTGCGGGTAACGTCGCCCGAACCCGGGCGTTCCACCTTAATTACATCGGCGCCAAACCACGCAAGCAATTGCGTGCAGGCGGGACCTGCCTGCACGTGCGTGAAGTCGATAATCTTGATTCCCTCAAGTGGCTTGCTCATGGTTGCTGTCTCCTGACTCACTGGCTAAAGGTGGGTGACTCATGTTCTGGCTGCGGCATCGGCGGCGCGGTTTGACAAGACCACCGATGCCCGCGGTAACGTCCAAGCGGATTACTTTTTCATCGCCGTGCTTTGCGGGTTCAGATTCGTCAGGCGGCCGCTTTCAGTACCGGCGGCTTCATCGATAACCGCATTGATGAGCGTCGGCTTGCCTGACGCAATGGCTTCCTGCAGTGCCGCGGTCAGCTCTTCCGGCGTCGTCGCATGCCGGCCGATACCGCCGAATGCCTCGATCATCTTGTCGTAGCGCGCGCCCTTGACGAACACCGTCGGGGCAACGTCCTTGCCGCCGGTCGGGTTCACGTCGGTGCCGCGATACACGCCGTTGTTGTTGAACACAATCGTGCAAACCGGCAGGTCGTATCGGCAGATCGTTTCGAGTTCCATGCCGCTGAAGCCGAACGCGCTGTCGCCTTCAATGGCGACCACCGGCTTGCCGCTCGTGACCGCCGCACCAATCGCGAAGCCCATGCCAATACCCATGATTCCCCACGTACCCGAGTCGAAACGCTTACGCGGCTCATACATGTCGATGATGCTGCGGGCGTAGTCCAGCGTGTTCGCCCCTTCGTTGACCACGTTGATATCCGGGCGCGTTTTCAACACGTCGCGGATCGCGCGCAGTGCGCTGTGAAAATTCATCGGCGAAGGGTTCTTGGCCAGCGTCGCGGCCATCTTCTCCAGGTTCTTGTTCTTGCGTTCGGAGATTGCGCCAGTCCATTCGGTGCTCGGCTTCGGGAAGCTTGCATCGATGCCATCGAGCAACGCCGACACGCAGGAACCGATATCGCCGATCACCGGCGCGGCGATGGCCACGTTGCTGTCGATTTCCGTCGGCGAGATGTCGACCTGGATGAATTGCTTGGGCGCTGCGCCCCACGTCTTGCCCTTGCCGTGCGACAGCAGCCAGTTCAGGCGCGCGCCGATCAGCAGCACGACGTCGGCTTCCTGCAGCACAAAGGAACGCGCGGCGGACGCCGATTGTTCGTGCGTATCGGGCAACAATCCCTTGGCCATCGACATCGGCAGATAAGGAATGCCGCTCTTTTCCACGAGCTCGCGAATCTGCGCGTCGGCCTGCGCATAAGCCGCGCCCTTGCCGAGCAGGATCAGCGGACGCTTCGCGCCCTTCAGCACATCGAGCGCGCGCTTGACCGAGTCAGGCGCCGGCAGCTGGCGCGGCGCTGCGTCGATTACACGTACGAGCGACTGCTTGCCCTTCACGGCGTCGATAGTCTGCGACAAGAGTTTCGCCGGCAAATCGAGGTAGACACCGCCGGGACGACCCGACACGGCGGCACGGATCGCACGCGCAATGCCGATGCCAATGTCCTCCGCGTGCAGCACACGGTAAGCGGCCTTCGCGTACGGCTTCGCGGCGTTGAGCTGATCCATTTCTTCGTAGTCGCCCTGCTGCAAGTCGACGATCTCGCGCTCGCTGGATCCGCTGATCAGGATCATGGGGAAGCAGTTGGTGGTCGCGTTGGCCAGCGCCGTCAGGCCGTTCAGGAAACCCGGCGCAGAAACCGTCATGCAGATGCCCGGCTTTTGCGTCATGTAGCCGGCGATGGCCGCCGCATTGCCCGCGTGCTGCTCGTGACGAAAGCCGATAAACCGCATTCCTTCAGCTTGCGCGAGGCGCGCCAGGTCGGTAATGGGGATGCCGACCAGCCCGAAGATCGTGTCGAGGTCATTCAGTTTCAGTGCATCGATGACCAGATGGAAACCGTCGGTCGTCGCCGGTGTCTCCTGCTTCGCTGTTTCGGCTGCAGTGGCGGTCTGCGGGTGGTTCAGTACTTCTGCCATAACGTCTCTCCTCCTTGGCTGGCGTTGCTTGGTTTGTGATATACAATATTCCACACACAGTATTAGTCAAGTGGATTTGTTTGAGGCGTCGAGAGTGGTGCGGTGCGATTCGCTCGAAAACGCTAGCGCTACGGTAGATTTGCCGTTTTTTTTGCTGCGATGCGATGAGGGAGGTTTAAGCGGTACCGGCGGTTTCGCGGCTGGAAAATGCGGTGAATGCGAGTGGTGCTGGGGACGTGCGGCGCGATTAAAAATGTCGTGCGCGAGGGATGGGATTACCCGCTCTTTGAACGTGGAAAGAGCGGTATGGATCGCCAATCCAGGTTAGATCGGCGGCGCGGTTTTTGCTTGGACAGGGCGCGATGAAGCGCGACTGCCTACTAAGAAGGAAGCGCTGGAATTGTCACTTCCCGTGCTGACTGATACTAAAACTGAAAAACCATATCGGCCTGTCCGCGCGTCGTATTAATGAGCGCCGCGTTCACTTCATCGCTTCGCTGGACCCATTCGCGAGCGGCGTCTTCATCGCGGCCAAACTGCACGTGGCGCGCGATGAGCCGTTGCACACGCAATTCTTGATCGACATCGACAAACCAGGCTTCGTCGAGCAAAGGGCGAACGGCCTTCCATTCGCCTTGCTGCAACAGCAGATAGTTACCTTCGGTGATCACCAGCGGCACGTCCGGCATGACCGGAATGGCCCCGGCAATGGGCTCCTCGATCTCCCGGCGAAACATGGGGGCATAGATCATCTCGTCGTGACGCTGCGCCCGCAGGCGCGCGAGCAGCGCGACATAACCGGCACTGTCGAATGTATCCTCGGCGCCCTTGCGGGACGCGCGGCCAAGACGTTCGAGTTCGATATTTGCAAGATGAAAGCCGTCCATCGGCACGACGACCGCGCGCCCCGGCAAGGCTTCCAGGATGGCCTCCGCCAGCGTTGATTTGCCCGCGCCCGGCGCACCCACCAGCCCGAGGATGCGACGCTTGCCATCCGCTACAAGCTGCTCCAGTCGTACAAGAAAACGGTCTTCGATCATCGGCACTATCCTGTCGTGGTTTATGTTTTTACAGCGCCCAGTCCGCCACTATCCGCGCATCAATACTGACCCCGCCGCATACAACGATCACGACGTCGTGCGCGTTGGCAATCGCCGGATGATCAAGGTATCCGACAGCAAGCGACACCCCGCAAGCCGGCTCCACAAGCTGCCGATGGTCATCGGCGAAACGCGTCACGCCCATGATCGCGTCTGCGTCGGACAACACAACCGACTCGTGCGGAAACTGCTTGATCGCATCGACTGGCCAGCTCGCCACCTGAAGCGCAGCAAGCGACTTTGCGATGCTGTCGATGCGATCCAGTTTCACCGGATGCCCTGCATCGAGCGCCGCGCGAAAGGAAGCCGCGCCCGTCGTCTCGCACGCGATCACGCGACAATCCGTGCGGCCATGGCGCAACAAACCCGTCAGGATACCTGCAAGCAGACCGCCCCCGCCCACGCTGGCCACGACCGCGTCCACTTGCGGCAGGACGGAGATAATCTCGTCGACCATCGTGCTATGTCCTTCCCATAACACGGGGTGATCGAAGGCCGGAACGTACTCCACTTCATCCGATGCCGACAGTGCCAGCGCATGCTCGTTCGCTTCGTCCCAGACATCGCCATGAATGATGACTGTTGCACCGAGCGCGACGATACGCTTCCGGGTGCTTTCGGGGGTCGTGGAAGGCACTACGATCTCGGCCTGCATGTCGAGCAGGCGCGCGACAAACGCGGTTGCAAAACCAGCGTTGCCGCCCGACGGGCACACCACACGGAGTTTGCCGGCCGCTTTCGCCCGCGAACACAGCAAGCCCATCCCGCGCATTTTGAACGAGCCGCCAGGCTGCAGGTTTTCGAGCTTCAGCCAGATGCGGCGCGTGGATGTAGACAGTCCGGGATGCAGGATCAACGGGGTTTCGATGTGCAGCAAGATCAGTCCTTACAAACGGGAATTCCGGGGGACCAGACGGTTGCCATGAGGGCCGCGGCTGGATTCGAGTTTGCTAGTTTATTGCAGTTATCGCGACATTGTTCGCGCAATGATCGAACGCCGAGGTGATCGCGAGCCGGGGATAACGACCCGTTAGCCGTGGCGTGTCTCGCTGTCGAGATGGGCCATTTGCGCGGCCGCGTAACGGTCGCCGGCAGCAGCGCCCTTCGGCACGGCGTATTCGATTGCGCTGAGTTCATCCGGCGTCAGCACAACGTCGAGTGCGCCGAGCGCTTCCGTCAACCGGTCGCGCCGCCGCGCGCCGACCACCGGCACGATGTCGTCACCCTGCGCCGCGACCCACGCAATCGCGATCTGCGCCACCGACACGCCCTTCGCTTCCGCAATCCGCCGCAACGCTTCGACCAGTTGCAAGTTCCGTTCGGCGTTTTCGCCCTGAAAACGTGGGCTATGCGCGCGGAAATCGTTGCCAGCCAGATTTTGCGCCGCTTGCCAATGACCGCTGATCAGCCCCCGCGACAACACGCCGTAAGCCGTCACGCCGATGCCGAGTTCGCGGCACGTCGAGAGAATATCGCCTTCGATACCCCGAGAAATCAACGAGTATTCGATCTGCAGATCGGCGATCGGGTGCACGGCAGCCGCGCGCCGGATTGTTTCGGCGCCGACCTCGGACAGGCCGACGTGACGCACATAACCTGCTTTCACCATCTCGGCAATCGCGCCCACGGTGTCTTCAATGGGCACGTTGGGATCGAGTCGCGCGGGACGATAGATATCGATGTAATCCACGCCGAGGCGCTGCATCGAATACGTCAGGAAGTTCTTCACTGCGGCCGGCCGCGCGTCATAACCCACCCAGCCGCCAGCCGGATCGCGCAACGCACCGAATTTCACGCTGATGATGGTCGCGTCGCGTTTGGTTTTCGCACCCTTGAGCGCTTCGCCGATCAACGCTTCGTTGTGGCCGCTGCCATAGAAGTCGCCAGTGTCCAGCAGCGTGATGCCGGCGTCGAGCGCGGCGTGAATCGTGGCGACGCTTTCGCTCCGGTCGGACGGTCCGTACATGCCGGACATGCCCATGCAACCGAGTCCAAGCGCCGATACGCGCGGCCCCGTCGCGCCAAGTTGCAGATGCTTCATATCAAGTCTCCTGAGGTCAGGCGTCGCGTGATTGCGAGCGTTGGAGAGAGTATGCGAGGCGTTTTGTCGTGCGACAATCCGATCCTCACAGCACGGGCTGTACGAAAAAACGCACAATGAACGATCCCGATCTCTCCGATCTCAGCGCTTTTGTAGCCATCACCAAGGTGCGCAGTTTCAGGGAAGCGGCGCGTTTGCGCGGCGTCTCGGCGTCCGCGCTGAGCGAGGCGATTCGCCGCCTTGAAGCGCGGCTTGGCGTGCGTTTGCTCAATCGCACCACCCGCAGCGTGACGGTCACGGAAGCCGGACAGCGCTTGCTGGAACGGCTGGGGCCGGCGCTCGGCGAGATTGCCGGCGCGCTCGACGCCATCAACAGTTTCCGCGACAGCCCGACCGGCACCTTGCGCCTGAACGTGCCGACTATCGTGGCCATGCATGTGCTGCCGCCCATCGTCGCGCGGTTTCTCGCCGCGCATCCGGGAATCACGCTGGAAGTGGTGTCGAACGATACGTTTATCGACGTGCTGGCAGCAGGTTTCGATGCCGGGATTCGCTACGACGAACGGATCGAGCGCGACATGATCGCGGTGCCCATCGGCCCGCGCACGCAGCATTTCGTGGCGGCGGGCGCGCCGGCCTATTTCGCGGCGCACGGATGGCCGAAACACCCGCGCGATTTGCTGGAACACGCGTGCATCGGGCATCGATTCGCGAGCGGCGTACTGGCGGCGTGGCGCTTCGAGCACGGCAGCGAACAGGTTCGATTCACACCGGACGGGCCGCTGGTGGCGTCCGTCATGGAACTTGAAGTGGGCGCCGCGACCGCGGGCCTGGGCATGATCTATACGTTCGAGGAGTTCTTGCGGCCGGCAATACAAAGCGGCGCACTCGTGCCCGTGCTGCACGAATGGTGGGAGAGCTTTTCCGGACCGTTCCTGTATTACCAGAGCCGCACGCACATGCCCGCGCCGTTGCGCGCGTTCATCGACTTCATCAAGGAAGAATGAACGCGCGTGGCGATTACCGTTCGGAGAAAAACGCCCGGACCGCTGCCAGTGCGTTTTCCACCGCCGCGCTGTCCACGTCCAGATGCGTGACCCAACGCTGTTTCGTCGCGCTGTATGCCGACGTAATGCCAATTCCACGCGACGCCAGATGTTCCTTGAAGTCAGCGGCAATGGCGCTGTCGACTTCCACGAACACGATGTTCGTGTCCGGCATCGTCACCTTCAATTGTCCGTACGACGCCAGGCCTTTCGCCAGCGTGGCCGCGTTGGCATGGTCATCGGCGAGACGCGCCACGTTGTGCTCCAGCGCGTACAGCCCGGCCGCCGCGAGAATGCCCACCTGCCGCAAACCGCCGCCGACCATCTTGCGCGTGCGCCGCGCCTTCGCGATCAACGGCGCGCTGCCGACCAGCACCGAGCCAACCGGCGCACCCAATCCCTTCGATAAACACACAGATACCGTATCGAAGGAACGCGTCAGCGCGGCAACAGGCGTGTTCAGCGCCGTTGCGGCATTGAAGATCCGGGCGCCGTCCAGATGCGTGGCAAGACCGTGCCGACGCGCCAGCGCCGTCGCCGATTCCATGTACTCCTGCGACAAAACCTTGCCGCCGATCGTGTTCTCCAGCGCCAGCAACCGCGTGCGGGCGTAGTGCGAATCGTCGGGCTTGATCGAGTCTTCAATCTCCGCTAGCAGCAGCGAACCATCCGGCTGATTGTTCAGCGGTTGCGGCTGGATGCTCCCCAACACCGCCGCGCCGCCTGCCTCCCAGCGGTAGGCATGCGCCTGTTGGCCGACGATGTACTCGTCGCCACGTTCGCAATGCGCCATCAGCGCGACCAGGTTCGATTGCGTACCCGAGGTCAGGAACACCGCTGCTTCCTTGCCGAAGCGCTCGGCCATCACGGCTTCCAGTTGCGTGACGGTGGGATCGTCGCGGAAAACGTCGTCACCGACCTCCGCCGATGCCATCGCGGCGCGCATGGCCGGGCTGGGTCGCGTGACGGTATCGGAACGGAAATCGTGCTGGATCGGGGTGCTCATTGCGGCTCCTGGTGGGTGGAGCGGGTATTTTGCCATCGCAGGGAGGAGGCGTGGCGTGGCGTGTTGGAGGGTGAAGGTTTTGCGGGCGTTAGTTCATGCGGATTCTAGATTTGGGAATGGTGAAATTTCGTGTTATTTTCTGCTTAACTGTATTAAATCATATAGATACGCTTGATCTCTAATCTAAAATATTTAATTTTGCAGTTTTCTATTTGGAATCAATTGTTTAGTGAGTTTTTATGCAGCTAAGGAAGAGCATGAATAAAATTTCTAGAAAACACTTTAAGAAGTGTTGCTGGTATGTTCGCATTTCTCTAGACGGATCAAGGGCTTGAATGATCTTTTTGAGAACATTTCCAGAGTGGCGGATCATTCTCATAATTTTGTTATTTTTCAATATGTTATGATGTTTTTTTGAACCGATACATCATCTAACGTGTGAGTGCAGAATCCGGTGCTGATCTCACCCTAAATACCTCGTGCAAGCAGACCTGAAACCACCTCATCACGCCAAGTCTGATCCCTCGACCGTGTAAAGTTTCGAACATCCATCCGCACCCATCCACGCTCCAGCCCGTAAGCCAATGAACGCGCCCGAACCGAAGTTGCAAGACGATCCTCACACCGGCCGCTACGCGCGCTCGACCGGCCAGGCCGCCGAGTGGTGGGAAGTGACCCTCTCCGAACGGCCGCAGATGTATCGGATCGCGCATGGATACGGCGACGGGCCGGCCAATATCGATACCGTCGTTGACCTGGAAAACCTCAAGTCGAAGCTGCAAAAGTGGCATCGGGAGGGGTTTTCTCGACCCAACGATCCCGCGCTCGCGCCGCTGCCCGCAGAAGGACGAACCAGCTTTCTGAAAGAACTTCGGCACGCCATGGGGCAAATGCCGCAAGCCAAGGATTTAAACGAAGCAACAACGGCTATCGGCACGGTAGATATGCCAATGGGCCAGCCCGGTCCGCTCGTGCCGCGCCTGAACCCTGCGTATCTCTTTCCCGAGCGATTCGGCGACATCCTTCAGGACATCGTGGAGAACCGGCGCGTGCTGCTGATCGGCCATACCGGCGCGGGGAAAACGAGCCTGATCGAGCAGGTCGCGGCCCGTACGCAACGCGGCGTGCTGCGGGCGAATATGAACGGCCAGACGACTATCGGCGATTTCGTCGGTTTCTGGACCGTGAAAGGCGGAGAAACGCTCTGGGTGGACGGTGTGCTGCCAACCGCCTTGCGCGAAGGCCTGTGGCTTGTAGTCGATGAAATCGATTTCGCCGAACCTTCGATCCTCGCCGTTCTCACCGCCGTGCTGGAACCCCACGGGCGTTTGCTGCTGAAGGAAAAAGGCAACGAACTGGTGGCGCCGCACCCGTCTTTCCGCCTGTTCGCCACCGCAAACGCGGTGGGCGCCATGAGCGTGTATCGGCATCTGTATCAGGGCGCCAACCTGATGAACGAGGCGTTTCTCGATCGCTGGCGCGTGTACCTGATGAATTACCTGTCGCCTGCGGAGGAGGCGGAAGTGTTGATGCGCACGCTGGGAGCGCGTTGCACGCGGCCGATGGCGCAAACGCTCGCCGCCATTGCCGCCGATTGCCGCGCGGCGTTCGCCCGCGAAGACCTGGCGAGCGCGTTTTCAACCCGGCGCCTGCTCGACTGGGCCGACCTGATGCTGCGTTCCGGCGACCCGGAACGCGCCGCCGGCCCGGCGATCTACGCCAAAGTCAGCGCCGAGGACGCCGCGCTGATCCGCAGCATCATCCGGCATCACATCGCGTTCGACGAATGAAATACGTGCTTATGCGCAACCCTGAACGTGCCTACCTCTAACCTGACCCGCCCGGACTCGATGCACGCCATGCTCGGCAAGATGGCGCGCGTGCTTACGGGCCGATACGGCGTGACGGTATCGTTCGACACAACCGGTCCGCGGGTGGAACGCGACCGGATCGTGCTGCCGGAGGCTGCCGGCGCGGTCGATCTGGACGCACTCACCGGCCAGCTCGACTTGCTGGTGGCACGTTCGAAGTACTCCACGCTCAGCGAAATCAACGCGCTCAATTCCGGCGTGACCCGGCAGATTGCGCAAGCGATTGAAGACCGGCGCGTCTGCGAGCGGCTGTTCATCGACTATCCGGGCGCACGCAGGTTTGTCGGGAAACTGCGCGAACAAACTGCGCGAAATACGCACGCGCGCTGGCCGACCTTGCCGTGGCGCGACAAGCTGATCTGGTTTATCGACCGCACGCTCTGGGACGAAGCGCCCGACGTGACCGAACAAACGCCGGCGCTCATCGCCACGCTGGGCGCCGTGAGCGAGCTGCTCCAGGCCACCCGTGCGAGCCGTTCGACTGCGGAAAGCGTGGCCGGCGCGCGGGCGCTCGTGGCACGGATCAGGTCGCTGGCAGCCGGCGATGTGAACACCATGATGTTTTCCGCCGATGCCGATGAGGCGCTGGACGCCGAGCAGGAAGCGGGCTCGGATGCACAGGACGCGGCATCGCAGGAAAGCTCTGACGCGGCATCGTCCTCCGATGCCGCGAGCCTAGCCCAGGCGCCATCGGACGCCAACGCGGAGGCCTCGGAAGCAAGCTCGCCGGCACCGCCAATGACCTTCGATATCGACATGATCGATGGCCGCCCTCGCCTGTCCATTCCGCTCACGACCGAATTCGACCTCATCACCGATCTCACGGGGCACGGAAACGCAACCGAATGGCGCAACTTGCGCGCACTCGCCCGTGCGGAAACTGCGCCGCTGACCGCGCGGCTTGAACGCGCGCTGAAAGCCGATGAACAGACGCATTGGAAACGCGAACAGGAGCGCGGGGAAATCGACCGGCCGGCGTTGGCGAAGCTGGTGGTGTCGCCGGGATATCGGACACCGTTTCGCGTCAAGCGCACGACCGAAGGACGCGACGCCGCCGTCACGCTGCTGATCGATCGCAGCGGCTCCATGGCCGGTGGAAAAATCGCGCTCGCCCGGCTCTGCGCCGCCGCGCTGTGCGACGCGTTGATGCAGCTATCGTTCAAGTGCGAAGTGCTAGGTTACAGCTCGGTTGAATCGCCGGAAATGCGGGCACTTTATGAGCAGAAGCTGGCCGAAGGCGTGGACGTGAACCGATTCAACCGGCGCGTAGAACGGCTCGATCTGCAGATCTACAAGCGCTTCGGCTCGAACAATCCGGCCGGCCTGAGTGCGATTGATTGCGGTCACGAGAATCCGGACGGCGAAGCGCTCGCGTGGGCCGCCGGGCGTTTGGCCGCGCAACGCGCCGGCCGGCGCATCCTGATGGTCCTGTCCGACGGTTATCCCGCTACGGGCGATGGCCATCCGGTCATCTTGCGGACCGATCTGCGGGCGCGCATCGACGAGATTACAAGCTTGGGAATCGAACTGATCGGTATCGGAATGCTCGACGACGCCGTAGAAAAGTTTTATGCGCATAACATTGTTGTGCGCAAACTTGATGAACTCCCCACGATGGCGTTCAATGTCCTGAGCCAACTCTTGCTCCGGCGCGGCAGCAGGCACTAACCCGCCATTTGTCCGCCCCACCTGTATCAAAAAAGCATCCCGCCCCAAAAAATTAATTCAATAGCTTGCTAACGAATTGTTGTCGAAATACAATGCGCGCCATGCCGCCTATCGATGTCCTTCGCCAATCCGTCAGCAGCGCGCTCGTCATCGCGGCGCGTCAGTGGCGGCGCACGAGCCAAAGCGTGATTGCAGCCTATAACGTCTCCGAAGCGTGCGCGACGCCGCTGCTGATCGCCGCGCGGCTCGACGAACCCGTGCGCCAAGTGGCGCTCGCCGAGCTGACGGGAATCGAAGGGCCGTCGCTGGTGCGCCTGCTCGACCAACTGTGCGCGGCCAACCTCGTGCGTCGCGACGAAGACCCCGACGACCGGCGCGCGAAAATCATATCGCTGACCGATGAAGGCCGGTCGGTCACCGCCAAGATCGAGAAAGAACTGATCGGATTGCGTGCGGACGTCCTGAACGATGTCAGCCGGGAAGACCTGGAGGCGACCCTGCGGGTATTCGCTGCGTTTAAACTTGGCGCATCCAGTCAAACGCAGCAGGCTCCAGCACACGCGTCACCAATAAACGCGTCACACCAAGGCCCTACCATCGGCCCCGACCGAACCGATACGGAAGAAGGCGTCTAGCGCACCATGACGTACCCCAGTTCACGCGAATGGATATTCTCGGTCAAGACCTTCGCCGCTTCCATGCTGGCGCTGTATATCGGCCTGAAGCTGGAGTTGCCGCGGCCTTACTGGGCGATGGCGACGGTGTATATCGTGTCGAATCCGTTCGTGGGGGCGACGCGTTCCAAGGCGCTGTATCGCGCGCTCGGCACCATGATCGGCGCATCGGCCGCCGTGCTGTTCGTGCCGCCCTTCGTCGAGTCGCCCTACTTGTTCAGCGCGGTCGTCGCGTTATGGACCGGCACGCTGCTGCTGCTCGCCATCTCCGACCGCACCGCGCGCAGCTATGTGTTCATGCTGGCTGCGTACACCATGCCGTTGATCGCGCTGCCCTCCGTCATGGCCCCGTCGGGCATCTTCGATCTCGCGGTGTCGCGGACCGAGGAGATCGTGCTCGGCATTGTGTGCGCCAGCGTGGTCGGCGGCGTGATCTTGCCGAGCCGCCTCGCGCCTACGCTCATAGAACGGACCGACGCGTGGTTCCGCGACGCCGCTTTCTATGCGAAAGAAACGCTTTCCGGGCGAACCAGCGGCACGGCGATCTCGGCATGCCGGCAACGCCTCGCGGTCACCGTCAACGCGCTTGAATTCCTGCTGAGCCAGCTTGCCTACGACCATACCCGGCCCGATGTACTGGCACGCACGCAGGCGCTGCGTGGCCGGATGCAGTTGCTGATGCCGATCATGTCGGCAATCAGCGACCCGCTGGCCGCGTTGTTCAACGGCCAGAACCCGCCGCCAGAGGGTCTTGCGTCACTTCTCGCCGATATCGTCACATGGTTCGATGAACCGCTGCCCTCACGCACCGGTGCGGCATCGGCCATCAACGCCAATAACGACCCCAAGGCCGACGCGTTGCGCAGCCGGATCGCGAGCCTGCAACCCAACGCGGACGCTCTGCAGACCTGGGAAGGCGCGCTGCTGTCGAACACCTTGTGGCGCCTGAAACAACTCGTCGATGTCTGGCAGGATTGCCGCGCGCTGCGGGTCATCATCGCGAACGAACAGGGCAGTTGGCGACCCCGTTACCGGCACTGGCGGCTCGGCGGTACGCAGCAGTACTTCGACCGCGGCATGCTGCTGTTTTCGGCGGGATCGGCCTCGCTGGCCATTTTTATCGCGTCGAGCCTCTGGATCTCGTCCGGGTGGAACGACGGCGCGGGCGCGGTCACGCTGGCCGCAGTGGCGTGCTGTTTCTTCGCTGCCCTCGATGAACCCGCGCCTCAGGTATTCGCGTTCTTTACCTACACATGCCTTGCCGTGGTGCTCGCGGGACTGTATCTCTTCGTGATCCTGCCGACCGTGCATGACTTCCCCATGCTCGTGATCATGTTCGCAGTCCCATTCATTTTGATCGGCACGCTGATCCCGCGGCCGCAGTTCAACCTGGCGACCATGCTGACCGCCGTGAACACCGCCACCTTCATCAGCATCCAGGGCACCTACGACGCGAACTTCCTGACCTTCATGAACAGCAATCTGGCGGGACCGGCGGGTTTGTTATTCGCGTTCGTCTGGACTCGCGTGACGCGGCCGTTCGGCGCTGAACTGGCGGCCGCGCGGCTGATCCGCTCGGGCTGGCGCGACGTGGCGCTGAGCGCATCGGCGCGGGCCATCGACGACCAGAAAAATCACACCGCGCGCATGATCGACCGTCTCATGCAAGTCATCCCGCGTCTCGCCGCCAGCGACGATCAGCGTCATCCGTCCATCGAAAGTTTTCGCGATCTGCGAATCGCATTCAACTCGCTCGATTTGCGGCGTTTGCGGCGACGCCTGCACGACGCCGACCTTGCTTCCATCGATCACGTGCTGGAAGGCGTGCGCGCCTATTTCCAGCAGTGCGTCGAGCGCGGCGCGCGTCAGCCGGTGCCGGCGAGCCTGGAGACAGCTATCGATACAGCGCTTGAGCGCATCACGCGGCGCGGCGGCGCGGTGCAGATAGAAGCGGCGGCCGAAGCAGCGCAGCCTGCCGGGACGCCCGCCCTCCCCGGACGCCAGATTCGCGATGCGTTGCATGCGCTCGTGGGCATGCGTTTGTCGTTGTTTCCGGAGATGTTCAAGCTCGCGCCCGCATCGCCCGCCCAACCGGGGCCTGCTGCATGACACGCCGCTCCTTCCACTCCTTTTTGCAAGACGCCGCGCGATGATCGGTGAAGTCGATATCTATGGCGTGTTCCTGCCCGCCGCGCTCGTACTGATGCTGGTGTCGTACCTGTTCTGCCTGGTCGTCACGCGGGTGTTTGCTCGCGTCGGCCTGTACCGTTTCGTCTGGCATCGCTCCATTTTCGACCTTGCGATCTACGTGATCGTGCTCGGCATCGTGGTCATTGTTTCGCATCGGCTATTACCGTGAAATTATCGTGAAAAAAGCCTGGTTCTCCGTTGGACAGATCCTCTTTACGCTCGTCGTCGTGGCGATCGCCGCATTCGTGTTGTGGCGGCTGGTCGATTACTACATGTTCGCGCCCTGGACGCGCGATGGCCACGTGCGCGCCGATGTCGTGCAAGTGGCGCCCGATGTGGGCGGCCTGATCGTGAAAGTGAACGTGGTCGATAACCAGCCGGTGAACGCAGGCCAGGTGCTGTTTGTCATCGATCAGGCGCGTTATGCGCTCACGCTGCGTCAGGCGCAGGCCACGGCCCTGCAGCGCCGCGCGACGCTCGATCAGGCGCGAAGGGAAGATGCCCGCAACCGCACGCTCGGCGACCTCGTCGCGCGCGAAGTGACCGAGGAAAGCCACTCGCGCGTGCAAACCGCGGAAGCGGCGCTGGCGGATGCTGATGTTGCTATCGATACCGCAAAACTCAACCTGCAGCGCACGACGATTGTGAGTCCCGTCGACGGTTATCTCAACGATCGCGCGCCGCGCACGGGCGAATACGTGACGGCGGGACGCTCGGTGCTGTCGGTGGTGGACCTGCATTCTTTCCGTGTCGATGGGTATTTCGAGGAGACCAAGCTCCACGGGATCGATATCGGGCAGCAGGTGGACATCAAGATCATGGGCGAGACGAAGATGCTGCACGGGCACGTGCAGAGCATCGTGGCGGGGATCGAGGATCGCGACCGGGTGCAGGGATCGAACCTGCTGCCGAACGTGAACCCGGCGTTCAGCTGGGTACGGCTGGCACAGAGGATTCCGGTGCGCATCGCGCTGGATGAAGTGCCGGCAGACTTTCGCATGATCGCGGGACGCACGGCGACGGTATCGGTGCGCGATATCACGCCGCTCGGCAAATCGAATAGGACGGGTGACGCGAGCGGCGTCGTTGCTGCCTCGGGTGCTTCAGGTACTGCGCCAGCGAGCGCCGCTGCCGCAGCTTCCACGCCGGCCGCTTCCGCACCGGCCGTATCCACGTTGGGTGCAAGTCAATGAAGCCGCCGCGCGCTCTCGTCCTGACGCCGTTCGTGCTCGCGCTTGCCGCGTGTTTTACGGTCGGTCCCGACTACTCGGTGCCGAAAGAAGCTGTTGTTAACGCGCCCTTCGCCAACGCCCCGCTCGACGGTGCCGATGGTCAGTCGACCGTGTCGACCGGGTCAGTGCCGGCGCACTGGTGGCGCCTCTACGACGACCCCGTCCTCGACGATCTGGTCCAGCAAGCCATGGCATCGAACACGGATTTGCGCGTTGCCGCGGCCAATCTCGGCCGCTCGCGCGCGGCTCTCGGCGTGGCGCAGGCGCAAGGCGGCTTCTCAGGCGGGGCATCCGCTGCGTTCAAACGCGCACAGGAATCGGCGGAACAATATTTGATCTTTGAAAAGATCCCGGTCGCGAATGAAGGCGATGTCGGCATCAACATTTCTTACGAACTCGATCTGTTCGGCACGCTTCGACGCGGCGTGGAAGCCGCGCGCGCCGACAGCGATGCGACGCAGGCCGCAGCCGACCTGGCGCGCATCACGGTGGTAGCCGACGTGGTGCGGGCTTACGTGCAGAATTGTTCCGCGGCGGAAGAGCTTCGCATCGCGCAGCGCTCGCTTGACTTGCAGCGCCAGCGCGTGTCGGTGTCGCGGCGCTTGCAGCAGGCAGGTCGCGGCAACGCACCCGATGTCACGAGCGGCCAGACGCAAGTGGAAACGCTTTCGGCGAACATTCCGGTCTTCACGGCACGCCGGCGGATCGCGCAATACCAGCTCGCGACGCTGCTCGCGCGTGCGCCCGCCGACTTACCCAAGGGCGTGTTTGCCTGCGACAAGACGCCGGTGATCGCGCAGCCGTTGCCTGTCGGCGACGGCGCTGCGTTGCTGCGACGGCGTCCCGACGTGCGCGAGGCGGAGCGAAAGCTCGCTGGATCGACAGCGCGGATTGGCGTAGCCACGGGCGCGTTGTTTCCGACGGTGAGCATTGGGGCATCGGCGGGATTAACGGGCGTGCTCGAGGATCTTGGCACGCAGCCGACCGCACGATGGGGCTTCGGACCGCTGATCAGCTGGAGCTTCCCGGCGAACGGACAGCGCGGCCGGATTCAGGAAGCGCAGTACGGCGCCGATGCCGCGCTGGCCCAGTTCGATGGCGTCGTGTTGAAAGCGCTGCGGGAAACGCAGTCGAGCCTCGCCACCTATGCCGCCGATTACACCCGCGCCGACGCATTGACCGCCGCGCAGAAATCCGCAGCCGAATCCGCGGACCAGACTCATCGTTTCTTTCTCGCCGGGCGGGAATCGTTTATCGCCGACCTGGATGCGACGCGCGTGCTGACCACGACGAATTCGCAGTTGGCTGCCGCACGAGGACAGGTCGCGCTCGATCAGGTCAACTTGTTCCTCGCACTGGGCGGCGGATGGGAGATGGACCCGAACTCGAACTCGAACCCGGACCCGGCCAAGGCCGCCACCGTGCCGGTGGCAGCAAGCGCTAGCACCACAAATCAGTGAGCTAGCGTTAAATCGGCGTTAGATCGGCATCCTGAATGATGATGCCGGCGAACCGCGCGACGCTGTCCGCGTTGGCGCATCCATCACGGCTCTGACAGCAGAACATCCCTCACACTTCCCTGCCCGCTCCCGGGCACGAACACGTCTGTCTGACAGAGCGCGTAAGCTAGGCCCACCACTACCCTTGGAATCGCTTCCCCGCGGCACGCAGGTTGCTCGGATGAACTACCGGCGCGCATGCCCATACCAGGGAAACATGCTCCATGCACTTCGATACCCCGGGCCTATGAAAACGTTCCATTGCAATCATTGCAATCAACTGGTGTTCTTCGAGAATTTTCGCTGCGAACGCTGCGAATCGCTACTTGGTTTTATCCCCGAAATAGCTGAAATCAGTGCTTTCGAAGACGCAGGCGACGGTCTTTGGCGCAGCCGGCACCCTGAACACCGGGACACGCTGTACAAACGCTGTCATAACTACGAAGTCGAGAAAGTCTGCAACTGGATGGTCCCGGCCGAATCCACCGACCCGCTGTGTCACGCCTGCCGCCTGACCCACACCATTCCCAACCTGGGCGTGCCGAACCGCCGCTATTACTGGTTCAGGCTGGAAGCGGCCAAACGCCGCCTGCTCTACACGCTGGGTGCACTGGGACTGCGCGTGGAATCACGCCAGGACAATCCGAAAAACGGCCTGCAGTTCAAATTCCTGGAAGATAAACGCGGCAAAAGAGTGCTGACAGGTCACGATCGAGGGCTGATCACCATGAATATCGCGGAAGCCGATGACGCCCAGCGCGAGCGCGTCCGCCTTGCGATGGGCGAACCGTATCGCACGTTGCTCGGGCATTTCCGGCACGAGATTGGTCACTACTATTTCGATCGTCTCGTCGCCAATACTCCGTGGATCACGGATTTTCGTGAGCTATTCGGCGATGAGCGCGCGAGTTATCGTGAAGCGCTGACCAGGCATTACAAGGAGGGAGCGCCGCCAAACTGGGGCAAATCGTTTGTGAGTGCCTACGCGACCACGCATCCGTGGGAGGATTGGGCGGAAACCTGGGCGCATTACCTGCATATCGTGGATACCGTCGATACCGCCATGGCCTGCGGCGTCGCGCTGATGCCGGGGAACTCGCTGGACCCTACGCTGGCGGTCGAGGTGCCGCCCGGTGAAGCCACGTTCGATCATCTGATGAAACAGTGGTTTCCGCTCACCTACGCGTTAAACAGCCTGAATCGCAGTCTCGGCATGCCGGACGCCTATCCGTTTGCGCTCGCGCCGCCCGTCGTCGAGAAACTGCGCTTCGTGGATCGCGTGATCGCCGCCGCGGGGCACGTCCAGCCATTGCCGGACGTAGCCGTCGCAGCGGTTATCAAGCCGTCGGCAAGCCGCAAAAAGAGTAAATTAAGCCACTGACCCCGGTGCGCTTTTCAATGTTGCGGCGGTGGTTGCATCGGGGAGAGCCGGACTCGCGCCATGCAGCGAGACCTTCGATGTCTCCGACAACATCAATCCACCAATCAATCCCATCACCGAGATCACGATCAGATACAACGCAGGCGACATGTTGTTGCCCGTTGTCGTGATCAGCCACGTGGCGACGAGCGGCGCCGTGCCGCCAAACACCGTATAGGCCAGGTTGTAAGTAATGGCTGAAGCCGTATAGCGTGTGCGGGTTGGGAAGACCTCCGACAACAAAGGCGCCGTCACCACGTTCGCCAGCGCCGCGCCAATCGCCAGCATGCCCACGCCAAGCACCGACGGCAAAAAGTGCCCCGATCCCGCGAGCGAGAACGACGGGTAAACCGTCGCGATCAGGATGACGCATGCTGTCAACACAGTCTTCCGGCGCCCGACCCAGTCCGAATAGAGCCCCGCCAGCGGACACAGCGCCGCCGCGAAAAACAGCGCTATCACCGTGATCAGCAGCGACGTCGCGCGATTCAACCCGCCCGCCACTTGCAAATAGGTCGCGAAATACGTGGTGAACATATAGAACGACAACGCCGTCACCGAGATGAAAGCACCCAGTTTCAGGATGCCGCCCGCTTGCGTGCGCAGCGTGTCACGCAGCGGCGCATGCGCCACGTCATGCTCGCCTTCAAGTGCGCGAAAAGCGGGGGTTTCGCTGAGATTCATCCGCAAATACAGCCCGATCAGGCCAATCGGCGCTGCGGCCAGGAACGGCACGCGCCAGCCCCATGTGCTCATGGCATCGGCGGAAAGCGACGCGTCGAGTGCGTAGGCAACGATCGCAGCCACGGCGAAGGACGAGAACGTCGACACCGGCACGAAGCTGCCGTAACGCGCCCGCTTATGCTGCGGCGCGTGTTCCATCACGTAGGCGCACGCGCCCGCATATTCACCCCCGGCGGAGAAACCTTGCACGCAGCGGATGACCGTCAACAGGAACGGCGCGATTGCGCCGATGGCGGCATACGTCGGCAGAAATCCGATCAGGGTGGTCGCTCCGGCCATCATCAGGATCGTCAAGGCAAGCGTGCGCTTGCGGCCAATGCGGTCACCAATCACGCCGAACACAATGCCGCCCAGCGGCCGGAACGCAAACGCCACGGCGAAGACGGCGAAGGTCTTGAGCAATCCAATAGCCGGGTCCCCGCTCGGAAAAAACTCCTTCGTGAGGATGGTCGCGAGAAAACCATACGCGGCAAAGTCGAACCATTCGACGAAATTGCCGATGGATGCCGCGAGGATCACCTTACGCAGCGTATTAAGGTCGACTTCAGGGGGCGGCGCTTCCAACGTTCTCGACATTCGATGACTCCCGGATAAGGTTTTTAGCGAACCGGCACACCGGATACGCGTTGGATCAATCCCTCCGAGTAGATGCGACCATAAACCCTGCTCCTAGAACGATCACGTCATGGTGATAGGACCGAAGCGACATCGGTTCTGCCGGCTGCACGCACAGCCGGCGTGAACACACGCTCCTGACGAAGCGGAAAGCTCTCCGTCATTCGCAAAATCTGCGTACAGCGGGCCGGCGCACGTCATCGTTACCGGTTCCTCGAACGGGCCGCCGCAGGAACGCGCACTGCTGAAACCATCGTTATCCGCCGTCGGCGGCCCTAAGGAATAACCACCCAAGGAGTAACGATGAAAGCACTCGTATACGAAGGACCGCGGAAGGTGACAGTGAAGGAAATGCCGGACGCGAAAATTCAACGACCGACGGATGTACTCGTCAAGATCACCACCACGAACATCTGCGGCTCGGACCTGCATATGTTCGAAGGCCGGACCAATATGGAAACGAACCGCATCTTCGGTCACGAGAATCTGGGCGTGGTCGTTGAAGTCGGCGCAGGGGTCGAGCGCATCAAAAAGGGCGATCGCGTTTGTCTTCCGTTCAACATCGGCTGCGGATTTTGCAAGAACTGCGAGAAGGGCCTGACGGGTTTCTGCCTGACGGCCAATCCGGGCATGGCAGGCGCGGCGTACGGTTTCGCCGGCATGGGACCGTATGAAGGCGGACAAGCCGAATACCTGCGCGTACCGTTTGGCGACTTCAATTGCCTGCTGCTGCCGCCCGATGCCGAGGAGAAGGAAAACGACTACGTGATGCTGTCCGACATCTTTCCGACCGGGTATCACGCGACCGTGCTGGCCGGCGTGGAACCGGGCGATAGCGTCGTCATCTACGGCGCGGGACCAGTCGGGTTGATGGCCGCGATGTCCGCAGGCATCAAAGGCGCGAGCAAGGTGATGGTCGTCGATTCCCACCCGGACCGGCTCAGGCTCGCGGAGAAAATCGGCGCGATCCCCATTGACGACAGCGATGGTTCAGCGGTCGACCAAGTCCTGGAAATGACCGGCGGCGAAGGCGCGGACCGGGGCTGCGAATGCGTCGGTTATCAATGCAGTTGCAAGGGCCATGAAGTGCCGAACCTGACGATGAACAACCTCGTCAAGTCAGTGCGCGCGACGGGCGGTATCGGCGTGGTCGGCGTGTTCGTGGCCGAAGATCCGAAGTCCGAAGACAAGCTGATGCAGAAGGGTCAGCTTGCATTCGACTTCGGCACGATGTGGATGAAGGGCCAGCACATCGCGACGGGACAGGCCAATGTGAAGGCCTATAACCGCAAGCTGCGTGACCTGATTGCGGCGGACAAGGCGAAACCATCGGTGATTATTTCGCACGAATTGCCGCTTGAGAAAGCGCCCGAAGGTTACGAACACTTCGACGCGCGTGACGACGGCTGGACCAAGGTGGTGCTCAAGCCGGCAGCTTGAGTTCGTGAAGTGCGTACATGCCGGTTGAAGCAGAAGCGCCGGGAACTTGAATACCGGCGCTTTTTTGACTGCTTACGGCCTGCAAAAAATCACTTCTTCCCATGCGTGCCGGCATATTTGAACGTCCCTTGCGCGCTTGCAATCAGGAGCTTGTCATCGACCCATGCTTCCCCGCGCGAGAAAAAAATGCTGCGTCCCTGGCGTTCGATAAACCCTTTTGCCGTGACGCTCTCGCCCAACCCTGTATCGAGATAATTGACCGTCAGCGAAAGCGTGAAACCATGAATGGCCGGTTGATCCTGCTCGGCATAGAGACCTGCATAACCGCATGCGGCATCGAGCAAGGTTGCCACCGCGCCGCCTTGCAACACACCTTGCCGGTTCAGATTACGCGCTTGAATGGGCATGCGGAACTCGGCGTAACCGCTCCTCCACGCAACGAGGCGTGCATCGAGGAATTCGAGAAACGGATTGTCGAGAACGAAGTCGGACATCGAAGAAAGCTCCTGCCGGAAATGGTGGGATTAACCCAGACTGTGCCATGACGAAACGATTGGCGTGCAATGCCGCCCGCGTGAGCCTTTCCAATTTGGAAACGGTCGTGGAAAATCCAGCGATTTTCAGGCTATCGATGCAGGTTCATCATGTCTGTATAACGCGTCACCATCCGACATGAGGAGCTCTATGAAACGCCTGTATATCCAGGAAGTCGCGACCCGAGACGGCTTTCAGAATGAAAAACAATTCGTCGATACCGACGCGAAGATTGCCCTGGTCAACGCCTTAAGTGCGTGCGGATTCGCGAAGATCGAAGTGACGTCGTTTACATCGCCGAAAGCTATTCCCGCGTTGCGCGACGCCGAAGCCGTGATGCATGGCATCGCGCGGCGCGACGGCGTGGTCTACACGGTGCTCGTACCCAATGTGCGCGGAGCGGAACGCGCGTTGTCATGCGGTGTCGATGAAGTCAATCTCGTGATGTCGGTGAGCGAGACCCACAATCGCGCGAACCTGCGCATGAGCCGCGACCAGTCATTCGCGCAATTAAGCGATGTGATTGGAGTGGTCAAGGCAACGCCAGTCGCCATCAATGTATCGTTGTCCACATCGATGGGATGCCCCATGGAAGGCGACATCGCGGTGGAAGAAGTGCTGCGCTGGACTGAACGTTTCGCTCGACTCGGCGTGCGTGGCGTGACGCTCTGCGATACCACCGGCATGGCGTTCCCCTCCCAGGTGAAGGCACTTTGCGAGCGCGTGCGCGCGGCGTTCCCCGCACTCGAACTCACGCTGCATTTCCACAATACGCGGGGCATGGCGCTGGCCAACACGCTGGCGGCACTCGAAGCAGGCATCGATCGTTTCGATGCATCGCTTGGCGGCATTGGCGGATGTCCCTACGCGCCGGGTGCAAGCGGCAACGTGTGTACGGAGGAGCTAGTCCATATGCTGCAACTGGACGGCTACGACACCGGCGTCGACCTCGCCGCAACGCTCCGCGCCGCCGAGTTGCTGCCGCGCCTGATCGGTCACGACGTGCCGAGCCAGATCCTCAAGGCCGGCCGCCGGCTCGACCTGCACGACGCGCCGCCAACAGACGTAGGCGGCGCCCCCGCACAACACGTATTTGCCAAGGAAGGAGCCTGATATGACCATCATCGATCACCTGGATCACCTTGTCTTGACTTGCATCGACGAAGCGGCTACGCGCCATTTCTACACCGAAGTCCTGCAGATGAAGCTCGAAACGTTCGGCGCGGGAAGGACTGCGTTCAAGTTCGGCAACCAGAAGATCAACGTGCATGTGCGCGGCAAGGAGTTCGAACCGAAGGCGCATGTGCCGGTGCCGGGCGCGCTGGACCTGTGCTTCATTGCAGCCGTGCCGCTGGATGATGTGATTGCGCACCTTAAGCAGTGCGAGTGGCCGATCCTGGAAGGGCCGGTCGAGCGTACCGGCGCCACGCAGAGGATTCGCTCGGTCTACGTCCGCGATCCCGACCTGAACCTGATCGAGATTTCCGAGTTGATTTGAGGGACGGTGGCGTACCTCACTCCGGCAGCCGAATCCCCGACAAGCGCTCACACGCCTCGATTAGCCGGTCCTGCAAATCCGAATCGCGGGCGGCGGCGCTCGGCTCACGCCGTTTCATATGGAAGAAATATTCGCCGGTCACGCTTGCGGCTGGTTCATCGCTGACGGCAAGCCATGCTTGCGTTCGCGGCGCGGCTTTAAGGTCATCGGGTGCACCCGAGCCGCCCATTTTGGTCGGCACCCAACCGGGATGCACGGCATTGGACAACACGCCGGGCCAGCGGCGGGCCACGCCGAACGCGAGCAGGATATCGTGCAATTTCGAATCGGAATAAGCGCTTGCCCCCTGCCAGGACCGCTGCTGCCAAAGCAGATCGTCGAGACTGGAATCGCCGCTTTCATGCAGGCCGGAGCTGAGATAAACCAGGCGCTGAGGCCTATCTATCAACGCGGTCAGGATGTAGGGCGCGAGCGTGTTGATGGCGAAGACGTGCGGCAGACCGTCAACCGTCTCGATGCGCCGCGGCTCGCGATACCCTACCGCAGCGTTATGAATCACGGCATCGAAATGACCTAGCCGGTTAACGTCCTGGGCCACCCGCATAGTCTCTTCGATACTCGATAAATCACCGGAGATGGCGGCTTCTGCGCCTTTTACGGCTTGCATTGCTTCATGCGCGCGTTCGGCGTGCCGGGCATGCAAGACCACTTGATGCCCTTGCGCCACGAGCAGACGGGCGGCCATTTGACCGAGCCCATCGGCAGACCCTGTGATGAAAATGCGTAACATGTCGGTACCTTTTAAAAGATCAGACAAATACGCTCTGGAAGAATATTGATCCGGAAAACATGAAAGCGAGCGTAACGTGAGAGCTTGGCCTTAGCGAGCGCACGGCGGTCATGACGCCAATGACATGCAGTCATGGCGGATAGGCACTTGGGATTTGTAAAAAACGATGTTTGCTTCAGGCGCGTGGTCAGCTAAAGTAATCGGTCACGCCCTTTTTCGAGTGAGCGAATCATGGACGTTCCCGAACATATTGCCGACATGGGCGCGACCAAACCGTCGCGGCTCTTCTCCTCGTCCGCGCGCGATGCGGGCTTGAGCCTCGTCCGCAATCTTTCGATACCGAAGCCCTTCCCCGAAGCCGCTTTCGAAGCCCAGTTCCTCGAAGACCATTGCCGCCGTTTCTGCGCCTTTCGCCGTGCATCG
The DNA here is from genome assembly GCF_964252755.1 of Caballeronia sp. LjRoot29. NCBI lineage: Bacteria > Pseudomonadati > Pseudomonadota > Betaproteobacteria > Burkholderiales > Burkholderiaceae > Caballeronia > Caballeronia sp. LjRoot29. Next base: position 59,864 of record NZ_CAXUPU020000004.1, on the reverse strand, counting down.
GCGCTTCTCGCGTTAAGCGTATGGGTCTGCTTCCTCTGGTATGACTTCAATTTCGGCCGCGAAAGCGCCGTGCTTGCCCCGGTCTTCATGCAGATCATGGCGTTGCGACTGGCCGGCATTGTGTTGCTCGTGTTCGTCGGCAGCCTGACCTTGAGGGCGTCGTTCGCGACGCATGCCACGTCCCAGCGCGTGATCCTCACCGGCGTCTACGGCTGCAACCTGATCCTGCTCCTGCTGGTGGCCCTGAGCCCGGGACCATTCAATTACACGTGGTATTTCGTTGGTCTCTACCTCGTATTTTTCTTCCAGTTCGGCTTCTTTTACCTGAAGTCCAGCGTGGCGCTGACCGCCGCCGTGGTCACGTTTTCAGCGATCATCATCCTGCAATTCACGATCAGGATTCTCTCGCCCGAAGACTTCTACATGGGCCTGTTCTATCTCTTCAATGTGGTCGTGATCGGCCACGGCGTGTGCGTGCATGCGGAGCGGGTATCGCGTGAACGCTTCGCGGCAGAGCGTGCACTCGGTGTGCTCAATAACGAGCTTCTCACCGCAAACGTTCAACTGGAAAGAAAGAACCTGGACCTGCTGGCATCGAGGAAAGATCAGGACACCAAGACGAATGCACTGCTCGCGCTCAAGGAGCAGCAGATGCTGGCCGCGGAAACCGCCAGCCGGGAAAAGTCGAACTTCCTTGCCGCCGCCACGCACGATTTGCGGCAGCCCATGCACGCGCTCAATCTCTTCCTGCAAGCTGCCGCCGAAGCGCTGCATCACGACGATGTCACCGAAGCCGCGCGGCTGATCGATGAATCCGGCCGGTCGTCCGTGATCCTCGCGCGCTTCTTGAACGCCGTGCTCGATCTGTCGCGGCTCGAGTCGGGCCGGGTCGTGCCGCGCTATCACGTCTTCGACCTCAAGATCGCCGTGCTGGAAGCGGCCGAGCAATTGCGCCCGCTCGCGGCCATGCACGGCGTCGAGCTGCGGCTGCGGATGCCCGAGGCGCCCGTGTACGTGCGCAGTGACGCGCATTGGCTTGGGCGGGCCATCGTGAACCTGGTGTCGAACGGCATTCGTTACGCCGATGCCAGCAAGAAAGCCGAGCCCGTGGTCATCGTGGGCGTCGTGCGTTCGGCCACGCGAACGCGCATTGATGTGGTGGACAACGGCATTGGCATTGCATCGGAACATTGGGACTCGATTTTCCAGCCGTTCTTCCAGGTGGGCAACGCCGAGCAGGACAACGACCGGGGACTCGGCCTCGGCCTGTCGATCGTGAACGCCGTGGTGTCCATCCTGGAGGAGCATCGGATCGAGTTGAAATCGACGGAAGGACGCGGTTCACGCTTCTCGCTTGAAATGCCCATTTGCGGCTCGCCTCTGGGCGAAACCGCGCCGCGTTCGCGAGGCGAGGCCGCCGATTTGCAAACCGTGCCGCTCGATGGACTCTATGTGCTGCTGGTTGAAGACGACAGCCTCGTGCGGGCATCGACGGAAGCGTTGCTCGTGCAATGGGGCATCCTGTTCGACTCGTCGAGCAGCTTTGAGGAATTTGAGGAAACGCTGAATACCATCGAACGTTATCCGGATCTCATCATCACGGATTTCCGTTTGCGCGATTCGAAGACGGCGCGCGAAGTCGCCATGCTGGGGGCCGCGAAACTTGGGCGGCGTTGCCCATGCCTGGTCGTGACCGGAGAGCCGTCTGCGACTATCGTGCCGCTCGCCTGCGATCACGACGTGCTGAGCAAGCCCGTCAGTCCGGCGGAGTTGCGCCGGCAGATTGCGTCGCTGATATCGAGGCGTTCGGTGGAGGAAGCTGCAAGCGCTTGCTGAGGAGAAAAACCGACCGGCTGGAGGACAAGCGGTCGTTAACTTCGTCGGAACATCTCACCGGCAAAAGGCAATTTCAAAAGACTTCAGCGCCAACCGCCGGGCCGAAGCAAACCTCAGCATGCAGGTTGAATGGCGGAATGCCAGCCAGCAGGTGATTGAGGTCGTACGCGGGGAAACCCGCAGGCATCGTGCCGATGCGCCCGGCGTCCTCACCGGTCGTAAGCGGCGCTGCCGCCAGTTTTTTTATCTTTTCACGCAGGTGGGGTTCCGGTATTGCCTCGGTCTTGCCACTGCGGCAAGACCGAGGCGGCATTTTGGAGGCACAAATACCGGCAAATCCCTTCCGCGCTTATTTTTATAAACCTCTCAGGTCCAGCTTCCCTACCGTGCTGCACCCGCGGTCGCCGGGTTGCCCATCGGCATCTCGATCCCGCGCCGCGCCATTTCCACGATCAGGAACGTTCGCCGGGTCACGTGAAACCGGGCGAGCAGATCGCTTGAATACTCCTTGGCGGTGTTTTCGCTGATATTCATTTTTCTCGCGATCGCCTTGTTCGACAAACCCTGCAGCAAGTAGCGCAGCGTCTCGGTCAGGCGCGGCGGCAAATTCAGCGACTCCACCGTCACGCCGGAATGTGTCGCCACCGGCTTGGGGCTGTGACCGCCCTTTCCCAGCACGCTGTTGGGCAAATACACGCGGCCGCTCAGAATCGTCTTGAGGGCCTCGCGGAACACGCCCGCCCCTTGCTCACTCGCCTTCGAAATAAAGCCGCATGCGCCGCTCCTGATGCATTCCAGCACCGTATCGCGGTCGTCTTGTGCGGACAACATGATGGTCTGTACCTCGCGCTCCTGCTCCCCGATCCAGTTCAGCAGATCGAGTCCCGTGGAATTGCCCCGTAATTGATAGTCGAGGAAAACGAGATCGTACGAGCGCGCGGACAGCTTCTCCGTGGCCTGTTCGAAGCCGTCGGCCTCATCGATATCGAGCAACGGTTCGTTGGCCAGGATCAGGCTTTTCATGGCGCTTCTCGTAAGCCCCTCATCCTCGACCAGCAGCACCGTTTTGAAATTACCGTTTTCCATTGCTATTCCCGTAAATCACACCCTGATGGTAACGGCATGACGGGGTCTCGCCACCCCCCTTTCGCAGGGATACGAAGGGGGGTTCGCGGCCCCCCCGAAAAGTTCGCGCCCGTCCCCTCCTCGACCGGGTGTTGCGGAAAACGTTAAATCGCGACACTAGCTCATCGATTCCGCAGCACTCCCAACGCCGGACCCGCAGTTGCCGTTTCTGGATGTCATTTGTTCAGCGACGGCTCCGGCGCCCCGTCAAGTCACATAAAACCAGGAGGAGGACACCATGAGCAATCGTTCAGGCACGGATGACGAGAGACACTTTGCAGTGTGGAGCGACAAGCAGGCACGCATGCCGATCGGCGCGCCGCGGGTACTGATCGCCCATCAGGACAAACTGATCGGGGAGTCACTGGCCGCGCTGCTGCGGCTGACCGGGCTGCAGGTCATGCATACCCAGAGCCTCAAAACGGCACGTTCGCTGCTGCAGAACTGGAAACCCCAGGCATTGATACTCGATACGCGGCTCGACAGCGAATCCGGTTATGCCTTCATTAGCGCGCTGCGCCCCGACGCCGACATCACCGGCCGCCTGCTGGTCGCAATCAGCAATGTCTGGCCGGCTGATCCGGTCGAAACCCTGAAAGACGCAGGCTTCGACGCCCATTGCCGGCGCCCCTGCGCTACCTGGCGCCTGGCAGAGATGCTCGCCACCTATTTCTCGATACCGAAGCGGTGCCGATATTGAGACCGTGCGGAATTCAAGCCGAAACAGCGCCGATGCCGACGTCGACGCCATTCATGCCGAACTACACCGGTCTCACCCGGACGAAATTCAAGCAAGCGAAATGACGATCAACACCGCGCCGCCGACTGCTACCACGTCTTCTATCAGCGCCGCCGGTAAATCGCGCCTGATTGCCCGAGCCAGCGCACCGCGGGCGCTCGCGCCGCCCAGGGTGCCAATAATTGCTCCGATCAGCCCCGCCACCGCGCCGCCAATCATCGAGCCCGCCGCCGCACCCAGCGCGGCTCCGCTCACCGCACCGGTCACGAGCCGCGCGCCGAATTGCATGGGCACCTTGCGGCTGGGGGTTTTCGGAAGTTGATCGGTAATCAGCTCGCCAATGGCGAGCACGGTCAGGATATAAGGCGTGATAGTCGCGCCGAGGAACGCGAGCGGCGTGTGCTGGACGGGCAACCAGCCAAGATGCGCAGCCCAGCTTGCAGCGGCGGGCGCTGTCATCGCGCGGAGTCCGGCGACAACGCCTATCAACAGGGCAAGTAGATATAAGGACATCGACGGCTCCGGTGCTTGAACGATTTGGGATGTGCGCGATGCAGGGGTGCACGCGCCCGCCCGACAGGAATACCGCAGATTCGCAGCATTAGAAAGCGATCAAAATCGTTCGATGCAGCGAGATGTTCGTGGGAAAGTTCGTGGGAAAGTTCGACAACAGCGCGAAGAGACCAGCCTTAAAATAATTATCTGGATAACGAAGCATAGTTTGATTAACAACATCGCCGGCACTAGAAACGCAAAAAGCGGCGCGACTGCAGTCGCGCTGCTTTACTCACCTGCCGGACGCTGCAGCGGTGACTCAGAACGTGCTCCAACCCTCCTCGGCGGCAGCCGACGTTTTAAGCGATGCACCCAGCGCAGTGGGCGAACGTTTGACGGCTCGCTTGGCAACCGGCAAGGCCGCAGCGCGGACCGCAGGCTTAGCTGTCGGCGCAATCGCAGGACGTGATGCAACCGCCGTGCCTTCCATCTGGAAGAACGCCACGGCCTGCGTCAACTGCCGTCCTTGATCCTGCAGCGACTGGGATGCCGCCGCCGCTTCTTCCACCAGCGCGGCGTTCTGCTGCGTGACTTCGTCCATTTGCGTGATGGCCTGGTTCACCTGTTCTATGCCTCGACCCTGCTCGATCGACGCTGCCGCAATCTCCTCCATGATGTCAGTCACTCGCGCGACGGCCTGGGTCACCTCCGACATCGTCTCACCGGCTTGGCCAGCAAGCGCCGATCCGTTCTGGACCTGCAGCACCGAGTTCGCAATCAGGTCCTTGATCTCTTTCGCCGCGCTTGAAGACCGTTGCGCGAGACTGCGCACTTCGCTCGCGACCACCGCAAAACCACGGCCTTGTTCTCCGGCCCGTGCCGCTTCAACCGCCGCGTTCAACGCCAGGATATTGGTCTGGAACGCGATCCCTTCAATGATCCCGGTAATCTCCGCAATCTTCGCCGAGCTTTCGCTGATGCCATGCATGGTATCGACCACTTGCCCGACCACCTTGCTGCCACGCTGGGCGACATCCGAAGCGCTGGTCGCCAGTGCACTGGCTTGCTGCGCGTTTTCGGTGTTCTGCTTGACCGTTGATGTCAGCTCTTCCATGCTCGCTGCGGTTTCCTCCAGCGACGCGGCCTGTTGCTCCGTGCGCTGGCTGAGGTCGGTGTTCCCCGTCGCGATCTCCGACGATGCACTCGCAATGCTGCCGCTGCTCTCCCGCACGCGGCTCACCGTTTCGATCAGCCGCGCGTTCATGTCGGCGAGCGCGCCGAGCAACTGGCCAGTCTCGTCGTTCTGCGTGACCACAATACGGCTGCGAAGATCGCCGCGCGCCACCGTGCCGGCGACATCGACAGCGCGCCGGATCGGCACCGTGATTGAGCGCGTGATGAACACGCCCGCTGCCAATGCCATGGCGATCGCGGCCACGCACATGGCGATCAGCAGGTTGCGCTGCACTTGATATTGATCTTCAGCGTCGCGCACCAGTTGCTCCTGGCGGTTGCGCGTGAAATCGGCGTAGGCGTCCGTCGCTTTCACGAGCGCGGCCAGGAGCGGGCGGCATTCGTCATCCATCTTGACGATAGCCTCGTCGTGCTTGCCGGCCAGCGCGAGCCCCACGATGTCGTTGGCGACCGGTCCGTACAGCGTCTCCACCCGATTGATTTCACCCACCAGACTGCGTGCGGCATCACTGCTGCCGGGTCCGCTCGCAACCATGGTGTTCAGCAGTTTCAGCCTCGCTTGCACGTCTTCCGACGCACGCGTGACATCGGCCTTCTCGATTTCCAGGTCCGTCGATTTCGTCACCAGCACAAGATTGCGAGCCGCAATGGCACGGCGGTCCACTGCTGTGCGAACCTGCGCTGCCATGTCTGCTCGCGCGCCAGGACCGTGGACGTAGTTAGAAAAACCGTCGGTGGAACTGCTCAGCGCCTGCAGCGACATCGCCGATACAACGAGCACAATGGTTGAGAGCACGCCGAATCCAGCAATAAGTTTGCTCTTGATGGTCATGTGTTTGAGGTTCACGTGGTGACTCCTGCCCCGAACGGGCTCTTGACGGCTAAATAGCCGCTGCCGTTCTTGACCCCCAAGCGCCGGCAGCGGTATGAATCCGGCGCGGGAAAATCGATCTGTGTGTCCGCGCGCCGTGCCTGTCGCAAAGCGTTTATTGACGGCGAGGCTCTCACCCCTCGAACGCGCTAGCTTTTCTGATGCTCCGTCACACATTTGTCGACCCAGGCAACCGCTTTAACGACCGCGCAGCGAGGTTGCTTGAGGGTAAAGATGCAAAGATTCTACAAGTATTTTTAGCCGGGTTTTATAGGCTGATGCAGGACAAGCGCAATAGCACCTGCAGGGCGCAAATCGCTCGATCGATAGGCTTGAAACTAAAACAGCGCACCTGGGCGGTGCGCCGACGGGACAGACGCTGTTGTTGCGTGTGCCAAGGAACGATAAGAGCAAGCCGACTGGATCGGACTTGCGATTTCAAGCTTCAAACAACAGGTTTGAATCAACGAATGTCTGGAGCGTGCTTTTGACAGCAAGCCGTTTCAACGGGACCAAGGAATGATTAACCGCGCACCACGGCAAATGCACCCGGACCCGCCGCAACTATCAGCCGCGGGTATCGACCCATTCGCGCGCCCACTTGCGCGAGTGACCGATTGCTTGGGCCTCGTTCTTGAAATAGTCGAGAACATGGAATTGATAGCGGTTGCCCTTCTCGGTGCCACTATGGCGCTCGAGCAAAAGGTTCGACGCAAATGATCCATCCGGCAAACGATGCGCAGAGGGAACGACTTTGTAGCCGTTGTACAAATAAATATTAGAATTATGCATTAGTGATACACACGAACAAACGCGTGTCCGACATACATTGATTGTCAGGACGCGGTGATAACAGGCACGAGGCCTTAAAAATTCGCAGAGGAAGCAGCAGAAAAAACAGCAGACAGCAGCCGAATTCACAAGCGCGCTAACGAACAAATAACGTTCGATTTAGATCGCGACATGTGGCAGCGAGTTGCAGGAGATTGCAGAGGGACTAAAGCAGACTAACTAAAGCGGACTAAAGTGGAAGTGCAAACAGATGCAAGCAAAGGCAGACAGGTGCAATGCTGGTGGTGGCGCAGCCGTTCAATGAATATAACAAGAGCGACTGCCGCGACCGGGAACCGAAGCTCCGCGAAAACATTTACTACTCGCGTAAAATGGCGTGAGCCAATTTACGCGATATTTCAATTACACCACCAATTACAGCGGGGTAATGTTCGAAGCTTGCAGACCCTTCGGGCCTTGCTTGGTTTCGAAGCTAACCTTTTGGTTTTCGGCGAGCGTCTTGAAGCCGTCGCTACGAATTTCCGAAAAGTGGGCGAAGAGGTCGTCGCCGCCTGCGTCAGGCGTAATGAAGCCGAAGCCCTTGCTGTCGTTGAACCACTTAACGATACCGGTATCCATATTAAATCCTTGAAAATATAAAGATGATGCAACCCCGTATTGAGGCGAGAGAAGCTTCAAGGAAGTGAGAGGACAACAAATACCGCGGAGATAACGAGGCAGAATGATGAACAGCAATCGAGCTTCTTGAATACTTCGACTTACAGATTACGTGGCGCGGGACACTGTGTCAAGCTATTTCGGACCCCGCTTAGTCACACAATGAAACGTTCACAACTCTATTGCCATAATTTGCGTCAGGTTTTGCGCTAGGCACCGGCTCAGTCTGCAAGCCGCGCAGGCTCCGCAGTACGGCCCGGTATCACTCAGGCACCGCGATATCACCATCCACCAGGCTTGCGCCATATTGCTCGGCGTAATCGCGTGCGCCTTGTGCGTCCGGGAACAGCGGCATGTCCGCGCAGCCGACAAACGGATAGATCACGCGCTTGTCGCTGATTCGCGTCACCCGTAGCGTGGGCATGGTTCCGCCCGTTGCGCGCCTTGACGAGGCCGCCACGTTGTAATTGGCCCATCCGGCCGGCTTGTCGGCCGTTCGGATATCGAGCGAGGAGGTCATGGGCGGGTGATCGAGCGAATAACTCATAGATCGGCAATCGATTCGCCCGCGACGTTGCCGTCAATCAGACTTTCTGCATAACGTGTGGACGCCAGCCGTGCTTCACCCGACCCGCTGAACGGACCGGTGCCCGGCACCCGATATACGCGGCTGGTGGTCGTGCTGTCGTCAACGCCGCGCCGCGAAATCTTCACGGCTGCGTCGAATCCCGAGTCGTAATGGCGGGAACCGTCCGCGCCGCGCGGCTTGTGCGGGTAGATCAGCGGCATTATTTCGAGGCCGCGGTAGCTTCTTACAGTGTCGTTCATGATGTTTCTTCGGTTATTGCACGACGCCCCGAGGTCTTGTCGCGCATGGCTGCTGCATACTACTTTTGACTGCGAGCGTTGCCGCTCATGTCGCGTTGTCCGCCCCGCCTGGCTGTAACGGTGCAGCCGGCACCGCCGCGGATGGCTGGAACCGCCGGACCGAGCGCGAAAACCGCCCGCTTCGTGCGTTATACAGTGCACCGGCCTGAACCTTGCCGTCGATGATGTCTCGACCGTATTGCATGGCCAATTCGATGGCGTCGTCGGCACTGGCCGGCTCCGTACCTTTGAGCGCCGGTGAATAGCGTTTTGACGTTGCGCTGTCTGACGGTACAGCGTCTATCTGGACAATGGCGGAAAAACGCTTGGGACCTTTTGCAAACGGATCGCCATGCGGCGGGAAAATCTGCTGCGAATAAGCGCGCAATGCATAGCCGCGATATTCGATGGTATGGATGGTCATAACGCACTCGCTGGACACACTGCGCTGACCGTCGTGAAAATCTGCTAAAGACCGATATGCAAACCGACGGTCATCGGCATCGGAACGATTAAGAATGCCCCGAATCGTTGTTTGAGGCAAGGCAAATCGGCATTTGCCCGGCATTGAAAGGATGGCGGAGGTGCTTGACCAGCGGAGGTGTCGCGACGATTTTTAAAGCAATAGTTGAAGTGCGTCGGTCGCTTTTTCCGGCATTTGGGCAAAATCCGGCCTAGACGGTAGTTTTAGCCAAATCCAGATCTGAATAACGGATCGAGGTGGATTTACATTGTCAAAACATATGACGAAACAGACGCTCGGGGCAACTTTCCCGGCGCGCTAATCCGCTGAATAAAAGCGGCCAGGATTATTTGTCGAGGGCTTGTTGACTTACTTATATTGGCCCATTGCAACAAACCTTGTCCATATTTGACAACGTATCGGATCGCAACTGGATTATTCCAGGCTGCGATCAGCGGTTTTGGTCTTATCGGACATCACATGCCCCGGAGATATAACCAGGTTAGCCCCGGGAAATGCGGGTCTCCGACGCATCTTTCTCGCGCAATATAGCCGGCAAACCGAACAGCAAAAGCAATGCGCAGGCGAGACTCATCGCGCCAATTGCGTAGAGCGCGGGTGTCGTGCTGCCGGTCAGGTCGCGAACCCGTCCAACCATCACCGGACTCACAATGCCGCCAAGTTGTCCAATGGTGTTGATCAGCGCGATGCCGCCTGCCGCGCCCGCCCCCGTGAGGAGCTTTGGCGGCAACGCCCAGAACGCGGGAATTGAAGCCACCACACCCGCTCCCATCACGCCGAGCGCCACGATCAGGAAGCCAGTCTGTTTATCGAAGATTCCTGCCGCGAAAAAACCGATCGCCGCCATCACCAGCAGGCCGCAAACAAACTTGCGGCGCTCGCCCGACGCGTCGGAGAGACGGCCCACCACGACCATCGCGATCGCGCCGCAAATGTAGGGCACGGCCGTCAGGAAACCGATGGTGGTCGGGTTGCGTGTGCCAGCGCTTCGAATGAGTTGCGGCGCCCAGAAATTGAGCCCATACGACGCCACCTGGATCAGGAAATAGATCAGTCCGAGCATCAGGAAACCACGTGTCCTGATTGCATCGAGTAACGAGCTGCCGGCGCCCGAGTGCGGCGCGTGTCGCTGAATACGGCTCGCCAGCAGTGACTTTTCGGAGGCGCTGAGCCAACCCGCATCTTCAATCCGGTCCTTCAGCACCTTGAGTACCAGCAGGCCGAGGACCACGCACGGCAAGCCGCCAAGCAGGAATAACCAGTGCCATCCGCGGATGCCAAGCACGCCGTCCATGTGTCCGAGGACCAGTCCCGACAACGGCGCGCCCACCAGCCCGGAGAAAGCCGAGGCAAGAAACAGCATCGACGTGATGCGGCCGCGATAGCTCGCCGGAAACCACAGCGTGAGGTAGTACAGCACGCCGGGGGCGAAGCCCGCTTCCATTGCGCCGATGATAAAGCGCAGCCCATAGAACTGCCATTCGTTGCCGACCAGCACCATGGCGCTGGTGGCAATTCCCCACGAAATCATGATGCGCGCGATCCAGCGGCGCGCGCCGACCTTGTAAAGCAGCAAGTTGCTCGGGACTTCGAACAATACGTAGCCGATCACGAAGAGGCTGGCGCCGAGACCGTAGGCGGTGTCGGAGAAACCGAGATCGCTTTGCAGTTGAAACTTCGCAAAGCTGATGTTGATGCGATCGAAAAATGCGAACAAATAGCAGATCATGATCAGCGGCATGAGTCGCCACGCGACCTTGCTGATCACCGCTTTCAAGTCGTTTTCGCTGTGTGCCTGCGGTACGGCAGCCGTGGCGTCGAGATCGCTCATGATTGTCTCCTTGCCGGACTGGCCTTGGCGCCGTCCGGTCATATGTGTTCTTTGATGGTGAAAGAAGGGGTGTGTCAGTCGCAGTGCCCGAACTTATTGCACAGCGCCCTCGCTGCGTAACCGTTCGACGTCGCTCGCATTGAAGCCGAGATCCGACAGTACGGAGTCCGTATGTTCGCCCAGCGTCGGTCCTTGCCAACGGACTTCGCCGGGGGTGTCGGAGAGCTTCGGAACAATGCCGGGCATCTTCACCGACACCCCGCCGGGTAACGCGGCGTCAAGCAGCATGTCACGCGCCTGGTAATGCGGGTCCGCAACAATATCGGCGACCGAATAGATCCTGCCGGACGGCACTTCCGCTTTATCGAGCGCGGCGAGCACATCGTCAATCGGATGATGGGTGGTCCACGCGGCGATCGCAGCGTCCAGCATTGCGCTTTGTGCGGCGCGGCCGTCGTTGCGGGCAAGCGCGGGGTCATCGGCGAGATCGGCGCGGCCTATTACGTGCATCAGGCGCTTGAAGATCGGATCGCTGTTGCCCGCGATCACAACAAAAGCGCCGTCTTCGGTGCGATACGTATTCGACGGCGCAATGCCAGGCAACGCACCGCCGCTGCGCTCGCGCACGTGTCCGAGCAAGTCGTATTCGGGAATCAGGCTTTCCATCAGGTTAAAGACGCTTTCGACAAGCGACACGTCCACGACTTGGCCGTCGCCCTGCCCGGTCTTTACGCGCAGGATCGACATCAACGCACCGATCACCCCGTGCAACGAAGCCAGCGAGTCACCGAGCGACACGCCCGCGCGTGCCGGTGCGCCATCGACGTCGCCGGTCGTATAGCGGATGCCGCCCATCGCCTCGCCGATCGCGCCGAAACCTGGACGATCGCGATACGGGCCCGACTGTCCGTATCCGGAGATGCGGACCATCGTGAGTTTGGGATTGATTGCGTGCAGCACGTCCCAGCCAAGGCCGAGTTTTTCGAGCGCGCCGGGACGGAGGTTTTCGATCACGACGTCGGCGTCCGCGGCGAGACGCTTGACGACATCGACACCGTCCGGGGACTTCAGGTTGACGCACACGGATTTCTTGTTGCGCGACTGCAGATACCACCAGAGCGACGTGCCCTCGTGCAGCTTTCGCCATTTACGAAGCGGGTCGCCGTTATCCGGCGCTTCAATCTTGATGACGTCGGCACCGAACTCCCCGAGCATCCGGGCGGCGAACGGCGCCGCTATCAGAGTGCCGATTTCTATGACGCGAATGCCTGCGAGCGGTCCAGCCATGATGCTTGTCTCCCAAAATTTCTAGTCTGGAAGACAGCTTAGGAGCGGGCAACGCGCTGCGTCCAACCGCATTTCGCCAATGACCGTTCGCGAACGGCGAACGCTCAGGCTTCGTTCTGTTCCTGGTGCTCTACGGCGCACAGATGATCGAACAGCATCCGGCTGACTGGCGGGAGCCCGGCAACATCGCGTACCACGACGATCAGGTCGCGCCGGCTCCAGGTTTCATCGAGCGTAACGGCCGTCAGCCCGAGCGGGCGGCCTACTGTATTGAAGACCTTCAGCGGCAGCACGCTGATGCCTAGCCCCGTCTGCACCATGCGGCAGACGCCATCGAAACCCGGCACCTGGATGCGCAACCGCAATGGTTTACCCGCCTGCCGCGCGGCCGTTTGCGTACGCAAATTGATCGAGCTGGCCGCATGGAGACCGACATAGTCGCTATCCAGCGTTTCGATGAACGTGACCTGCTCGCGGCCCGCGAGTGCATGATCTTCGCGCATCACCACGACCAGCGAATCATGCCGGTAATGCGAGACATCGAGGCCGCGTGTATCGGCTTCGCCCGAGCAGATGCCGACATCGGCGAGGCTGTCGGCAATGCCCTGCACCACGCCGCTGCTCGGGCGCTCTTCCAGGTCGAGCTTGATGCGCTCGTTCATCGAGAAGAATGCGCGCAAGTCTTCGGGAAGGAATTCGACGATGGCAGAAAGGTTCGCCATCATGCGGACATAACCGCGCACGCCGGCCGCGTGCTCGGCTAATTCAATGCCAATGTTCTCGACATCGCGCAGCACGCGGCGCGCATGATGCAGCAGCGTTTCGCCTGCGGGCGTGAGCTCCATGCCGCGTGCCCGGCGCACGAACAGCGATGCTCCCACGGCCTGTTCGAGTTCGAGCAAGCGCTTGCTCGCAGCCGATACAGCGATTGCCTCGCGCTCGGCCGCCCGGGTAAGCGTGCCCTCCTCGTAGACCGCGAGGAACAGCTGCAGCGTGGTCAGGTCAAGCCGTCTCAAGAGGTTTTTGAGTGCCATCGGGTGGGTTCGGACGGGTAAGCAAGGTGAACACAAAAGATGCCCGATGTTACCCGAGGCCCGCACCACGCCTTATTCTTGCTTTGCTTCGCTCCACCCGCCGCCGAGAGAACGGTACAGCGCGACCGCTGCCAGCGCGTGCTTACGCTTCGCCTGGTTCAGCGCATCCGAGTCCTCCAGATACGCTTCCTGCGCCGCGAGGACATCGAGGAAACCACTCGCACCGCCCTTATAAAGTTGCGTGGAGAGGCGCAGCGACTGGTCAGAGGATTGCAATGCGTCCTTCAAACGGTCCGCCTGCTCCGATGTGCTGACGAGATCGGTACGTGTGTCTTCCACGTCTTTAAGCGCTTGCAGCATGGTCTGGCGCAAGCGCAGATCGGACTCGCGCATGCGGCTCTGGCTCTGCTCGATGCCCGCTGTAATGCGCCCGGCGTTGAAGATCGGGCTGGTCGCATTGAGTGCCGCGCTAAAGAGGTTATCGGTGAGCGTGGGCAAGCCAAGATACGACGATGCCAGCAAACCGTCGGTCAGTTGCAGCGAGAACTTCGGATAGCGATCCGCTTGCGCGACGCCCACTTCCGCCGCGCGTTGCGTGAGCTCGGCGTAGGCACTGCGGACATCGGGACGGCGCAGCAACGCCTCCGAAGGCAGCATCTGCGGCACGGCGTTTGACGGCGTCGGGATGGTCCCGGGCGTGGCGAGCACGAGGGTATCGACGGATTCAGGCGTGCGCCCCGAGTACACCGCGATCAGGCTGAGCTGATGCTGCACGGTAGCGTCGGCACGCGGCAAGCGCGCTTGCAACTCGCTCAACTGGTTCTGTGCGCGAGTGACGTCAAGTCGCGGCGAAAGCCCGTATTGCATGCGTTCCTGCGTCAGCCGGAGTGCACGTTCCCGGATCGCGATATTGTCCCGCAGGATCTTCTGTTCACTTTGCGCCCAGCGCAGATCCACATACGCCGACGCCGTATTAGCCGCGAGCGCGAGACGCAGCGCATCGACATCGTGTTGACGGCCCGTCAATTGCGCCTGGGCCGCCAGCAGTTCAAGGCGCTCGCCGCCGAATACGTCGGGCGTCCAGCCGAGCGTCAGGCCAAAACCTGCCTGACGAACATAGCCCAGCGGCGGCGGCGTGTTCTGGCGCTCATCCGCTGCGGTCGCGTTCGCGTCAAGCTCCGGCAAAAGCGCCGCGCGACGCTGCGTCGTCACGGCCTGTGCCTGATTTACCCGCTCCAGTGCTGCCTGCACATCCAGGTTCTGGCTCAGCACCGAACTCACCAGCTCATGCAACACGGGATCGCCGAATTGCTCCCACCACGCGGCGGCATCCACGGTGTCTTGGGGAGCGTCGGCGCTCCAGTTTGCGGGCGCTATTGACTGGACAGTCGATGGTAAATCCGCATGGCTCGCGGGTTGCACCGCGCACGCCGCGAGCGTCATGCTCGCTGCCAGTGCCAATAAAATCTTATACATGGTCGATCTCAATGAGCGTCAGGAGAAGGCGGCGCAGCGCCGATAGGCCGCACGAAAAGCACGCTGACGATGCCGACGGCAAAGCACATCGCGAGTACGTAGAAGGTGTCGGAGAAGGTCATCACGAGTGCTTCCCGGAACACCAGCGCGTGCAGGTTGGCGAGGCCCGCGTTAGTCGCGTTGAGCGCATCGCCGGCCACCGATCCCCAGTGCGCGAATTGCCTGGACAAGAACGCTTCGGTCTCCGGACTACCTGTAGTGACGCGTTCGCTGATGCGCAGATAGTGGAAATTCAGCCGGTCGTTGAGCATGGTCGCGCTAACCGCAATGCCGATCGCGCCACCAAGATTACGCATCAGGTTGAACAGGCCGCTCGCGGACTTCAGGCGCGATTGCGGCAGCGAGCCCAGCGCCATGGTTACGATTGGCGGCACGGCGAACTGCTGGCCAATCCCCCGCAGCGCCTGTGGCAGCAGCAGTTGCTGCCAGCCCCAGTCGTTCGTGAGCGGCACGTAGAAATAACATCCCGCACCGAAACACACGAGGCCGAAGAGCAGACACCAGCGCATGTCGACGAGACGCGAGGCGAATGCATAAGCGCCCAGCGCAAGCAACTGAAACACGCCCACCGACAACAACGCAATCCCGATCTGCAGCGAATCCAGTTCACGCACGCGGCTCAGGAACAGCGGCGTGAGAAACACTGCAACGAAGATACCGATACCCGTCACGAACGACAGCAAACAGCCGATCGCGAAGTTCCTGACCGCGAGCGCGCGCAGATCGACAACGGGATCTTTTGCAGTGAACGCGTGCACGAAAAACAGGAAGCCGCAGATGGCGGAAATCCACGTACAGGTGACGATTACATCGTCGCCGAACCAGTTCTTGCGCGGCCCTTCCTCCAGCACATATTCAAGGCAGCCGAGGAACCCCGACATCAACGCGATACCCAGATAGTCGCCCTTCTTCAATAACGACAAGTCGGGTTCGTCGATATGCACGAACTTCGGCACCATGATCGCCACCACCAGTCCCGGCACGAGGTTCAGATAAAACAGCCAGTGCCATGACCATTGCGACGTGATCCATCCGCCGATCACCGGACCGATCGCAGGCGCAAGCGACGCGAGCGCACCGATCGTCGTCGATGCAATCAGCCGCTGCTTGCCGGGAAACAGCACGAACGCCGTGGTGAAGACGGTCGGGATCATTGCTGCACCGAGCGCGCCTTGCAGTCCGCGGAAAATGATCATCGAATTGATGTCCCACGCGAGGCCGCACAGCATGCTCGTGATGGTGAAGCCGACCGCGGAGGCCACGAACAGCCAGCGCGTGGAGAACACTTTGGAGAGCCAGCCGGACATCGGGATCACGAGGATTTCCGCGATCAGGTAGGACGTCTGCACCCACGAAAGTTCGTCCTGGCTAGCCGACAAACCGCCGCCAATATCCTTCAGCGACGACGCCACGATCTGGATGTCCAGCGTCGCCATGAAGAAGCCCAGGCACATCAGCGCGAACGCAAAAACACGCTGCCTGGTGGGCTGATCGGCGGGATTCAGTGGAACGGCGGGGCTCATGAACGGCTCGCGCTGTCGAGGTGTACCTTCACGGTCGCAGAGAGGCCGGCGCGCAGGACGTCCTGCTTGTCCTTCGGTACGTCGAGGCGAATCCGCACTGGCACGCGCTGCACGATCTTCGTGAAGTTGCCGGTCGCGTTCTCAGGCGGCAAGACGCTGAAGGTCGCACCGGTCGCCGGCGCGAGGCTCTCCACATGACCCGGGAAGGTCCCGCTGGCGGCATCGAGTTCAACATCGACGCGATCGCCCACATGCATCTTCTTGAGCTGGTCTTCCTTGAAGTTTGCATCGACCCATAAGCCATCAGTCGGCACGATTGTCAGCAGCGACGCTCCAGTGTTGGCGAGCATGCCCACCCGCGCCGTCCGGTTGCCGACGTATCCATCCACGGGCGAGCGGATGGTCGTGTACTCCACGTTCAGTTCGGCAATGCGCCGCAACGCTTCAGCGGTCGCAACACGTGCACGGGCGTCGTCTATTTGTGCGGCAAGCACGGCGAGTTGCCGCTGCGAAGCGAGCGCCGCTGCGTTGCTGTTATCGAGCGTGGCGCGAGCCTTCAGGAAATCCGCATCGGCGCGTTCGACCACCTGGTTCGATACCGCTTCGTCCTTGACGAGCTGCCGGTAACGCGCCTGGTCCGACGCACTGCGCGTGACTTCTGCAGCCGATGCCCGCACCTGCGCCTGGCTCTGGTTGATCACGGCGCCCTGCAACTGCTGCTTCGCTTCAAGTTCCGCGACGGCGGCGCGCGCGCCCTGCACGTCGGCATTGGCCTGCGCGAGCCGTGCGTCGTAATCGCGTGAGTCGAGCCGGATCAGCACCTGGTTCGCCTTCACGCGCTGGTTATCGGAGACGAGCAGTTCGGTGACGAAACCGTTGACCTTCGGCGCCATCACCGTGACGTTGCCGCCGACATACGCGTCGTCCGTGCTTTGAACGAAACGCAACACGGTGAACCAGTAGGTGGTTGCAGCGGCGATCACGACCACCACCGCGATAATCGCGAGCGGCATCCAGCCGAGTCGGAAAGGCCGCCGTGCTTCGCGCTCAGCCGTCGGCGCGGCAGTGGAGGCAAGCGGCGTGGAAGGTGTGGTCATCGGTGAGTCCTGTTGGTTGCATCGAATGGGTTATGCGGGTGCGTGGCTTTCTTTTCTGACGGGTCACTCGCTGGTCAGGCGAAATAGTTCGCGCCGCAGGCGTGCCGCCTGCCGGCGCCCGAACTTCGCCTCGAATTCTTCTTGCGCTGCCTGCCAGTGCCGCAGCGCGTCGGCCAGCTTGGTCCGGCCGCTTTCGGTCAGCGTCAACTGCAAACGGCGCTGGCAAGGTCCGCCCATCGTCGACATGACAAGCCCGTTGCGCAGCAACGGCTGCAGCACGCGGACCAGGGTCGTGCGCTCCATCACCATGGCCTGCGCGAGTTCCGCCATCGTCATGTCGGCCACGCGATCAAGCGCGGAGACGATGCTGAATTGCGTCGGCGTGATCTGTACCGCCGATAAATGCCGCTCGTATAACTGCGAGATATGACGCGCGGCTTGGCGAACCGCAAAACAATCGTCGTGTCGTGGAGGGCGTGTGTGCATGTGCACAGATTATGTGTGCATATGCACGTAGTCAACCGCTATTGTGCGCATCAATTAATGTCGAATCCGTTAACAATCGAAACGAAATCGATGCGAAATGAA
Organism: Caballeronia sp. LjRoot29; assembly: GCF_964252755.1. Lineage (NCBI taxonomy): Bacteria > Pseudomonadati > Pseudomonadota > Betaproteobacteria > Burkholderiales > Burkholderiaceae > Caballeronia > Caballeronia sp. LjRoot29. The sequence goes on along the minus strand of NZ_CAXUPU020000004.1, from coordinate 41,908 downwards.
GTTGAAAATTTTTCCGCCCCGCTCAGGTTTCAAAGAATTCCGCAGCGTGTTCGATGAACGCCCGGACCTTCGCCGGCAGCAAGGTGCGGCTGCTGTAAGCCAGGCGGATTTCGATTGCGCCATCGACGATCTCGAAGTCGTCCAGCAGCGACACCAGTTCGCCCGATGCCAGTTCGTCGCGAACCAGCGCGGCCGGCAACACGCCGAGGCCGAAACCTTCCAGCACGAGTTCGCGGTTGAGCACCGCGTTGTTCGATGTCACGTCGGCTTTCAGCGGCACCGTGATCTGTTCGCCGTCATTCAGGCGGAACGTGAGCACGGGCTTGCGGATCGACGCGTGCATGGCGACGAATTCAAGGTCCGCAAGCTCGGACGGATGCGTCGGCCGCTGCTTGCCTTGCAGATACCCAGGCGTCACCACAATGACGAGCGGAATGCGTTCGAGCAGGCGTGTGACGGTGGTGTCACTGGTTAACATGAAGGGCAGCACGACACCAAGGTCGTAGCCGTCCGCCACCAGATCCACCGGACGCTCGGTCAGGGTGACGTCGAGTCCGATCAGCGGGTATCGCCGGCGGAAAGTGGCGATCAGCGGGACCAGCCGGTTCACCGTTGCCGTCGTGTGCGCGACCAGCCGCAGCATGCCGGTCGGACCGCTCATGCGATCCGACGCCTGCGCCTCCAGCGCGTCAAGCTCATCCAGCACGCGGGAGCAGCCCGGGAAGAATTGCTCGGCGGTCTCGGTCAGCGAGATGTGGCGCGTGGTGCGATGAAAGAGCCGGTTGCCCAGCCGCTGCTCGAGCGTGGCGATGGCGCGCGACACCACCGGAGGCGACACGCCAAGCAGGTCAGCGGCGCGCGTGAAGCTTTTCGCCTCCACGACCGCGCGGAACACTTTGAGGCTTGTCACATAGTCCATGTCTCTGAATCCATTGTTCTCGGTCCTTGGCGTGTTGCGCTGGGATTTGCAATTTGCCTTGTGTCGCCAGGCAATGTTGTATCGCAACGCCCAGATTCTCCTGCAAGCCGGACTTTTTTGCCGATCATCGCGTCGCGCTAATGAGGAAACAAGCGGCGCTTCCAAACTATTTTCCCATCCAATGAGAATTGATTTCTTTCTTTGAGAATTGGCGAGAGAAACTTTCGCCATGAAACCGCCGGTCAAATCGTCCTCCGTCATCGACCGCGTCCTCCACGCGCTGACCAGCGTCGCCCGGGCGGGAAGGCCTATCGGCGCGAAGCAGATCGCAGAGGATATTGGTGCGCCGTTGTCCACGGTGTACCGGCTGCTGGGCTCGCTTAAAGCATGGGGCCTCTTGCAGGAACATGCGAATTCCGGCTTGTTCGAACCGGGTCCGTCCAGCGTGCAACTCGCGTGGGGTTTCGATCAGAACGCGCAGCTCGTAACCCAAAGCCGCGACGAAATCAGGGCGCTCGTGCAGCGGACCGGCGAGAGTGTCGGCTTGCTCGTGCCGATCAACGACACAGTCGTCTGCCTCTCGATGGTCGAAAGCGACCAGCCGCTGCGATGCTCGTTCGCGCGCGGCCGCACGCATCCGCTGACACGCGGCGCGTCGGCGAAAGCGCTGCTCGCCTTCCTGCCTGAAGCAGAAGCCGATGCCGTGATCGCCGGCAACACGCTCGACGACCCTGAAAGCGCCGCTGCGCTGCATCTGCAGCTGGAAGATATCCGCCGCCGGCGATTTGCAACGAGCGAGAGTGAAGTCGATATAGGCGTTTGGGGCGTGAGCGCTCCGCTTATATCGGATGCGGGACGACTGGAAGGAACCATCACCTTGATGGCGCCCGTTGCTCGCATTGCAGGACGTGAAGCCGAACTGGCGCAGCTCACGCGCGCGGCAGCAGACCGTATCAGCTACAAACTTTAAACCCCTTAATTCTCACTTCGCGCGTAGTCCAAACTATCCACGCCACTCAAGGAAACCAATATGAAACTGACCCAGATACTTTCCGCCCTCGCGCTCGCCGTTGTAGTCAGCGTGGCCGCCGCGCCCGCCGCCCGCGCCGCCGATGACACCATTCGCGTGGCAACCGACGCGACTTTCCCGCCGCTCGAATTCGTCAAGGACGGCAAGCGCACGGGCTTCGATATCGAGCTGATCGAAGCGTTGGCGAAGACCATGGGCAAGAAAGTGCAATGGGTGGATATCGACTTCAAGGGGCTGATTCCGGGGCTGATCGCGAATCGCTTCGACGTTGCGGCGTCGGGTATCTACATGACGGACGAGCGCCGCAAGGTCGTCGATTTCACCGATCCGTACTACAAGGGTGGTCTTGTCGTGCTGGTGCGCAAGAACGACACATCGATCAAGACACCCGCCGATCTCGACGGCAAGAAAGTCACCGTGCAGGTCGGCACGAAGTCGGTCGCCTTCCTGAAAGACAACTTTCCGAAGGTGCAACGCGTGGAGGTCGAGAAGAACCAGGAGATGTTTGATCTCGTGAACATCGGCCGCGCCGATGCCGCGGTGACCGGCCGCCCTGCCGCTGTCGAATACGCGAAGGTACAGCCCAACGTGCGTGTTCTTGATAAGGGGCTGACGACCGAGCTGTACGGCTTCGCGTTGCGCAAGGACGAAACCGCGCTGACCGCGCAGATGAACAAGGCGTTGCAGACACTGCGCGCTAACGGCACCTACGACGCGCTCGCGACGAAGTGGTTCGGCAAGCAGTAACGCGACAGATCTTACCGGAGAGGAGTAACCGATGACGCTCGATTTTTCGCCCGTGTGGGCAGGCTGGGAAGCACTCGCAACCGGCGCTGCGACGACTATCGAAGTCACGGCTTGTTCGCTCGTACTGGGCTGCGTGCTGGGCCTGTTAGTCGGAATTGGCAGGCTCGCGCCGCAGCGCCGCGTGGTCTATGGCATCTGCACCGCCTATCTCACGTTCATACGCGGTACGCCCTTGCTCGTGCAGCTTTTCATCCTGTTCTTCGGGCTGCCGCAGTTCGGCATCATGCTGCCCGCGTTTGCTTGCGGCGTGCTCGGACTCGGCGTTTATAGCGGCGCGTATGTGTCGGAGATCGTGCGCGGTTCGATTCAATCGGTGGATCGCGGGCAGATGGAAGCCGCAAGATCGCTTGGGATGCCTTATCGAATGTCGATGCGCAAGGTGATCTTGCCGCAAGCGTTCGTGCGCATGATTCCGCCGCTTGGCAATGAGTTTATTGCATTGATCAAGAACTCGGCGCTGGTCTCCTTGCTGACGATCAACGACCTGATGCACGAGGGCGAGAAGATCATCAGCGTGTCGTACCGGTCGCTGGAGGTGTATATCGTAATCGCGTTTATCTACCTGATTCTGACGAGCGCGACGTCACTGGCATTGCGCAAGACAGAAAAAACGCTGCGTGCCGACGGGAGAGTCTGATCATGAGCACAACCCTCAAAGAGCCTATTGTTTCAGTCAGGCAACTGGCGAAGTCGTTCGGGTCCAACCGTGTGTTGAACGGTATCGATATGGACGTCCAGCCCTCTCAGGTGATCGTGGTGATCGGGCCAAGCGGTTCGGGAAAGAGCACGTTCCTGCGCTGTTTGAATGGACTGGAAACGGCCGAAGAGGGCACGGTCCGGATCTGCGGCCATGCGCTAGTTGACAACGGCCGGATGATCGATGAAAACGGCCTGAACCGGATCCGAAAGGACGTCGGCATGGTGTTTCAATCGTTCAACCTGTTCCCGCACCTGACCGTGCTGCAGAACGTCACGCTCGCGCCGCGTTCGCTAGCTCGCGTGAGCGCGGCGGAAGCTGACGCAGAAGCGCGCGCGCTGCTGGCGAAGGTCGGGCTCGGTCATAAGGCCGATGTATATCCGGGCACTTTGTCTGGTGGACAAAAGCAGCGCGTGGCGATTGCACGGGCGCTTGCAATGCATCCGCAAGTCATGCTCTTCGATGAACCCACATCCGCGCTCGATCCCGAACTGGTCGGTGAAGTACTGCAGGTCATGCAGGCGCTGGCGAGCGAAGGCATGACCATGCTGATCGTCACGCATGAGATGAACTTTGCGCGCGATGTGGCGGACACGATCGTGGTGATGGACCATGGCAGCGTGATCGAGGCGGGACCGCCGGAACAGATTTTCGGGGCGCCGCGCGAAGCTCGCACACGCAGCTTCTTGCAAGCGGTCTTGTCGCGCGAACAAGCGGCTTGAGCGGAAGCGCCAAGGCCTCAGGATGCGCCGGACTCGGCCGGCCAGGGCCACCGGCTAAAGCGCGATTCCGGCGTAGGTTCGTCTGACGGTGCGGGCAGCCCTTCGGCAAACCACGCGACCTCGGCTCTACGCTCACTGACATAACGCGCCCACCCTTCCGCGTTTCCTGCAAAAAGATCGTGCTGCACCGTCGATGCCAGCAATGCCCGGTTGAGGTCTTGATCGAGGAGCGTTTTCGGCCACAGGAAAAACGCGGCGGTCGCGCGTTCGTTCACCTGTTGCGGGGTCATGGCGGCATCGAGATATCCGAGCCACGTGAAAGTGGCAAGCGAGTCCTCGCGCGCTATTGCATCGCCGAGTGCGGCGTATCGCTGGCCGCCACGCGACAAGCACGACAGCGCCTCCAGCACATCGCCCAGATGCAGCAATAGCGCACGTCGTTCATAAGCATCTTTCATAACATCTCCAGATTCATTGGTCCGCGCCGATCCATTCGAGAACAAACCAAAGATATCGGCTCACTCGCGGACGCTTGTGTCATTCGTCAGTACGAAGAGAGCATGAAGCGGTCCAGCATACGGTCACGACCGTTCGTACCTACATCGTCAACCGTCCGCTCCGAGCTTCTGAAAGCTCAGGCGATAATCATTCGGCGACACGCCCAGGCGTTGCCTGAACACAATTCGCATGCGGTCCGCCGTGCCGAAACCGCACTCATACGCGATCGTTTTCAATGGCGTCGCGCTGCTTTCCAATGCGTTTCGTGCTGCATCAATACGTGCTTGCTCCACGAAATCATGTGGCGTCACGCTCGTTGCCTCAACAAACGCCCGCGCGAAATTGCGCTCGCTCATGCCCACGATCTGCGCAAGTTTTTCAACCGTCATCCGTTCGCCGATATGCTCCATCACGTAGGCTTGCACCTTCGCGGCCGGCGAGGTTTCATCGGCGGGCGCACTCAAATACGGGCTGAATTGCGACTGACCGCCGCGGCGCTGCGCAAATACCACCAGACGTTTGGCGACAGCGAGCGCGATCCGCGGCCCGTGGTCTTCAGCGACCAGCGAGAGAGCAACATCGATCCCCGCCGTCACGCCCGCCGATGTCACCAGGCTGCCGTCGCGAATATGAATACGGTCGAGCTCAACGCGGGCCAGCGGAAATTGCCGTGCGAGTTGTGGCGCATTTTGCCAGTGCGTCGTGACATAACGGCCATCGATCAGACCGGCGTGACCCAGCGCGAACGCGCCGGTGCAGATAGAACCGTAGCGCTCGCAACGAGAAGCCACGTCACGCAGCCACGTGCTCAGGCGCAAATCGGGGGGATCGAAAGGCAGCCCGGGACCGCCCGCCACGAGGGCGACGTCGTAATGCTGCTGCGGCGCTTCACAAGTAACGTCCGCCAGCATTCGCGTGCCGTTGGACGCGCGCACGGGCACGTTTTCCGCGCTGACCACTGTGATTGCGTAGCCTTCGCCCGGCTCGACGAAACCATTCGCTTCGGCGAATACATCGAGTGGACCGGCGACATCGAGCGCCTGCACTTGCGGAAAAATCGCGATGGCGACGCTACGCATTACGTCTTTCTCCAGTTCCAGGCATTTGATTGCGATCCCATGCGAAAGGGCCAATTTTTCAAGCATTTCACGCACTTGGCAGGAGACGCCGTGCGGTTGGCAGACTTCGACGGACCCATTGCATTGCGGCCGCGGCGACGTCCGGCGACACTGAATTCGTCGTCAACACCCTTTCGTTTCTCCCGATGACCCGCGTCGGACAGCGCATTTTAGCAAGCTGTTCGCGACAACAAGCGCGACATCGAGGACAGCCCAACATTCAAGGAGCATTCAACATGACCACGACCATCGCCGGCATCCACATTCCCGACAGCGCCATGGCGCGCGCCGCAACCGAACTCGTCCGCGATACCGAGCCGGACCTGCTCTATAACCACTCGCGCCGCGTGTTCCTGTTCGGCGCGCTGACCGGCGAGCGTCGCAAACTCGCCTACGACGCGGAATTGCTTTACATCGGCGCGATGTTCCATGACATGGGCCTGATCGATGCGTACAGCAGCACGACTGATCGCTTCGAAGTGGACGGTGCAAACGCCGCACGCGACTTCCTGAAGGGTTACGGCATTAACGAGCACGACATAGAACAAGTGTGGGATTCGATCGCATTGCACACGACGCCGGGCATTCCGCAGCACAAGAAGCCGGTGGTCGCGCTGGTTACGGCGGGCGTGGAGATGGACGTGCTAGGACTCGCCTACGATGAATTCACGGAGTCGCAGCGCAAGCAGGTTATTGCCGTGCATCCGCGTGAGGTGAATTTCAAGGAAGGGATCATCGATGCGTTCGCTCACGGCACGATCAAAAAGCCCGAGACCACGTTCGGCAACGTGAAAGCGGATGTCCTCGCGCTCAAGGACCCCACGTACAAGCGCCTGAATTTCTGCAGCCTGATCCTGAGTTCGTCGTGGAATGACAGCGCGGCCGGCTGCGCTCATTGCAGCGATCCGGCGCATAACCACCAGTGATTCGGCGAGTCTGAATGGAGCCTGAGTGGCCGCGCCTCTACTGGAGCGGCCTGTTTATCGCTAAAACAGATAAGCGTATGGGATTTGGTTCGTTGACGTTGTTGTCAGGGGATTCTAGATTCGGGGTCTAAGCAGGGCTTTTGCGGCGTATTCTCTTGGTACGTCTTGCCGCTTCACCTCAGCGTTCCCGCCCCGAATTGAATTGACGAGTCCCGCGTGACAACCTTATCCCCGCACCAGACCATCGAAATCACACCGTTTGAAGGCGCGCCGCTGGGCGCTGAAGTGACAGGTCTCGACCTGAGTCAGCCCCTTGCCGACGACGATTTCAAGCGCATTCATCAAGCCCATCTCGATCATCACGTGGTCGTGTTCCGCGACCAGCGCATCACGCCCGACCAGCAAATCAGCTTCAGCCGCCGTTTCGGTCCGCTGCAAATCCACGTGCTGCGCCAGTTCCAGTTGACCGGTCACCCGGAGATTCTGATTGTCTCGAACGTGCTCGAAGACGGCAAACCGATCGGTCTCGGCGACGCCGGGCATTTCTGGCATTCGGATCTTTCATACAAGGAAACACCGAGCCTCGGTTCCTTGCTGCATGCGCAGGAATTGCCGGCCGAAGGCGGCGACACGCTGTTCGCCAACATGCATCTGGCATGGGACACGCTGCCGCAAGCACTGCGCGATGCCGTGAAGGGACGCTCGGCCGAGCACACCTATCTGGCGAAATACGCTGAACTGCAAAAGCGCAGCCCGTGGCGCCCCAACCTGTCAGCCGAACAGATCGCGGAAGTAAAACCGGTTGTACATCCGATCGTGCGCACGCATCCGGAAACGGGCCGCAAGGCGCTGTTCGTCAGTGAGCACTTCACCACGCACGTGATCGGCTTGCCGGAAGACGAGAGCCGCGACCTGCTGCAGGCCCTCTTCGAACACAGCGTTCGCGATGAACACATCTACCGCCATGTCTGGCGCGAACACGACCTCGTGTTCTGGGACAACCGCTCGCTCATGCACCTTGCAGCGGGCACGCCGGATCATCTGCGCAGAAAGATGTATCGAACGACGATTGAAGGCGATACGCCGTTCTGAGGGGTCAAGCGCCCTGTCTTAAATCAAACTCCAAAAAAATCTCTTCGGACTTTCAATGCCGCTTTCGCTCTTCTTTCGGCGGGGACCCGGGGGTTCCCGTTCATCGCTGCGCTCGTTCACTGCCGCGTTCCTCTCCGTCTCCGTTGCCCTCTCGTCGTTTGCGGCACCCGCGCCCGCGCGCGCCGAGGGCACGCTCCGTATCGCGGAGCAGTTCGGCGTGGTGTATCTGCTGCTGAACGTTGCGCGTGACCAAAAATTGATCGAACAGGAAGGCAAGAAAGCCGGTGTCGATATCAAGGTGGACTGGCTGAAGTTATCGGGTGGCGCGGCAATCAACGACGCGCTGTTGTCCAATTCCATCGACATCGCGGCTGCAGGCGTCGGCCCGTTGATGACGATCTGGGACCGGACGCACGGCAAGCAGAATGTGAAGGGCGTAGCCTCGCTGGGCAATCTGCCGTACTTCCTGATATCGAATAATCCGAACGTGAAAACCATCGCGGATTTCACGGAGAAGGACCGCATTGCAGTGCCGGCGGTATCGGTGTCGGTGCAATCGCGCGTGCTGCAATTCGCTGCTGCGAAGCGTTGGGGCGACAAGGACTACGATCGTCTCGACAAGCTGACGCAAGCAGTGCCGCACCCCGATGCCGCCGCCGCGATCATTGCCGGCGGGACGGAAATCACCGGGCACTTCGGCAATCCGCCGTTCCAGGAACAGGAACTGGCGGGCAATCCGAAAGCCCATATCGTGCTGAATTCCTACGATGTCCTCGGCGGTCCCGGCTCGTCCACCGTGCTCTACGCGACAGAAAAATTCCACGATAACAATCCTAAGACGTATCACGCGTTCATCGCGGCGCTTGCCGATGCCGCGCGTTTCGTCGCAGCGAATCCAGAAGCGGCTGCCGATATCTATATCCGCGTGAACAACGCCAGGATCGACCGCAAGCTGCTGATCGGGATCATCAAGAACCCGGATACGCAGTTCAAGATCACGCCGCAAAACACCCTTGGGCTTGCCCAGTTCATGTACCGGGTCGGCGCGATCAAGAATCAGCCGAAGACATGGCAAGACTATTTCTTCGCCGATCCGGCCCTTGGGAACGGTAGCTGAATCCGCCTGCTGCATGGCTGCGTGTCATGAACGCCCGCGACGCAGCAGGCGTTTTTTTGACCCTCGCTCCAACATCCGATTGCGGCAATCAAACGGCAAAACCGCCGCTTATGCGTCGGCGTGTTTTGAATATGCCCAATGATTGGTTCACGCGCGCGTGCCGCCCCGCTATGGTCGTGTTTTATGCACGAATGCACAGCCATGGCCGCCAACCCTACCGTTCTATATCCGCCGCCCGGGAGCCGCAATGCTCCCGCGACTAGCGCGAAGCTTCTCACCGTCGATAACGTCAGCCTCGAGTACCGCACCCGCGAGCGCATCGTGCGCGCGACGCATGAAGTCAGCTTCGACGTGTACGGCGGCGACCGCTTCGTGCTGCTCGGCCCATCGGGTTGCGGCAAGTCGACGCTGCTGAAAGCGGTCGCGGGTTTTATCGAACCGACTGCTGGCACCATCCGTATCGACGACAAAATCGTGCGAGGTCCCGGCACTGATCGCATTGTCGTATTCCAGGAATTCGATCAGTTGCCGCCATGGAAAACCGTGCTGCAAAACGTGACCTTTCCATTGCGTGTCGCGAAGAAACTGAGCCGTGCGGAAGCCCGCGAACGGGCCCTGCACTTCCTGGATAAAGTGGGCCTCACCGCTTTCGCCGATGCTTACCCGCACACACTTTCCGGTGGCATGAAACAGCGCGTGGCGATCGCTCGCGCACTCGCGACGCAACCCCGCGTGCTGCTGATGGACGAGCCGTTCGCCGCGCTCGATGCGCTCACGCGCCGCAAGATGCAGGAGGAACTGCTGCGCTTGTGGGAAGAGGCGAGTTTCACGCTGCTGTTCGTCACGCACTCGATTGAAGAAGCGTTGATTGTCGGCAACCGGATATTGCTGTTGACGCCGCATCCCGGCCGCGTGCGCGCCGAATTGAACAGCCATCAATTCACCAAGGACAGCTCGGGGCGCAACGACTTTCAGCAAAGCGTTGCGCGCATTCATCGGCTGCTGTTTGAAGACACGGAGGTGGCTCAATGAGCACGCCGACCATTCCCTCGTTCGACGCTGCCGCGCTCTCGCCACCGGTTCGCGAAGAATACGAACGCATTCCCGAACCGCTGCAGGATGTCGCCGTGGAGGCGCCGTTACCGTTCGGCAAGCGGCTCTCAAATCAGACGTGGTTGCGCAAGACGTTGATCGCCCTGGTGCTGATCGGAATCTGGGAAGTGGCCGCGCGTGCGGTTGGCAACGACCTGCTGCTGCCTACCTTCACCGACACATTGATCGCGTTCGTGCAGGGCATCTGGTCGGGCGAACTCATCGCCAAAACGGCGATCTCCCTGTCCGTGCTGTTGCGAGGGTATCTGCTCGGCGTGGCGCTCGCATTCGTGTTGACATCGCTTGCTGTGTCCACGCGCTTTGGCCGCGACCTGCTGTCCATGTTGACCGCCATGTTCAACCCGTTGCCGTCCATTGCGCTGCTGCCACTGGCGTTGTTGTGGTTCGGCCTGGGCACAGGCAGCCTGCTGTTCGTGCTGGTGCATTCGGTGCTGTGGCCGCTCGCGTTGAACACCTATTCCGGCTTTCAATCGGTACCGGAAACGCTGCGCATGACCGGCCGCAACTACGGACTGAAGGGGCTTCGGCATGTACTGCTGATCCTGGTCCCCGCAGCCTTGCCTTCGATCCTCGCCGGGCTTCGCGTGGGCTGGGCGTTTGCATGGCGAACGTTGATCGCCGCGGAACTGGTATTCGGCGCCAGCTCCGGAAATGGCGGTCTCGGCTGGTACATCTTTCAGAACCGTAACGAGCTATATACGGATCGCGTATTTGCGGGATTGGCAGCGGTGATCGTGATCGGTCTGGTCGTCGAGCACCTTGTCTTCGATACCTTCGAACGGCTTACGGTTCGTCGATGGGGTGTGCAGCGTTAGAGGGGCTTGGGCTGCGAACGAGCTCAAAAAAAGCCCGCCGGGGCGAACCTTGGCGGGCTGAATTCAAAACACGCTTCTAGAATATATTAACCGGGACATTCACCATCAAACGATAAACGTCGCTACTGGAATCCGAGTAGTACGTACCGCCGTGATGATGCATGTAATAGAACTTTGCAGTCGTTCCCTTCAGCTTTCCAGAGCCGAACGTATAAGACGGGATCACACCAAATTCGTAATGGGTGCCATGGACCGGCTCACCATTCTTCCAGTAGAGATCATGCAGTGAGTTCGACGGATCGGCGTATCGATTCGCCATGTCCGACGCATCCGCACCCCAGCCATACGCCGTCCACGCGGTCACTTTCAAACCCGGAACACCGTAACGGCTCATGTTGACCGTATAGCTGAGCGAAAGGGATTTTTCGTGCGGCGCGTTGTAATCAACGTCGAGCGAATTCGCCAGATAATCACCCGCCGATTGCCCGACATAATCGAAGAACTGATTGCTCGCGATCTGCTGGAATCCGACCGCTACCGTATGCGCGTTGTGCGTACCCGAGAGCATCAAGCTATACGCGTGATTATTGATGGACCCTTCGCGACTCTGCCCCACGTCATGCGTGTAGTAATAGGTCAGCCCGCCTGTCCAGCGAATCTGCGATGGATCTCCAATACTGTGCGAGAGCGAAAGATAATATTGATCCCACACATTTTCCGCGCGGCTGCCGTATAACGACACGGCCGTATCGTCATTGGGCGTGTAGTCACCGCCTGCGAACGTGAAGCGGCTGAAGTGAGTCCCGCCGTATTCGGTCGACAACGACGAGACGCTGGTCTGGCCTCGCGCCAGCACCGCGTCCACGCTCCCCGCCTTGAGCGTCAGGTTCTTGATCTCGTCGCTCGCAAGAGAAACACCCCGGTACGTTGGCGGCAATGCGCGGTTATCGTGGGGAACGAGAAAGGGATTATCGAATAACTGTTGACCATATTTAACAACTGTATTCGATACCCGCGCTTTCACGTCCCACACGCCCGGGTAGGTCCAGGCGAGCTGATTTTGACCACTTTGCCCATCGTGATTCAAATGCACGCGGTTACCGGCACCTTGTCCGCCATTCAGCTTGAACGCGCTGAACAGCGAGGCGTCGAAACCTACACCAAATAACCCGCGCGTATACCCCGATTCAAACACCGCCTGATTACCAAGAATCGATGCGTCCTTCTTCTGAATGCCTACTCCTTCGAGGTGTTCGGTATAACTGCGAAACAAAAGATTGAAATGTGAATCTTCGATAAACCCCTGAGACTTCGACTGATTACTGATCGGCGCGTCCGCTTCGGAATTCGGTGGAGAACTAGGCGGCGCCTCGGTATGCCGTGTTGAAACATCATCATCGTCCGCAAAAGCGGGCAGGCTCGGCGAAATCAAACCAGTGAAAACAATTAGAGATAGAGCGATCGAGCGCTTTTGTTGTTTCATTTGCTTGTCTCTTAATTCTTATGGGCAGCGAGTAAAGGACCGATGGCCGTTCTCATATATTTTCAGCGCGAGCGAGAGCACACGCCGAGGTCGGAACGACTCACCGGAGGGTTGTGACGGCAGGAACTACGGGAAACACAGGGACTACGGGTACTACAGGGACTAAGGCGACGACGAAAGTTTCTCGATTGGCCGAACGACTCCCTGGCTTCCGTTAAGAACGGAGGCCATCGGCCCTGCCAGGGGTGTCGAATCGGCGGTTAAATCAGGCGCTTGATCGGGAAACAATCAAGCAAAAAATCAGGCCAGCAAGCAGGCTGCAGCGACTCCCTGTTCAAGCGTGCGCAGCGGTGGCACTTCGACCGAACAACGCGCCTCCGCTATAGGACAACGGGTGTGAAAGACGCAACCCGTTGGAGGATTGATCGGACTGGGGATATCGCTGGACAGGATCTGCACGACCTTCGTCCGTTCGATAGCCGGATTCGGCACCGGCACCGCCGATAGCAACGCGCGCGTGTACGGATGCCGCGGACGCGCATAGAGCGAACGTTTGTCGGCGAGCTCCATGACGTGGCCGAGATACATGACCATGACGCGATCCGAGATGTGTTTGACCACGGCCAGATCGTGCGCGATAAAAATCAGCGCGAGCTTCATTTCCTGCTGCAAGGACTTGAGCAAGTTGACGATCTGCGCCTGGATCGAAACGTCGAGCGCCGACACCGGTTCGTCGCAGACGATCAGCTTCGGCTCCACGATCAACGCACGTGCAATCCCGATCCGCTGGCATTGCCCACCCGAAAATTCGTGCGCGTAGCGGTTGATCATCTGCTCGCGCAAGCCGACCTTCGCCATCATCGCGCGCACCCGCTGGTTCATTTCGTCCTTCGACATGCCCGGCCGATGTTCGCGCAACGGCTCCGCAATGATCTGCCCAACCGTCATGCGTGGATCGAGCGAAGCAAGCGGGTCCTGGAAGATCATCTGAATGTCGGCGCGCACGCTGTGCCACTCCTTCGTCGTGGCGCCGCTGAGATCCTTGCCCATCCACACGATTTCACCCTGCGTAGCGGGTATGAGATTGAGGATGGCGCGTGACAGCGTTGACTTGCCGCAGCCCGATTCACCGACCACGCCGAGCGTCTCACCGGCCTTCAGATCGAAACTCACGCCGTCCACGGCCTTCAGCGTGCGCGACGGCGCCCACGGCAACTTGCTCTTCGCCTTGACGTTGAAATGAACCCGGACGTCACGTACTGACAGGATGGTTTGCTCAGACATGGGCCACCTCGTGCAACGACTTCATCTCTTCGACCGGGCGATTGCAGGCGCGCAGCCAGGTGGTGTCGCCGCCGAACGATTCGAGCGGCGGGACTGCTTCAGCGCACCGCTGGCTTGCATCTATGCAGCGCTCCTGGAACGGACATCCCGACGGTGGATGCGCCATGTTTGGCGGGTTGCCCGGAATGCCGACTAGCGGCGCGTCGCTCTGGTCGAGCCGCGGCAATGCGCGCAGCAAACCGATGGTATAGGGATGCGAAGGACGCGCGAACAGGTTGTCTGCATTGCACTGTTCCATCACGCGGCCGCCGTACATGACCATGACCTGTTCGCACAGACCGGCGACCACGCCGAGGTCATGGGTGATCAGCACGATCGCCGTGCCGAAGTCGTGTTGCAGGTTGCGCAGGAGCTGAAGGATCTGCGCCTGGACGGTGACGTCGAGCGCGGTGGTCGGTTCGTCGGCAAACAGCACTTGCGGCTCGCACAGCAGCGCCATGGCGATCATCACGCGCTGGCGCATGCCGCCGGACAGTTCATGCGGGTATTGATCAATTCGATGCGCGGCTTCGGGAATGCGCACCGCTTCCAGCATTTCGATTGAGCGCTTCTTCGCGGCGCGGCGCGTCATGTTCTTGTGCAGCTCAAGCACTTCCGTCATCTGGCGTTCGATTGTCAGATACGGATTCAGCGACGTCATGGGGTCCTGGAAGATCATGGAAAGCTTGTTGCCGCGAATGCGGTTCAGCTTTTTCGCCGGCATGGTCAGCAGGTTCTCACCCTGATAGATCGCACTGCCCTTTGCACGGCCGTTCGTCGCCAGCAGCCCGAGCATGGCGAGCACGCTCTGGCTCTTGCCCGAACCCGATTCGCCGACAATGCCCAGCGTGCTGCCTTCCTCCAGGTCAAAACTGACGCCGTTGACTGCGCGGACCACGGCGTCGGGCGAGTCAAAGGCGACTTCCAGATTATTTACCTTGAGCAGTGACATGGTGCTTACCGATCCTTCGGGTCGAGCGCGTCGCGCAGACCGTCGCCAACAAAGTTGATGCAATACAGCGTTACCGACAACAACGCCGCCGGGAACAGGAGGATCCAGGGTGCCGTTTCCATCACGCCAACGCCATCCTGAATCAGCACGCCCCAACTGGTCATGGGCTCCTGAACGCCGAGTCCAAGAAACGATAGCACGGACTCCGTAAGAATAACGCCAGGAACCGTAACCGTTGTGTAAATAGCGACAATGCCGAGCAGGTTCGGAACGATGTGCCGCAGGATGATGCCGCTGGTAGAAACGCCAATAGCACGCGCCGCTTCGATGTATTCCTTGGAGCGGATGGCGAGCGTCTGGCCACGTACGACACGCGCCATGTCCATCCACGAAAACACGGTAATCGTAAGTACCACGAGGTAAAACTCGCGACCGAGCAGCGTGACCATCAGGATGGCGATCAGCAGGTACGGGATTGCGTACATCATGTCGACAATACGCATCATGGCGTTGTCCACGCGGCCGCCGACGAAGCCCGCAATCGCGCCCCACACAATGCCGAGCGTGACGGACGTCAGCGTGGCGAGCCCGCCGATCATCAGCGAGACGCGGCCGCCAATCAGGCAGCGCACGAGCAGGTCGCGGCCGGTATCGTCGGTGCCGAACAGGTGCCAGTTGGCAAACGTTGGCGTGGAACTCATCATGTTCCAGTCGGTGGAATCGAAGGCGTTCGGCAGCAGCATGGGGCCGATCGCACAGGCCAGCGTGATCAGCAGCAGGATCACGAGACTGGCCACGGCGGCCTTGTTGCGCGCAAAGCGCATCCGGGCGTCCTGCCAGGGACTGCGGCCTGCCACCGGCACGGCCAGCACGCTCTCGAGCGCGGGGACGAGCGTTCCTTGTTTCATTACGGACCTCATGCTGGTTGACTCATTATTTCAGTAGCGGATTTTCGGATCGAGCCACGCATAGGCGAGATCGACCAGCAGATTGAGCAGGACCGCGACCACCGTCACCAGCACGACCAGTCCCAGCACGAGCGTGTAATCACGATTGGCCGCACCGTTCACGATCAGCTTGCCGATTCCCGGCAACGAAAACACGGACTCGGTCACCACTGCTGCCGTAATAGAGCCGATCGCGAGCGGACCGATCACCGACACCACGGGAATCATGGTCGGCCGCAGCGCATGGCGCAGCACGACCGTCCAGCGCGACAAGCCCTTGGCGTAAGCGGTTCGAATGTAGTTGGTGTTCATCACTTCGATCAGGCTGCCGCGTGTCACGCGCCCCACGGTCGCCACGTTGATGATGGTGAGCAGCGCGATGGGCAGCACCATGTAGCGCACATGAAAGCCGTTCCAGCCGCCGGCAGGCAGCCATTTCAGCAGGATGGCGAACACGAGGATCAGCACTGGTCCGATCACGAACGAAGGGAACGCACTCCCCGCGTTGCCTATGATCATCAGCAGGTAATCCGCCGGGCTGTTGCGATACAGCGCGGCGACAATGCCGAGCACCACACCGAACACAATAGCGAGCACCATCGATACACCGCCAATAGTCAGCGACACCGGCAACGCACGCAGCACGAGGTCGTTGACGCTCCAGTCGGCGTATCGGAACGATGCCCCCAGGTCGCCGTGCAGCAAACTGTTGAGATACAGCAAATACTGCTTCCACAGCGGCTCGCCAAGATGGTATTTCGCCTGCAAGTTGGCGAGCACCTCGGCGGACACCTTGCGTTCACCGTCGAACGGGCCGCCCGGCGTAGCGTGCAGCAGCAGATAGCACACTGTAATAACAATCAGCAGCGTAGGCACTGTCAACAGCACGCGCCTCAACGTATAAGACCACATGGGACATCTCTCCTGGCGGCGCCGTGACCAAGCACGTCACGGCAACCGCCTCTTGCTGTTTGCTGGATAGGTTTGGCAGGCCGGCGTGGTGCTCAATGCGCCACGATATACATGTCCTTGCTGCGATAACGGTCCATCGGATTCTTCACCGAATATCCGCCCACATAGCTTTTTACCAACCGGACCGTGGTGTATTGCAGCAGCGGCAGGATCGGATAGTCATCCATCACCAGCTTCGCGGCCTGCGTTTGCAACTGCGTGCGCTTAACCTGGTCCGTGGTTTCGTTCGCTTCTTTGATCAGCGCGTCGGCCTTGGGATTGCAATTGCCGCTGTCGTTCTGGTCCGAACCGCACTGCACGAGTTGCAGGAACGTGGTCGCGTCGTTATAGTCCGCGACCCAGCCGTTACGTGCGATCTGGTAGTCGCCGGTATGACGCTTCTTCAGCAGCACCTTGAATTCCATTGCATCGATCTGGGTGTCAAGACCGAGCTTCGTTTTCCACTCGGAGGCCGCAAAAATAGCCATTTTCTTGTGATAGTCGCTGGTGTTCAGCGCGAAGTGCAGCGTCGTGCCCGGCTTTACGCCTGCTTGCGCGAGGAGCTTTTTCGCTTCGTCGACGCGCTTGTCCATCGGCCATGTGGACCAGTCGTAGGCCGTCACGTCAGCACCCTTCACACCTTTCACGATAACCCCATACGCGGGAATCTGACCGTCCGCGGTCACGCGTTGCGCGAGGATATCGCGGTCAATCACCATGGAAAGCGCCTGACGCACGCGCACGTCCTTGAGCAACGGGTCCTTGTTGTTGAACGAGTAGTAGCGCAGTCCGAGCATGGGTGCGATCTTCATGTCGGCGGCAAACTGCTGCTTGTATTTCGGGTACATGCCGGACGGTAATTGATACACCCAGTCGTTGTCGCCCGACTGGAACAGCTTGATGTCCGTGGTCTCGCTTTCGACCGGAAGGTACGTCACTTGCGACAACTGCACGTGGGCTGCGTCCCAGTATTGCGGGTTACGCGCCAGCACGAGCTTGTTGTTCACCTGCCAGTCCTTGAGCATGAACGCGCCGTTGCTTACGAGCTTGCCGGGCTTGGTCCAGTCCTTGCCGTACTTGTCGACGGTGGCTTTGTTCAGCGGACCCAGGTTCGTATTCGACATCAGTTCCGGGATGAACGACACCGGATAAGGCGTCTTGATCTCGACTGTGTACGGGTCGATTGCGCGTACGCCCAGCGTGTCCGGCGACTTCTTGCCCGCCACGATGTCAGCACCGTTCAGCAAGAAGATGCCAAACGTATTGGCGTACGGCGAAGCAATCTTCGGGTCGACCAGACGCTGGCATCCGTACACGAAATCGCCCGCGACAACCGGCTCGCCGTTCGACCACTTCGCATTCTTTCGCAGATGGAAGATCCACGTGGTTGCATCCTTCTGCTCCCATTTTTCCGCTACGCCCGGCACGACGGTGCCGTCGGCATCGGTTGCGGTCAGCCCTTCGAACAGATCGCGCGTGACGTTGTTGGACGGCACGCTCTCGGCCAGGTTCGGATCGAGCGTCTCGACCTCGGACGCGTTGTTGCGCACCAGTTCCTGCTTGGCCGCGAGCTGCACGCCGGGCGGCACGATAGCCGCATGAGCCAGATGAACGGTGCTTGCAGCTGCAACGCAGACACTCGCGGCAATGACGGTGAGCCACTTGCTGGAAACGCGGCGATCGACAGCATCGCCCGGCCGATAAAACGCGTCAACGCGGGTGCTACGGGCAACACGAACTGCAAACAACGTCATGGGAATCCTTATTATTTATCTGTTCATCAAGCACTCAGCGCTGGAGCATAAGGGCTTTTGACCCTGCGCAACATGGCGATGCGTGCCGTTATGTGTAGCTATTTGTCGCTATGTACCGCGGTTCGCGTGCCGAAGCAGACGAACGGCGGCCAGCATCTTAGCCCACCTAACATTTCACTTTCGAATCTACCGTTCGAGGATCGGCATTGTGTGCGTCGCCTCTCGCGCATTCGATTCCCTCTTAACCTCTCACCTTCAATCAGCTTCAAAAAACTTTACACATATCGTACGAACCAACGGCGGAACCGAGTTCGCCGGGAGTATTTCAGAGCAATAAAGTGGAATCCACTCACATGTGGTTATAGGCCATGTGTTTTGGGTATAGGTTCGCGCCGCTCGCTTCCCACTTACGCTTTATCTACGCGCGCGTGGCCGTAAATCAGCAGGCACCTTTAGTTCGCGCTACCATCGGCGTCCTTGAGATTCATGCAGGGTGATTCAATACAATGATCCGTTTTCGCCAGATAGAAGCTTTCCGCTCGTTGATCATGACGGGTACCAGCGTAGGTGCAGCGCGAGCGCTGCACGTCACTCAGCCGGCGATCAGCCGCCTGATCGCCGATTTAGAGGCTGACCTCGGTTTTAGCCTGTTCAGCCGCATAGGCGGGCGCTTGAATCCGACAAACGCCGGGTTGCGCTTTTTTAAGTCGGTCGAAGAGAACTTCCTGGGACTTGAACGCCTGAAGCAAGTCGCCGAAATCATTCGCGACGAGGCGTCCGAAGGACTGACCGTTGCCTGCTTGCCGGTGCTTGCAAGCACCTTGTTGCCGCCTATCCTGGCCGACTTCGTCGAACGCCATCCGGGTGTGCCCATTCGTGTCGATTCCGTAAAAGTCCCGGAGGTGCTGACGATCCTGCAAAACCATAAGGCCGATGTCGCCATCAGCCAGGCGTTTGCAACCGTTGCGGGGATCGAGGTGGAAAAGTTGCTGCACGCGCGGGCGCAGTGCGCAATGCCGGCCTCGCATCGGCTGGCGAAGAAAAAAACCGTGCGCGCACAGGATCTTCGCGGCGAACGCATCATCGGCTGGCTGCCGAATTCAAGGCAACCTTATGCGGCCGAGCAATCGTTGTTCGCAGCCGGCGAAGACCGGGCAAACTACACCGTGATGACCGATACCGCACACACGCGTTATGCGATGGTCGCGGGTGGTCTGGGTATCTCGATCGTCGAACCGTTCGCGGCGAAGGTGTGGCGCGCGCATGGCGTGGTCGTGCGGCCGTTCGATGCCGCGATCGAATATGAATACGTGCTGTCGTATCCGAGCAGCGGTATACGCTCGGATCTGGTCGCTTCGTTCCGCGAGTCGGTACTGCGTGTTGTGGCAACGTACGACCTTGACGAAGCACCCGCATCCGTGGGCGTCGAGGCCTGACGAACGACGCGGGCGTTGGGCCTTGTGCAAGCGCTTTGTGTCTGCTTCATGCCGTCAGCCTGACGGCGAGACACTATCGATCAAGGTCCCGGTCACCTCCCGTGGCCGAACGAATCCCGCAACCGGATGGATCGTGCAATTTGCTTCCCTGCACGCCGGGCCATCACGGCCCGGCTCCGGATGAAGCACGGGCTTCCCACCCTTTCGGAATCAATTACGCCCGTGGTATAAGCCCCGGAGCGACTCTGCCTAGGCCTTTCGCCCGAAAAGGCGACGGCGCAAGACTCGGGGCAAGACTCGGGGCAAGACTGTTACCCACGCGCGCACCCATTTTCAGGAGGATCCAAAGATGTCCATGAAGAAGTCCGTGAGTTCACTGCATCGGACACGTCCGTTCGCACTTGGAACGCTCGCTGCTGCAACATTTTCGCTCTCGCTCGGGTTTGTCGAAAGCACGCCCGCTTACGCAAAAGTCGCAGCCCAACCCGCAGTCCTGACGGCTTCAGCAGTAGCAGTCGCCGATAAGTTCGCAGCCGACGCCGCCGAACAGGTCCTCAAGGAAGGCGGCAATGCCGTCGATGCAGCCGTTGCGATCGCCTTCACGCTGGCGGTGACGTATCCGGAAGCGGGCAACCTGGGTGGCGGCGGTTTCATGACGCTCTACGTGGATCATCGTCCGTACTTCCTCGACTATCGTGAGCGCGCCCCGATTGCAGCCACGAAGAACATGTATCTCGACGACAAAGGCGAAGTCATCAAGGGCATGAGCCTGTACGGGTATCGCGCAGTCGGCGTGCCGGGCACGGTGTCGGGAATGTGGGAAGCACAGAAGCGCTTTGGCAAGCTGAAATGGAAACAGGTCGTCGCGCCCGCGATCAAGTACGCGCAAGACGGCTTTGAAGTCAGCGACCAGTTGCAGGAACGCAAGGACGCCGCATCGAAGGACTTCGCCGGCAAGACCAATTTCGACAGTTATTTCGGAACCCTGAATAAAGGCGTGAACTTCAAGCAGCCGGAACTGGCTGCCACGCTTCAACGTATCTCGGACAAGGGTGCGAAGGGTTTTTATGAAGGCCAGACGGCGGACTTGATCTCGACGGCCATGGCGGGTCACGGCTTGATCACGTCGCAGGACCTGAAGGAATACAAGGCGGTCTGGCGGCAGCCGGTGCTCGCGAGCTGGAACGGTTATAGAGTCATCACCGCGCCGCCGCCGAGTTCCGGCGGTATCGGTCTTGTTCAGTTGCTGAAGATGAAGGCCGATCTCAAGGACAAATATGCCAACGTCCCGCTCAATTCCGCGCAATACATTCACCTGACCGCGGAAATTGAGAAGCGCGTGTTCGCGGATCGCGCCCAGTATCTTGGCGACCCTGACTTCTACAAGGTGCCGGTCGCGCAACTGATCGACGATGACTACATCCTGAAGCGCGCGTCCGAGGTCAATCCCGACACGCCGTCGGATACCAAGAGCGTCGTTCCGGGCCTGGGCACGACGATGCCTGAAAAAGCAGAAACCACGCACTTCTCGGTCGTCGACAAGTGGGGCAACGCGGTATCGAATACGTACACCATCAACGGCTATTTTGGCTCGGGCGTGGTGGTGGACGGCACGGGTGTCGTGCTGAACGACGAGATGGACGACTTCTCCTCGAAGCCGGGCGTGGCGAACATGTTCGGCGTCGTAGGCAGCGACGCCAACGCCATCGAACCGCGCAAGCGCCCGCTTTCCTCGATGACACCGACCATCCTCACGAAGGACGATCAGGTTGCGATGGTGATCGGGACGCCGGGCGGTTCGCGTATCTTTACATCGATCTTTCAGGTGATCAGCAACGTCTACGACTTCTCCATGCCCTTGCCCGACGCCGTGGCAGCGATGCGCTTTCATCACCAGTTGCTGCCGCCGAACACGATCTTCTGGGAGCCGTACAAACCCATTGACGGCGATCTCGCGAAGGAACTCGAAGCGAAGGGCTATACGCTCGCAAAACAGGGCTTCAATGGCGATATCCAGGTCATCAAGATCGATGACAAGACGCCAGAACCGGTCGCCGATCCGCGTGGCCGCGGCGTGACGCGCGTGATCCAGTAACGGGTCGAATCAGCGCACCAGCTTCAAGGTCAGTTCCAGTTGGACAAAAGGGCCAGGGTCATTCGAGACCTGGCCCTTTTGCATTTATTCCGTATGCGCGTTCCGCTAAAGCCGACCTGAAAGGGACCTTATAAGGATCGCGGCATGACTGGAATCCCATTTTTGAGATTGGAGGCGGCTTAATGTTGCCCTAGTCTCTGTGCTGGCCCCAGTCCAATGCGTTGGCTCCCGCCAACACAACAAATAAACCTATCGAGACGACCCTGAAGACGGCGTGCCCCGGTCTGTCAACGACTGCCGGCCCGCTTGTTTCAGCCTGCTGATAAAGGAGAACAGCTCATGATGGAACCCCACGCCCAGCCGCTTGGCGGCATCGACATCCAGGATGACGCACCCGCGTCCCAATCAAGTGGATTGATCGACCGATACTTTCAAATCAGTGCGCGCGGCAGTACGCAGCGGCGCGAAGTCATTGCCGGAGTGACTACTTTCCTGGCGATGGTTTATTCCGTGTTCGTCGTCCCGGCCATGCTCGGCAAGGCCGGCTTCGACACCCGGGCCGTCTTCGTAGCGGTTTGCCTGACAACCGCGTTCGGCTCGCTCTTGATGGGCATCTGGGCGCGCCTGCCGATTGCGATCGGCTGTGCAATCTCGCTCACCGCGTTCACCGCGTTCGGGCTGGTACTAGGCAAAGGGCTCTCGCCGGCGGTCGCGCTCGGCGCTGTGTTCCTGATGGGCGTCACCTTCACGGCGATCTCCGTCACGGGCGTGCGCTCGTGGATCCTGCGTAATCTTCCGGCAGGCGTGGCACATGGGACGGGGATCGGTATCGGCTTGTTCTTGCTGCTGATTGCATCGAACGATGTTGGCCTGATCGTCAAGAATCCGGGCGCGGGTTTGCCTGTTTCGCTTGGCCATATCACGGCGTTTCCCGTCTTGATGTCGATCCTCGGACTCGCTGCGATCATCGGGCTGGAACGCCGGCGCGTACCGGGAGGCATCTTGCTGGTGGTGGTCGGGCTGTCGGCGTTGGGACTCGCCTTCGATCCCGCCGTCCGTTTTACCGGCGTGTTCGCATGGCCCGCGCTGAGCGCGCCTGGACATGCATCGCTGATCGGGGCCATGGACATTCGCGGCGCGCTGTCGCTGGCCGTGTTGCCTAGTGTGTTCGCGCTGGTGATGACCGCCGTCTTCGATGCCACGGGCACGATTCGCGCGGTTGCGGGACAAGCCGGTCAGATCGACGATAAAGGCCGGATTGTGAACGGCGGCCGTGCGTTGACGGCGGACTCGGTCAGCTCGATTGTCGCTGCTTGCCTGGGCGGTGCGCCGGCTGCGGCTTATATTGAATCGACGGTGGGCGTGGCGGCGGGCGCGAAGTCGGGCCTGGCGGCAGCAACCGTTGGCGTGATGTTCCTGTTGGTGATGTTCTTCTCGCCGCTCGCTGGGCTCGTGCCGTCTTACGCTACGGCGCCGGCCCTGATGTATGTCGGCCTGCTGATGCTCGCCAGCGTGAGCAAGCTTCACATGGACGACCTTGTCGACACCATGTCGGGTCTCGTCTGCGCCGTATTCATCGTGCTGTCGGCGAATATTGTGACCGGCATCATGCTCGGCTTCTGCACGCTCGTGATCGGGCGCGTGGTAGCCGGCGAATACAAGAAGCTCAACGTTGGAACGGTGGTGATTGCCGCAGTGCTTGCCGTGTTTTATCTCGGCGGATGGGCAATCTGACCTGACGGCTGACGCGCATTTAGCACAGTCAGCTTTCTGCTGCCATAGGTTGCCGGCGATTTTCCCGGCAACCTTTTTCACTTCTGCCAGATCGCCTGATCGACTCTCGAGAGCGATGAAACGGCTCAATCGGTATGTCGACTCAACGGCTGGTCAACCTGCAGCCGATTTACTTCCGGCGATACGCTTCAGCCAGCACTGCGCAGTTTTGCAGATGCAGGTTCAGCGCGTGAGCGGCTTCGCGGCGAACGACGGCCTTGGCCTTGCGGAACCAGGAACCGAACGAAACGACGAGCGAACTTTGAGCAGTGGTTTTCATGAGAGCACCTCAGCGAAGCTAGGGATTAACCGTTAGGGAATACCCTTATTATACGCATTCGATGCTGCATTGCAAAAAGATTTTTGAGATCGACGGCGACGCGAAGCGCCAAGTGAAGCGTGAACGCAACAACGCGTCCTTTCGGGCCTGAACTGCCCCCTTTCATCGTTTCAACCGCCGATTCCAGGCCCCAACAACGCGCGCGGGACCACTTACTGGGCGCGCGCCTAACGAGATCGCGGATCGGCTCAAGGCACAACCGACAGGAACAAGAACGTCGCGAAAATGACCAGGTGAACCACGCCTTGAAGCAGCGTCGAGCGCCCGGTTCCAAGCGTCAAGACGCTCACGATCAAGGTCAGTGCGAGCAAGACGATTTCCTTCGGCCCCAGACCCAGCGCAATCGGCTGGCTGATTGCCAGCGATACCATCGCCACGGCCGGAATGGTCAGTCCAATGCTCGCCAGCGCCGACCCAAGCGCCAGGTTCAAGCTCGTCTGCAAGCGGTTAAGCCGTGCCGCGCGAATTGCGGCGACGCCTTCTGGCAACAGTACCAGCGCAGCGATCACGACACCCACCACCGCTTCAGGCGCGCCCGCACGGGCAACGCCGGCTTCGACCGCTGGCGAAAGCAATTTCGCCAGCCCGACCACCGAAATCAGCGACAGCAGCAGCAAACCGCCAGCGGCCAGCGCATATCCGTTGGTTGGCAGCGGCGCGTGAACATCGTCGGATTCGCCTTTGTTCGGATCGAGTGCAGGCACGGGCGGCAGGAAATAGTCGCGATGGCGCACCGTCTGCACAAACACGAACACCACATAAAGCACGAGCGACGTCACGCCCACGAACACCAGTTGCGACGTCGACAGCCCCGGCCCGATCACCGTGCTGGTGAAATCCGGCAAAACCATGGTCAGGACCGACAGTGCACAGAGAACCGCGAGCGTCGCGCTTGCACCCTGCAACTGGAAATTCTGCTCGTGATGGCGCATGCCGCCCACGAGCAGGCACAGCCCGACAATCCCATTGCACACGATCATGATCGTGGCGAACACCGTGTCGCGCGGCAACGCTGCTTTATCCGGACCGCCAGTCAGCATGACGGAGACAATCAACGCTACTTCGATCACCGTGACCGCGATCGCGAGCACCAGCGTGCCAAACGGCTCGCCAACGCGATGCGCCACCACTTCAGCGTGATGGATCGCAGCGAATACGGCGAACGCGAGAGCGATGGCGGAGAGTATCAACAGGAAGCCGTTCGGCATGGCGAACGTCAGTCCGAGGATGACAAGTGCGGCAAATGGCGCGATGCACGTCCAGTCCAGCTTGAATTTCATCGATGCTCCAGGGCGGTGCTGCGTGTGGATCGAAACGTCAGGAAGGTTGATCGGATCCAGTTTTCAGTCCGGCCCGATTACTTGAACTGCCGTCAGATTACAGGTTCTTGGCCCGCGCGGCCCGTTGCAGGGCGAGCTCAGGGCTTGATTAGGCCTTGCTTGGGGCTTGCTTGGGGCTTGCAACAACCGCCTGAAGATGCATTGCCGGCTGCGCTCAGCGTTCCTGCTTCCGAAACGTTGGGGAACCGTAAACCGTTACGCATCAGTGAGTTGGCGACTGCTCACGCACGTTGTCCACACGGCTATCCACAAAAAATGTGGATAAGTCGCTCTCCGGATTTTAATCGCTGGCGTGTGTCAGATGACTATGCGCGAGGTAGATCTGAAAGGCCGTGAGATAACCAACGGCCCCAAAACTCCGCGCACAAAAGAAAGGGCGCGGCCCGTTTCGCGGCCACGCCCTAGAGTTGCTCAGTCACTCAGTCAGTCTGTTAAAACCAGACTCACTCGATGAATTCCGTGTTCAACGTAATCTTCGCGTTTCCAGCGAACAGCTTTGACACCGGGCAACCCTCTTTCGCCGCGTTGGCGAGCTTCTCGAAGGTGGCTTTGTCGGTGCCGGGCACCTTCCCCTTCAAATCCAGATGACAGGCGGTGATGGAGAACCCTTCACCGTCCTTGTCCAGCGTCACGGTAGACTTCGTCTCCAGGCTTTCGGCCGTGAGCCCCGCCTGCGTGAGCTGCAGGGACAGCGCCATCGTGAAACATCCTGAATGCGCCGCGCCGATCAGCTCTTCCGGATTCGTTCCGGGACCGCCTTCGAAACGGGCCGCGAAGCCATAAGGCGCGTCTTTCAGCACACCGGTTTGCGTCGAAATGTAACCTTTACCGTCCTTGATGCCACCACTCCATTTTGCCGATGCTGTCTTTTGCACGAGTGTTCTCCAGAAAGTCAGGGTGGATATGCCGCGCGAACCAGCCGCAGCATGGAATCGACCGCCAAGCCGGCTGACATGGGCTGTCGGCTTTGACGCGCCATCGGAGTGAAGAGAAGCACACAGGATGCCCGAAAGCACCGCGGGTGTGTTGCCGGATCCGTTCCGGCGCGCCCCCTTAAAGGAGGATAGATGGGTCCGCAAGTCGTTGAAGTCTCTGAAGATCGTGATTTACCCGAGCGCGTCGATGTTGTTGTTATCGGCGGCGGCATTATTGGCGTGAGCACAGCCCTCTATCTCGCCGCGAAGGGCCTCTCGGTAGCGGTCTGCGAAAAAGGCGCGATTGCCGGCGAGCAATCGAGCCGTAACTGGGGCTGGTGCCGCGCGACGCATCGCGACTTGCGCGAACTGGAACTCAGTATCGAAAGCCTCAAGCTGTGGCGCGAGCTGGACCGGACGCTCGGCATTGACACGGGGTTCCGGCAATGCGGCATCCTCTATGCCGCCGACGACCCCAAGTCCCTCGCCGATCACGAAAGCTGGCTGGCGCGCGCCGTGAGCCTGGTAGGCCGTGAGGGTATCGATTCCCGTATCACGTCGCGCGACGAGACCGCCGCGTTGATGCCGGGCGTCGCGCGCGCGTTTCCTGGCGGCATCTACACGGCTTCCGACGGCCGCGCGGAGCCACAGCGCGCGGCACCGGCCATCGCCCACGCGCTGCGTGCCAAGGGCGTGAAGGTTCTAACGCCGTGCGCGGTGCGCGGCATCGAAACAAGTGCTGGCGCGGTCAGTGGCGTTGTGACCGAACATGGCATGATCCGCTGCTCGAGCGTGGTGGTTGCGGGCGGTGCGTGGACACGTTTGTTCGCGGGTAGCGTTGGCGTCGACGTGCCGCAGTTGAGCGTGAGGTCGTCGGTGATGCGCACGGAACCGGTCGATGGCGGCCCTGAGGTCAGTGCTTGCAACCAGACCGTTGGATACCGCAAGCGGCTGGATGGCGGCTACACGATCGCGAATGCGTTTCGCAGCGTGGCCGAGATCACGCCCGACAGCTTCCGGCTATTTCGGCACTATCTGCCGGCGCTGAAAAGCCAGTTCAGGTCGATGGATTTTGCTTTCGGTGAACGCTTTTTCGAGGCATTGCGCCAGCCGCGGACATGGCGGCTCGATCAGCCAACCGTGTTTGAAACCGTTCGCACGCTCGATCCGGCGCCCACGCAAACATTCAACGATGTCGCCATCAACGCATTCCGTGCCCTCTTTCCCGCGCTTGGCGACGTGAAAGTGGCGCAGGCATGGGCGGGTTATATCGATGTCACGCCGGATGCCGTGCCGGTGATTTCGGCCGCGCAACAGGTTCCGGGCATGTTCATCGCCACGGGATTTTCGGGTCACGGATTCGGGATCGGGCCGGGTGCGGGGAAGCTGATGGCCGACATCGTCGCGAACGACAAGCCGTTGGTAGATCCACAAGCATTCCGGCTAAGCCGCTTCAGCGACGGCACGAAGATCGAACTGGATGGCGGGTTTTAATCGCGTAAAGCGCAGGAATGCAATCGCGCGTAGGCGTTTGGCGCAGAACGTGGATTGTTGTAGCGGATCGAGCTTACGCTCTGAATTGATGGTGGCGGCGTGGTCGCCAATTGGAACGTCTCGATGCGCATCGGTCCACGTTGTATGTGCACAGGACCTCTTGCAAGACGGTACAGCGTATCGTCAACTGCCAGCTCCGAGCGGTCGCTCGAAGCCGCTTCAAACCATTACTTGCCGCTGATCACGCGACGTGCTTCGATCTCTGCGAGTTCAAGCGCAGCCTGCTCGGTTTTCACCGGACGTCCACATCCGCGTCCAATTGTCTGCCCGATGGGCCCGTTTACGTGTTCCGTAACAACACGGATATAACCCTTGAACATTGCGCCCGGTGCCGGCATTACGAGTGCCTCGACGGTCTTGTTACCCTTCGTTTCTTTGAATGCCATTGAGGCCCCCTGTTTAATAGTGGGCGGATCCTATCACGAACGAGCGTCCGATCCTTTTCGGCGGCATCCGATGCGGACAGAGAGAAAGTCGAATGCGGGGTAGAATTTCGCACTGAATTTCGCTGAATACGAATCCTAAACGAGCCTTATATGACAAGCGCCAAGCTGTACCTCGACGTGTGGTCCGATTTCGTCTGCCCATTCTGCTATCTGGAAGTGCCGGTGATCGAGCAGTTTCAGAATGCTTTTGGCGACGCCGTCGAAGTGCGCTGGCACGCGTTCGAACTGCGCCCCGAACCTACGGCGTTAATCGATCCGGATAGCGACCTTCTGCACGAGACCTGGGAAAACTCCGTTTATCCGATGGCCAACGAACGCGGTTTGCTGTTGCGCCTTCCGCCGGTTCAACCGCGCAGCCGCAAGGCATTCGAGACCGCATTTTTCGCGCGTGAATCGGGTCGCTTCGACGTCGTGCATCGTGCGATCTTCAAGGCATATTTCGAGGATGGCATCGATATCGGCGACACGGATGCGCTGCTGGATATTGCCGCCACGTGCGGCATCGATCCGGAATCGCTGGAAGAGGCGTTGCTCGGCGACGAGCTCACCGACGCGGTTATCGAAGACGAAGAGTTCGCGACCAAGCTCGGTGTGACCGGCGTGCCGTTCTGCGTGTTGTCGCGCGACGGCGTGGGCACCGAGGAACCGCCGCCGCCCATCGCATTGCGCGGCGCGGCGCCTATCGAACACTTCGAGGCGGCAGTCCAGCGCCTTTTCCCGGATGGGTTTCCGGGCGCTTGAGCATGTTTTAAGCGGCCCTTGCAGGTCGAATCAGGACACGATTCCCGTCGCGACATCGCGCGCGGCGGACGCCGTCGATCCCGTCAACACGCCCTCTATTGCTTCCAGCACCGACGCCACATTCGGCGGCGCATGCTGGTCGCCGACCGAAATCGAATGCGTCGACGATCCAATGCCGAAATGCTCGCGCGACGTTGCCGTAAAGATCATCACCGTGGGCCGGCCCAGCGCATACGCCAGATGGACCAGGCCGGTGTCCATGCCCACAACGAGCGCCGACGCCTCGATGCACTGCGCGCACTCGGTCACGGTCAGCTTCGGCAAGACGATCGCGCCCGGCACAAGGGCCGCTATCTGCTCACCCTCCCGGCGCTCGCCTTCCGTTCCCCACGGCAGTGCGATTCGATAACCGCGCGCCGTCAGCGAACGCCCCGTCTCGGCCCAGCGGTCGATCGGCCACTTCTTTTCATCGGCTGATGTAGCGTGGAAAAGCATCGCGATGGGCGCGTCCTGCGGAAGCTGCAGCGGCGTGGCTGCCGGCGGCAAACGAAGATTGAAGTCAGGGGTTTCATCGAAGGTATAGCCGAGCGCGTCGGCCACGCTCACGCGCATGCCCCGCCACGCATCGGTTCTCGGTCGTGGCCCAAAGCGCTTGTTGTAGGCAAAGGCCGCGCCGAGCTCGCCAAGGTCCTTGTTCTTGTACCCATACCGCTGCCGCCCGCGAGCGATGAACGCAATGATCGCGCTCTTGTACACGCCATGGATATCGAGAATCACATCGTACTTTTCGGCCCGCAACTCTCCGATAGACGCAGCGATGTCTTTCAGATCAGCCCAGCTTCGCGCTTTCTTGAACTTGCGCAGCGGCGCGCTCAACACGCGGTTGACCGCCGGATTCCAGCGAATGATGTCGGCGAAAGCCGCGTCTGCCGCCCAGTCGATCTTGGCGGACGGAAATGCACGGCGAAGATCGGAGACAACCGGCTGCGTCTCTACGATATCGCCCAACGATGTCACCTTGACAATCAGGATTCGCTTCATGGGGATGCTATGGGACCTTTTGTTTCATCGGCACACTGATTCAGGCGGGAGCGCATAAGCCACAGTGCCGGACGGCTGGCTCGCTTGACCCGTAAAGGCTTCGACAGATCGAAAGCCGTTCGGATCATGAGCGATTTAATAGCCGGAATTCTATAAATTGGCGTAGAGCCGCGCTGTCAGTATTGGTAAGTTCTGCACTGCGCGTTCTGCCGGAATTATCCGTCGAATTAACGGTTTTCACTACTATTTCACGGTCTTTCATGAACAAGGCGCCGAACACGCCGGCGCCTTGATGTTGAAATCCGCATTAAAACCCGCGTTATCGACTGGCCGTGCAACTGGCCGCGAAATACCAAAACTCAGAGCGTTTTGGCACCGAACGTGTCGCACTGCCCGAGATCGCCTGTCGCCAGTCCACGATTCAACCAACGCTGCCGCTGCGCGCTCGTGCCATGTGTAAACGCCTCAGGAACCACGCGTCCTTGCGTCTCCTTCTGCAGCCGGTCGTCGCCTATGGCGCCCGCCGCATTCAGCCCTTCCTGGAAGTCACCGGGCTCGATCAGCTTCGCGTTGTTCTTTTGCGCCACGTTGGCCCAGACGCCCGCGAAACAATCGGCCTGCAACTCCACGCGCACCGACAACTGGTTGGCCTGTTCCCGCGACATCCGTTGCCGGGCGGCATCGACTTTATTCATGATGCCCAGCACGTTCTGCACATGGTGGCCAACCTCGTGCGCGATCACATAGGCCTGCGCAAAATCTCCACTCGCGCCGAAGCGATCGCGCAACTCCTGGTAGAACGATAAATCGATATACACCGTGCGGTCGTTCGGGCAGTAGAAAGGCCCCATGGCTGACTGCCCGGTGCCGCACGCGGTCGCGGTGCCGCCGGAGAAGAGGACGAGCTTGGGCGCCGGGTAATCCTGGCTGTAGCGGGTCCGGAAAATCTGCTGCCACGTGCGCTCGGTGTTGCCGAGCACCCGGCGCACGAACACTGCGTCTGTATCGTTCGCGCTTGCCTGGGGCTGAGTGCGCGGATCCATCTGCCGCTGCTGCGTTTGCGGCTGGCTGTATGAACCACCCTGCCCGATGGAACCCCCGCCCAGGATCAGCATGGGATCGATACCGAAAAAGTACGCGGCCGCCAGCGCGATAACAATCGTGCCGATACCAATCGAGCGCCCTCCGCCGATGCGAAATCCGCCGCCCCCGCCGCCGGCCCCACGCCGGTCCTCCACATTGCGGCTCTCTGCTTCGTCGTCAAGACGCATGGTTTTCTCCCGTCACGGTGGTTGTTGGCTTTGCTGCAGAGCAGTTATTCCGGGCAGGAAAACGTCTGCGATGTTGTTCCGCCATGGTACCCGGCGCAGGCCAGCACGCCAGCGAAGAATCTCGCCAATAAAACGTCGCGCACGTAACGCATCTCGCGTCATCTCAATGCGGCCCGCCTTGTTTGATGCAGTGCGGTCGATTGTCGCGGAATTAACGCATCGGCATTTTCGGGCACTAATGAAATCGTTTTATAAAGTTACGTGTAAACAGTGAGTTACCGATCAATCATCTCAAAAATTGCGACATTTCCGCACATTCTCGCTTCCTTCCGCGCCGCAGCATTCATCTTAAAAACTAGCTTAGAGTCACTTCCGTTGTACTCAATCCAACCAACCAGCGCCCGCCCGCGAGCTCGTTTCGAGTGCGCCCGCGACGGCTGCACGACCTGCCATGCATGCCACTCAGCAAGCGCTCGATCTAGCGCGTATCCAGTTCGCTTTCACGGTTTCTTTTCACATCGTTTTCCCGGCGCTCAGCATTGGACTGGCGAGTTTTATCGCCGTGCTCGAAGGCGCCTGGCTCAAGACCGGTAAGCCGGTCTACAAGGAGTTATGCCTGTTCTGGTCGAAGGTGTTCGCCGTCGCATTCGGCATGGGCGTGGTGTCCGGTGTCGTGATGAGCTACGAATTCGGCACCAACTGGGGAGGGTTTTCGAGCTTTGCCGGCCCGATCACCGGTCCGCTGCTCGCCTATGAAGTGATGACCGCGTTTTTCCTGGAAGCGGGATTCCTCGGCATCATGCTGTTCGGCTGGAACAAGGTCGGATCGAAAGCGCACTTCGGCGCCACGCTGATGGTCGCCATCGGCACGCTGATCTCGACCTTCTGGATTCTCGCATCGAATAGCTGGATGCAGACGCCGCAGGGATTTCGCATTGAAGGTGATCATGTTGTGCCGGTGAGCTGGTTCAAGATCATTTTCAACCCGTCGTTTCCGTACCGGCTTTCGCATATGGCAATCGCGGCGTTTATTGTCGCGGCGCTGGTGGTGGCGGCAACGGCTGCCTATCACTTGCTGAAGGGACGCAAGGATCCAGCCATCAGGAAGATGTTTTCGATGTCGCTCTGGCTGCTGCTCGTGCTCACTCCGCTTCAGGCTTTAGTCGGCGACCAGCACGGCCTCAACACACGCGAATATCAGCCGGCGAAGATCGCGGCTATTGAAGGCCTGTGGAACACCGAGAAAGGCGGCACTGCACTGAACCTCTTTGGCATCCCAGACATGGAAGCCGAAACCACGAAATACGCCGTGTCCGTTCCGCATCTGGGCAGCCTGATCCTGACGCATAGCTGGGACGGTGAAATCCGCGGCCTCAAGTCGTTTCCGAAAGAGGATCGGCCAAATTCAACCATCGTGTTCTGGAGCTTCCGGATCATGGCCGGGCTCGGTGTCCTGATGATCCTGATGAGCGCTGCCGGCTTCGTACTACGAAGGAAAAACAAGCTCTTCGAATCGAAGATGTTCCAGCGCTTCGTGCTCGCGATGGGACCGACCGGCTTCATCTCGCTGCTCGCCGGTTGGGTAACGACCGAAGCGGGTCGCCAACCGTGGGTTGTCTACGGCGTGATGCGCACGGCGCAGGCTGTGTCGCCGGTCAGCGCGCAGCAAGTGGGCGTGACGCTGCTGATCTTCGTGATCGTCTACACGCTCGTGTTCGGTACCG
Organism: Caballeronia sp. LjRoot29; assembly: GCF_964252755.1. Classification (NCBI taxonomy): domain Bacteria; kingdom Pseudomonadati; phylum Pseudomonadota; class Betaproteobacteria; order Burkholderiales; family Burkholderiaceae; genus Caballeronia; species Caballeronia sp. LjRoot29. Next base: position 8,969 of record NZ_CAXUPU020000004.1, on the reverse strand, counting down.
GCATCTACTACTTGCTCAAGCTGCTTAGAACCGGCCCGGCATTGCCCGGCATGACCACGCACGCACCGAGCATGGACGACGACAACCATACCGCGCGCCGGCCGCTGTCCGCCGCGACGCATTCAATCGAAGGAGCCTGAGATGGATTTGTCCTTAACGTGGGCCGCGATCATCGCGCTGGGCGTGCTGATGTATGTCGTGCTGGACGGCTTCGATCTTGGCATCGGCATCCTGTTTCCGTTCTTCCCTGAAGAGCGTGATCGCGACGTCATGATGAACACCGTCGCGCCGGTTTGGGACGGTAACGAAACCTGGCTCGTGCTGGGCGGCGCGGGCCTGTTCGCGGCGTTCCCCATGATCTATTCGACCGTGCTGTCGGGGCTTTATCTGCCGTTGATGTTCATGCTGGTCTGCCTGATCTTTCGCGGCGTCACGTTCGAGATCCGCTCGAAGGCAACTCGCACGAAGCACATGTGGGATCTTGCGTTTATCGGCGGATCGGCGGGCGCGACGTTCTTCCAGGGCGTGACGCTGGGCGCATTTCTCAATGGCATTCCGGTCGCGGACGGCCGTTTTTCCGGCGATGCCTTCACGTGGTTCACGCCCTTCAGCATGTTCACCGGACTCGCGCTGGTGGTCACCTATGCACTGCTCGGCTGCTGCTGGCTGATCGCGAAAACGGAAGGCGATTTGCAGCGACGGTTTTACCGCATTGTGTGGCCGCTGACGCTGCTGCAGCTTGGGACTATCGCGGTCGTCAGCATCTGGACGCCGCTGCAGGACGCGGGCATTGCCACGCGCTGGTTCGATACCCCCTGGTTCTATCGATTCCTGCCGGTGCCTGTGCTTGTGGTCGCGTGTGCATGGCTGATGCGCCGGTCCATCCTTTCACGGCACGAAACGCGGCCGTTCATGATGGCGCTGGCGTTCGTGCTGCTCGGTTATAGCGGCCTGGTGGCGAGCATATCGCCCCATGCCATCTTCCCCGGCGTGACGCTCTGGGAACTCGCGGCTCCGCACTCTAGCCAGATGTTCACGCTCATTGGCGCGGCGGTGATCTTGCCCGTGATCATCGCGTACACGACGCTGGGTTACTGGGTTTTTCGCGGCAAGGTGCGCCATGGCGAACATCACTATCACTGAGACCGGTACAGAGACCGATATCAAACGCCGCAGGGGTGCGCGGCTCAGGAGCACGTTGTGGTTCGTCGCGCTCTGGTGTGTAGGCGTGGGCGGCGCGATGCTGCTTGCGCTGCCGTTCAAGCTGCTGATTCAGGCGGCTGCGCGTTAAAGCGTGGAAGAGGCAATCGGGTCAATCCGACCTCCCCTGACGCTCACGAAAAGAGGCCGGTTTCAACTCGCGTTGTAACCGGCCTCTCGTGTGTTGGACCTACGAGTTACATCACCGGCGGCTAGAACCCCAGCGCCACTGCAAGCAGCCCCGCAACGATCCCGAACGCCACCACCGCGAGGGCCACGAACGTCAGCACGCGCGGCGGAAAAGAACGGCCGAGCATGGCGACCGATGGCAAGCTGACCGGCGGCAGCGTCATCAGCAATGCGCCCGCGGGGCCGGCTGACATGCCGAGCGAGAGCATTGCCTGGATGATCGGCACTTCGCCCGCTGTCGGGATCACGAACAACGTGCCGGCAATAGCGAGACCCGCAATCCACAGCGCGCTATTGTCAATATTCGGACCAATATGCGGAAACAACCACGCCCGCGCCGCGCCGAGCACCAGCACGAGCACGATATATTCGGGCACAAGCCGGATCGTCATGCGTCCGAGAATGCGAATCCAGCGGGTGAACGCCGTGCCCGGATCTTCCGCTGTGACCAGCTTCGCCATCTCGCTGCGTGACGCTTCGGCTTCCTTCGGCGTCACCATCCGGTTCACGGCGTAACCCAGGCCGAACACCATCAGGATTCCCAGCGCGAGCCGCAGTCCCATCCATTGCCAGCCAAGCACGAAGCCCATGAAAATCAGCGTGGCCGGGTTCAGCACCGTGTTACCGAGCCAGAATGCGATAGCCGCTCCCGGCGCCGCCTGACGCGCCCGCAGGCCGGCCACGACCGGCGCCGCGCAGCAGGTGCACATCATGCCCGGCAGCGACATCAGGCCACCAGTCACCACGCTGCCAAAGCCGCTCTTGCCGAGCGCGCGCGCCACCCATTGCGGCGGAATCAGCGCCTGCACCGCCGAGCCGAGCAGGAGACCCAACACCATCGCCTGCCAGATTGCCTTGCCATAGGCGACGGCATAGTCGATAGCAGCCTGCCACGACGGCGCGGGCGCGCTCGCGGCGGTACCCATCACGATTGATTTACCGATGGAATGTTGACTGGCCGCCACGAAGGCGCGGTTGTAGTAAGGAAACCATTTGACGTAAAACAGGCCTACGACCGCGATCAGCAGGAACGTGACCCAGCCGAGCGTGACGCGTGGTTGTCGAAGAGTGGATTGCATGGTCTTGGGTAGTTTGTTTGTTGTACTGGAATGAAACAGCGTCAGGCCGACCCGATGGGCGGCTTTTCAGTCTGAACCTGCCGCGTGGTATCTAGCCGTGCCAGCAGCGCCCTTGCCTGCCCGACCACATCGGCGTCGTTCGGCCGGAACAGCATGTGCGTGGCGTACGGCAATTCGCTGAAATTCTGACGGCTGCTGCGTGAATAGGCCGGATCGTAATGCAGGTCGATCAGTTCGCGGGCCAGCTCAGCTTCTCGCCCCGCGTCAATCAACGCATGCCAGCCGCTCACCCGCTCGCGGCTATGCAGGCCGATCAGTCGCGACAGTTGCAGCTTGAACGATTCCGGATGTTGGAAAAGATGCGCGTAGTCATGCAGCAAGAACGCGGCGCGATCGTCGCGGCTTGCCTCGACCTCGACACATGCGCCGCGGTGAAACGACTCCAGCAGCGCCAAGGGCAAAGAGATCGCGCCGATCCGCCGGCTCTCCGCCTCGACGAACACCGGCCGGGCCGGATCGAAACCGCGTAGCGTGCAGACCAACAGCGTATCGAACCATTTCTGCGATGGCTGCTGCTCGCCCGGCAACGCACCGAGCAAGGAGCCGCGATGCGCCGCCAGTTGTTCCAGGTCCAGCGTCTGTGCACCAGCCTCGTGCAATGCGTGCAGCAGACGCGTTTTGCCGCTCCCGGTGGGGCCAGTGAGCACGATGTACCGGAACCGGGTGGGCAAATTATCGAGCGTATCGAGCGTTGAGCGCCGATAGGTTTTATACCCGCCTTCCAGCTGCCGCGCCTGCCAGCCGATCATGCTGAACACGGTGGTGACGGAACCGGACCGGGTACCGCCGCGCCAGCAATAAATCAGCGGGCGCCAGTTGCGCGGCCGGCCGGCAAAGGTCGTGTCGAGGTGCTGCGCGATATTGCGCGCGACCAGCGCCGCGCCCACGCGGGACGCCTCGAACGGCGACACCTGCTTGTACATCGTACCGACCAGCACCCGCTCCTCATTGCTCAGCACGGGGGCATTGAGCGCGCCGGGGATATGATCGTCCGCGAATTCGAGCGGCGTGCGGACGTCGATGATCTCGTCGAAATCCGCCAGGCGATCGAGGGAAACAAGCAGGTTTTTCAAGGTGCGGCGCGCGAAAATGCCCGGATTGGGAAAGCGGGATTATCGCACGCGGGAAATCGGGCAACGGTGCGCCCGGGCGCGCGGCCCAGATCGGATATTCGGCAAGGACACTCCGTCTGATTCGTTTAAATTACCGCGTCCGCATTTTTGACCGTTAATTGTTTCGCCGCATACTTCGGGTTAACGCCCGGATCGACCGCGGGCGCCGATCGCCAGCGAAGGACGCGGCTCAACCCGCGCAAGACGCCTGCCGGATGCCAGATGCCGGATTCGTCGAGCCGGCCAGCGAGCGCGGAGTAAGTGCCTGGAGGGGCCTTGGAACAAGGATCACGCAATGAGCTATAACGAGACCATCGGTCTGCGGACTTACCGTTTCGACGACCTGAAGACGCTGCTGGCGAAAGCCAGCCCGCTGCGTTCCGGCGACCAGTTGGCAGGCGTGACAGCTCATACCGAAGAAGAACGCGTGGCGGCTAAGATGGCGCTGGCGCAAGTACCGTTGCGCGCCTTCCTCAACGAAACCGTGATCCCCTACGAGATTGACGAGGTCACGCGTCTGATCGTCGACGATCATTCTTGCCAAGCTTTCGCCGAGATTTCGCATCTCACCGTGGGCGATTTCCGCAATTGGCTGCTGGCAGACACCACCGATTCCGGCGCGCTAAGCCGCGTGACGGCGGGACTGACACCGGAGATGGTCGCGGCCGTATCGAAGCTCATGCGCAACCAGGACCTGATCCTCGTCGCGAAAAAGCGGCCGGTCATCACGCGTTTTCGCAACACGATCGGCTTGCCCGGACATTTGTCGGTGCGCCTGCAGCCGAACCATCCGACCGACGACGTCAAGGGCATTGCCGCGTCAATGCTTGACGGCCTCATGTACGGCTGCGGCGACGCGATGATCGGTATCAATCCGGCATCGGATTCGTTGAGTGCGATCACGACGCTGCTCGTGATGATCGACGACTTCCGGCAACGCTATGAAGTCCCGACGCAATCATGCGTGCTCACGCATGTGACCAACACGATTGCTGCAATCGAGAAAGGTGCGCCCGTCGATCTCGTGTTCCAGTCGATTGCGGGTACCGAGAAAGCGAACAGCAGTTTTGGTGTCTCGCTGGCGCTGCTTCAGGAAGCGCATGAAGCGGGTTTGTCGCTAAAACGCGGCACCGTTGGCCGCGACCTGATGTATTTTGAAACTGGCCAAGGCAGCGAGTTGTCCGCCGACGCTCATCACGGTGTCGATCAGCAGACCTGCGAAGTCCGCGCTTACGCGGTCGCGCGCAAGTTCAGCCCGCTACTGGTCAACACGGTGGTCGGCTTCATCGGCCCCGAGTATTTGTACGATGGCCGGCAGATCATTCGCGCGGGACTGGAAGATCACTTCTGCGGCAAGCTGCTCGGCGTTCCCATGGGTTGCGACATCTGCTACACGAATCACGCTGAGGCCGATCAGGACGACATGGACAACCTGCTCACGCTGCTGGGCGTGGCCAATGTCAATTTCATCATGGGCATTCCCGGCTCCGATGACGTCATGCTGAACTATCAAAGCACGTCATTCCACGACGCGCTGTATGTTCGCAATGTGCTCGGCTTGCGGCGCGCGCCGGAGTTCGAGGCGTGGCTTGAGGCGATGCGAATTGCCGGTCCACAAGGCGCTTTGCTGAACCAGTCCGCATCACAACCGCTGCTCGAATGGATGAGTGCCTGATGGCCGATTTCTACGATCCTCCCTCTTCCGTCAGCACCAACCCATGGGACACGCTGCGTCGTTTCACCAACGCGCGCATTGCGTTAGTCTTACTGTGTCATAAAAATAACGATATTCGTCTGCATTATCGTAGATAATAAGGATTCCATATCTACCGGCGGACTGCAATGGAAAATCTGGAGAAGTTCGATCGCTACATTGAGCATCTGTGCGCAGGGTTAGAGCATAAGGATCGAAACGCCGGATTGCAGGACTATTGTCGCGGGTTGATGCTGCCGATCCATCGCAAGAGCGTTGAGCCCCTGGCAGCGCATACCGATCCGCTGCACGTCGCAGCCAAGCATCAGTCACTGCATCACTTCGTGGCCAAGGCCGGATGGTCCGACAGCGCCGTGATGACGCGCATCCGAGACTGGGTTGTGCCGCACCTTGGTCTGGACAGTGGCTGCTACTGGATCGTTGATGACACAGGATTCCCGAAGAAGGGTAAGCACTCGGTCGGGGTGGCGCGGCAATATTGTGGCCAGCTCGGGAAACAAGATAACTGCCAGGTGGCCGTCAGCCTGTCGTTGGCCAGCGTTCAGGGCAGTCTTCCGGTTGGCTATCAACTGTATCTGCCCAAGGACTGGGCGGCTGACCTCGAGCGCCGGAAGAAAGCCGGGGTGCCCGACGGTGTGACGTTCGCTACCAAGCCTGAAATCGCTCTGGCGCAAATGCATGAGGCGCTCGCCTCGGGCGTGCCCATGGGCGTGGTGCTGGCCGATGCCGGGTATGGCGATGAAACCGCCTTTCGCGATGGCATTACTGAACTGGGCATGCTGTATGCCGTCGGTATCAGGCCGGCAACCACGGTATGGGCGCCGGGCACCGCACCCTTGCCACCCAAGCCCTGGAGCGGTCGCGGCATACGGCCGACGAAGCTGCGCCGTGAGCCGGGTCACGAGCCGGTGTCGATCAAGGCATTGGCCATGGAGTTGCCGCAAGAGGCCTATAGCGCGCTCACCTGGCGCGAAGGTACCAACACGGATCTATCCTCGCGTTTCGCCGCTGTGCGGGTTCGTCCTGCTCACCGCGATTACCTGGGCACCGAGATGCGCGCCGAGGAGTGGCTACTGATCGAGTGGCCCGAGGCAGAAGCCGAGCCGGCGAAATACTTCCTCTGCACGGCGCCGTCCGAGGCCACCCTGGAACAACTGGTCTTCGTCACCAAGATGCGCTGGCGTATTGAACGAGACTACCAGGAGCTCAAGCAGGAGTTCGGCCTCGCGCATTACGAGGGCCGCGGCTGGCGCGGCTTCCATCACCATGCCACGCTGTGTATTGCGGCTTACGCCTTTCTCGTCACCGAGCGGCTCAGTCAGGGCGGCGCAAAAAAAAACCGCGCTCAACCAGAAGCGGCTTCCCTACCCGAAGGTTACCTCCCTCGCGGCAGCCGGACGGGTCCAGCGCCACGTGCCTGACTCGATTTCGACGCTGCGGCTACTCATCGCTCGCGCCATCATCCACAGACTCAGCCGGTGTCCATGCTGCTGGGATGTTAAGTTACATTTATGACACAGTAAGATTAGGACGAGCGGGCAGCAGCCTGCCGACGGCGCCTCTGCTAGCGTTTAATCTTTCGCATGCGCAAGCCCGCGACGCCGTGCATCAACCGCTCGATGTGGCTGCGCTGCATGCATTGCTGAATGCCGCCGGTTTTGAAACGCTCGACGTGGAAAGCGCCGCGCCTGATCGCGAGCACTACTTGCGGCGACCTGACCTGGGACGAAAGCTGAACGACGAAAGTACCTCGCGAATGCATGATTACGCGGCCGCAGCGGCCGCGGCGTTCGATGTCCTGTTCGTGGTCGCCGATGGTTTGTCTGCCTACGCCGCTGCGCGTCATGCCTTGCCGCTGCTCGAGCGCATGCGCTCGAAGCTGGCGGGCCTGAACATCGGTCCGATCGTCGTCGCAAGGCAGGCGCGGGTCGCGCTCGGCGATGGTATTGGCGAGATTTTACGGGCGCGCATCGTGGTGATGCTGATTGGAGAACGGCCGGGTTTGAGTTCGCCCGACAGCCTCGGCATCTACCTGACGTATGAACCGCGCATTGGTAAAAGCGATGCGGAGCGTAACTGTATTTCGAACGTGCGCCCCGAAGGTCTTGCCTACGATCCCGCAGCGTTCAAGCTGCATTACTTGCTGACTGAAGCAACGCGTCTGAAGCTAACGGGCGTGAAGCTCAAAGACGATAGCGACGCGTTGTTGCCTGCAGCGGAGGAATCGGGCTCGATGATGGATCGTTAAGGCGAAGGGCAGCGAGGCGGCGGTCATCGCACGCGGCGCATGCAGGGGCGTCGTTGCGCGATACCGTTGCTTCGCTCCACCGGTCTGGCGGATAGACCTTGTCGGCTTATATCATTCACTGATACGACATGGTGAAGGTCGCTTTTCCATTCACCGATCCGCTGCCGATCTTGCCAGTGCGGATGTATCGGGCCGTTAGCGGAACGCTAAGCACGCCGCCCGTGGTCGGCACGGGCATCAACACAAACTGACCCGGGTTTCCCGGTACCGACGAGTCAACACCGAAATTGACGGGCGTAGCGTTATAGAGAATTTGATAACCGATACCTTGCGCGGTCGAATCCGGACTGAGCGACAGCGTTGTCGTGGTATTCAAGGGCGTGCTTACGTCGGTTAGCGTTGTGTACACCTTGACGCCCGGGTCGCAATTCAGCCCTGTTGCCAGGCTCGTTTCACCATCGGTGGATCCGACCTTCGGTAATCGGTAGGTGTAGGTCTTCGGCATCGTTACGGCGATGGCCGGTGTCGTGACCGTGCAGGCGGCGACGGCGAATGTGCCGGTTGCCGAACCGGAAAACACGTTAGCCACAGCACCTTTGAGCGGAATGTATTGCCAAATACTCACTGCTGGAATTGTCGTAAGATTTCCAACCGCTGCATTGCCGACCTTTATGAAGTAAGCCGTGTAGTTCAAGCCAAACGTTTGTATCTCTCCGGTCGCTGACGCTTTCACCGTGCAGGAGATCGTTCGAGTTATTGTTAGTATTGGCGACGGCCAGCCTCCCGAATAAGGTGAGCAAGAGGTATTTGGTCCATTTCCGCGATGTATCGAACCGCAATGCCAGGAATATTCGTTTGATAGTAGTTAGTAAATCCAGGCACCTCTACGCCGGTAGGAGCGTTTGTATATACGCTCATCGAGTACGCGGTTACATCGGAGACGCAGCTGATTTGCACCAGGGTCGAGTAAGGCGGGCTTTGTGTGCCTATCGGGTGTCACGTGGAAACAGATTTGCCGTGACGGCTGGCGCATAGTTGGTGCCGCCCGCGATGGTACATAGAGTGGGGGCAGCATTTGCTGCAGTTACGCCGAACAGTAGCTGCAGCAGCAGAAATACAAGTAACGAGAGTTTCTTCAACATGGGATGAGTCTTCTAAAAAGAGAATCGAGAGGCGGTTAGCCTGGCAATTCAGCCCCCACTAATCGCACACTTCAACGCTCCACATGCACAGGGATCGTTGCACCCGCCGTCGTACTTTTCGAAATCGCCATTTCACTTCCCAACACGCAATGCGACTGCAACGATAAATACCCGGGGTTATAAGCCTTCGCATCTTTCTTCGGCAGCGTATAAGCAATCCGGCAC